>JAFYON010000019.1 GCA_017560145.1 Clostridia bacterium | reverse complement strand
TAGATGTCTTGTAAATTAAAAAAATCTGAATAAAAGACATCAAACAGCAGTAACAAAGGTGATAATATATGACAATTTTTGATTTTGGAAAAGGCGTTCCCCCCTGTTTTAAAACCGAAGGCGGCTCCCTTGGAGTTACAAAATCTATGGTTAAGCAGGGAACAGGAAGCTTGAAATGGGAATTTTCCCTAGGCGACAAATTAATAATAAATACCGATATAGGCTACAAAAATCTTGTTCCTGACGGTAAGGATTTCAGAGTGTATGTTTTCGGTGTGTTTTTGTTTGGCTTTGGAGCACAGGGCTCACTTCACTTTGGATTTATGAAGGATGGGAAGGAACAAACCGGATTTAATGCCGAGCTTGGTTTTAAAAAGATATGCAAGGGCATTGTCGACGATTTCGATAATTTGCCGATTGACGAAAATCTTAAAAAGCCGCGCGTTGGTATTGTTGGCGAAATTCTTGTTAAGTATATGCCCTTGGCTAACAACCACCTTGTGGACCTTCTTGAAAGTGAAGGCGCAGAAGCAGTTGTTCCCGAGCTGATGGACTTCTTGAATTATAGCTTCTTCAACTTGGGCTACAAGAGCGAATTTTTGGGAACAGGTAAATTCAGTGCGTTTGTTGCAAATTCCGCTATCAAGCTTATCAGAATGGTCAGAAAGACCGCTTTGGAGGCTTTGGAAAACAGCAAACGTTTTGAAGCGCCTATGCCTATTGAAAAGGTTGCCGACCTTGCAAGGCCTTTACTTTCTATTGGTAACCAATATGGCGAGGGTTGGTTCCTTGCGGGAGAAATGGCAGAGTTAATTTCGAGCGGTGTTCCCAATATCGTTTGTATTCAGCCGTTTGCTTGCTTGCCCAATCATGTTGTTGGCAAGGGTGTTATCAAACAACTAAGAAAGGTTTATCCGAACGCAAACGTAGTTGCAGTCGACTATGACCCCGGCGCGAGCGAGGTAAACCAATTAAACCGTATCAAGCTTATGCTTTCTGTTGCAAAAAAACGATTGGAAGAAAATGAAAACAGTTAGACTCAAATATTAAAGGAGGAGACGTTATGTTGACAGAGTTCGTTAAAAAAGCAGAAGCGTCTTCCCCTTCTGCCGCCGTAATTATTTCGGTTTCTTTAATGCTGTTTTTGGCATTTTTGATGACGAGAATTACCAAGCGACTAAAATTGCCGAACGTAACGGCATACATAATAACAGGTATACTTATCGGACCGTTCTGTTTGGATTTTATTCCCGAAACAGTTATTGACGGAATGGATTTTTTGTCTGATATCGCGTTGGCGTTTATTTCGTTTAGCACGGGACAATTTTTCCGTTTTTCTTCGCTTAAAAAGAACGGGCCTAAGGTGATATTGATCACACTTTTTGAAGCTTGCTTTGCATCGGCAGCGATTTTCGCATTAGCCTACGGTGTTTTAAAGCTAAGCTTGACATTTTCAATTGTACTGTCCGCATTAGCGGCGACAACCGCACCCGCTTCTACGATGATGACGATTCGTCAAACCGGAGCAAAGGGCGATTTTGTCGATACACTTTTGCAGGTAGTTGCAATTGACAACATTGTCGGTCTTCTTGCATATAGTGTCGCTATTTCGGTTGCATCGGCCTCAATTTCCGGAAGCGGATTTAACGTCACCGACGTATTGATTCCGATGGCGACAAACATCGGAGTGCTTTTGCTTGGTTGTGTATTTGGCATTTTGATGAAGCCGCTATTGCAAAACAAGCGATCTACCGACAACCGTCTGATAATAATGATTGCTTTTCTGTTTGCGTTCTGCGGAATATGCGTTACGCTTGATATCTCTCCTCTTTTGGGATGTATGTCAATTGGTACTGTATATTTCAATATTACCGAAGACGACAAGCTGTTCAAGCAGCTTAACTATTTCAATCCCCCGATTTTGTTGCTATTTTTTGTCCGTTCGGGTACCAACTTCGATTTAACTGCCTTGTTCGGTCAATCTTCGACAGTTGGAACAGTTTCTTTGTTAACAGTCGGCATCGTTTATTTCATAGCAAGAATTGTCAGCAAATACGGCGGTGCGTTTCTTGGCTGCTTAGTGTGCAAAAAGCCTGCAAGCATCCGCAATTATCTCGGTCTTGCACTCATACCTCAAGCAGGCGTTGCAATTGGTCTTGCTGCCTTGGGAGCTCGTACGCTTGGCGGAGAGACCGGCGATGCTTTGAATACAATTATTCTTGCTTCAAGCATTCTATATGAGCTTGTCGGACCAGTATGTGCTAAGCTATCGCTACACCTTTCGGGTTCCTACTCGGAGAAAATAGAAAACCTTGTTAACGTTAACGAGGTCGACGAAAGCGGAAACAAAAAAAGCGAGGTTGATATTCTTATTGAACGCATCAACAAAATCCAAGAAGAGCTTCCGCCTCACACTGTAAATGAAGACGAAAACGCATTCACCAGCGCCGCTGAAGAGCATTATGATAATCAAAGCAATTTTGCGCGGTTTGGACGTTTCCGTCGCAGATAAGGAGAAACCATGAATTTACTTATAAATGATCCGATTTCCACACTCTTCGGAGCTTGGGCATCGGAATTAAACCTTCAATCGGTCTTGCTGAGAGTTTTTCTTTCGGTATTACTCTCTGCCATCATAGGTTGCGAACGTTCAAGCAAGCGCCATTCAGCGGGTCTCAGAACCTTTATGCTTGTTTCACTCGCTTCTACCTTGGCTATGATACTTGATACGTTCGTTACGTCGGCTAGCGAAAGCAATCTTTACCTGTTCTCTGCTGCATCAATCATTGGTGTTTCTACCATAAGCGTAAATTCGATGCTTTATAGCTCTAGAAGTCAGATTAAAGGTCTTACCACTGCTGCAGGTCTTTGGGCATCCGGTATTATAGGTCTTACACTCGGCGCAGGTCTTTATACGGTAACATTGATCGCATTTGCGGCTTTACTTTGCTGCCTTATGTTCTTCCCTGCTTTTGAAGTTTTTCTTAAAAACAGATCGAATCATTTTGAATTTCATCTTGAATTGAAAAGCAGTGCCCACCTTCAGGATTTTGTTACAACAATCAGAAAATTAGGCCTTGCAATCGACGATATCGAATCAAACCCCGCTTATCTTAATTCAGGTTTGAGTGTTTATACCGTCGCCGTTTCCATCCAAAGCAAGGAGCTTAAAAAATACAAAACCCACCACGAGATAATCGAAGCGTTAACAACGCTTGATTACGTTCATCACATAGAAGAAACTCACGGATAAGAGGATTACTATGAGACCGTTACCGGTAAATATGCTTGCTTTTGAAAGCGCAATATTACAAGCCGAAAAGCCCGTTCTCGTCGCATTTGGTGCGATGTGGGACAGCTCGAGCCGTATGCTTTTCAACCTTATGGAAGAATACGGAGAAAAGCTAGACGGTAAATTGATTACCGCGAGAGCCGATATCGATTACGTCCCCGAGTTATTTGTCGATTACGGCATTACAGAAATCCCCACGATGATAATTTTCGACGGCGGTGTACCGTTTGAACCTCACGTCGGCTTTAAAGAATATGCTGATATCGACAGATATCTTTACAGATTTTACGGATGTCTTCCCTACAAGGCAATATATGCCGACATTGAGAAATACACTTGACAAAATTACAAATCTGATATAAAATAACTCTCGGTCGTTCGCGGCCGAAAACGCGGGTATGGCGGAATTGGCAGACGCGCTAGATTCAGGTTCTAGTGGGGCAACTCGTACAGGTTCAAGTCCTGCTACCCGCACCAAAAACAGCAAGCTTTAATGCTTGCTGTTTTCTTTTTGCATATATTACGTCTCTTGAAAACTAATATAATTTATGTTATAATACATTTAAATATAAATAACACCTATATTTTCATGGAGGCTAATCGTGAAGAAGAGATTTTTATATTTATTACTCCCGATTATAACTCTTATTCTGGAAATTTTACCTTATGGCGCGGTGTGTGTCTTTGCATCCTCCCCGACAGACGTTGTTATAAATACATACTCTTATTTTAGTATGGTCCCATTTGGATACGCAAATTTCTCGCCTTTAATTACAGCTTTTTTGACGTGTACAGTTTTAGTTTTACTTACAGTTTACTTCATAAAAGGCAACCGCGTAATATTAAGTGTAACAAATTATTTTCTTATTTTTGCCGCTGTCATTTCGCTCGGTTCTTTAATTTACGGTATAGAATTTTACTCTTTAGTCGCATCCCTTATAACGTTTTCTCTTATAGCCGAGTTCGTTTTCTTACAAATATCAATTAAAAAGTCATAAAAAGGCACAACACAAACAATTGCAATTATGAAGAAAATTATAGTGATCGGTTGTCCCGGTAGCGGAAAGACTACCTTTGCGCTAAAATTAAATAAACTGACAGGACTCCCCTTGTACCACTTGGATGCTATTTGGCACAAGCCCGACAAAACACACATCCCACGGGAAAGCTTTGACGAGGCGATGCTCGAAATATTCGCTACGGACGAGTGGATTATCGACGGAAATTACAGCCGTACAATCGAGATGAGGCTTAAGCAATGTGACACGGTCTTTCTGTTCGATCTGCCCACGGAAATGTGTATACAAGGAGCTACAGACAGACTCGGCAAGGACCGCTACGATCTACCATGGATTGAAAAGGAACTTTCGCCGACCTTTAAGCTTGAAATCGAATCCTTCCGCACAAGCAAGTTACCCGAAATACACAAGCTTTTAGAGAAATATAAAAACGAAAAGCAGGTAGTCGTTTTCCGCACGAGAAAAGAAGCCGATGCGTTTTTAGAGAAGCTCGACACGGCGCACTAAAGCATTTACCGTTAATCAAAAAACAAAAGCAGCAAACCTTTATGTTTGCTGCTTTTTTATTATTTGATTTTTAATACAGAGATAGCGTCGGTAATATTCTTTTCGAGCGCTTCGCGACCGTATTTATCAACCTCGGCTTTGTTCTTTTCGCCGTGAGTAAGACAACCTGCACCGCCGATACAACCGCCGATACATGCCATACCCTCGATAAAGTTACCGTCGAGTACACCTTTACCAAGCTTAAGAAGTGCGATCTTGCATGCCTCAATACCGTCACAAACAACGGGCTTGATGGTAAAGTCGATGTTTTGCTCCTTCATTGCCTGAGC
>JAFYON010000164.1 GCA_017560145.1 Clostridia bacterium | reverse complement strand
GGGACTTTTGTCTTTTTCGTTCCTACTAACCCCGGAAACGAACGAGTATATTTACATTGTTCGCAAGTTATCTGAATAAGGCGGTCACAAGACCACCACTTGGGATGGCTTCCACAGAACGGACAAGGCTTTAATTCGTTATCCATCAATCAATCACCCCGTCCATTTGAAGCTCCCCGATGACCGCCTGCTCGATTTTATCGAATGTCCCCGAGAACGCCGCTTCAATCTCCTGCGTCCATTCGCGGTATTTCTTCTCGATCTCATCCTTGCAGCCCAAGCAAATGCGCCATTTATCGGCATAATAAATCTCGTCGGGATCGAAATACTCTCCGCATATCTCGCACGGCACGGCTTTTTCAAAATCCTCCGACCCGCAATACGGGCACACGGAGTATTCTCTACGCGCCGGGGCGCCCCAATATTCTCCGGCGTACTCCGAGACGGTCTTCGCCTCCTCCTCCTCGAAGGTCTGTCCGCAGTCACGACAGATAAGCATTATTTTCCCACTCCCATTCTTTTGTTTCTCTTAATGTTCTTGTCAGAATAAAAAGGATTTCGTCCGTCGTCAAATCACGTTCCTTCTCGATTCCCCATATAATTATTGTCAAAAGCGTTAAAATCTCGGGATTTTCGCCGTGAAGACCAAGCTCGACACCGTTTTCCAAATGGTTTAAATCTGCCTTGGCGTGTATCTCAATCATTGCGATTTCCTCCTTCCGTATCCTCTATCGGATAACTATTGATTGCCTCGCAGACGTGCGGATATTCCGCCTCATATGCCTCGCCGCATTTGGGGCACAACGTCATAGTAAACTGCGCATCTGACGGATGGTCTTTGTTTTCTCGGTAAACCACGACGCCGTTTTTAAGAAATGTTTGACGTATTGTAATCATTGCAATCTCCAATTCCGTTTTTTGCTGATGTCTAAATAATTCCCTTTGCTTCGTTCATAAATGCGGCTGCCGATCGCCTCGTCGACATCCAGCAGCTTCTCCATCGTCAATTCGGTCGATATGATGGTTATCTTCTCCGGATCGGCGTAACGCGCGTTGATCAACTCAAACGCGACGTTTTTATCGCCCGCCGTCGGCGCCTCTCCGCTGCCCGATTTAAAGAAATCGTCGATATAAAGCACCTTTACGCGCTTGAACGGGTCGACCAGCGCTTTATATTCGGCGCTATCGGTCACAAGCGCCTTTGCCGCCGTGACGAATTCGCGCCACACGAGATATCGCGTCGGTATGCCCTTCTTTATCTGATCTCCACAGATCGCCGTGCAGAGATGTGTCTTGCCGGTGCCGGGGCGTCCGGACATTATAAACCATCCGTTCGGGCTTTCCGCATACTTGCGCGCCCATTCGTAGGCGATCTTCTGCCACGGCTCAACGGTCTGCCAGCGCTCCCACGAGTACACGTCAAGAGTTTTGTCCAGCCCGCTTTTTTCAAGCAACCACATACTCCGACGTGTCGCCATACATTCGCATTCGCGAACGCGCAGGAGACCGAACGTGTCAAAGAACATAATATTGCCCTTATTTTTGCACTTGGGGCAATCGGCGCCCTTGAGATCGCCCGGCGTATCGTTATATGCCGCGACAATCGCTTGTTCCGCCAGCGTCGGCTCCGTCGAGATCGACGGACTTAACGCCCCATTCGTGCGTCCCTTGAATGTCGGTTCTACCCATCTGCGCATTATCATCTCTCCTTTTCTGCTCCCACGTCCGGACGGC
>JAFYON010000163.1 GCA_017560145.1 Clostridia bacterium | reverse complement strand
GCTGCAAATGCGACCTGCGCCGTGCGGTGCCGAGAAATTCCAATCGGGATTGCCGAGACCAACGCCGAGTATTGCTCCGTCGCGCATATTCAAGGGGATTATTACACGCTCGTCACGACGCGCCGATATTGCACCTTTTCGCAATATCATGTGCTCGGTATCGACGTAATTATGAACCGATGAAAAGCGTTCCTTTACCTTAAGATCCATAGCGCAGCAGATTATTTCCGCAATGGTTTTTCGATTTTTGTCGGCAAAGTCGGTCACCTCTTTTAAATCGTTGAGGTAGCTTTTAAACAACGCACCTTCTAGAATTGCATCCTCGCGCTTGATGTCGACCGAGCGGCTTAGGTCCTTTTTGCGTGCATCGCGGTGAAATTCATCGCTTCTTGCTTCATAATAGCTTTGTCTTGTGCTTTTTCTGAGCCTTTTGCACTGATATCTATAGGCTTGATCCTGATAATATGCCGCGACGTCGCTTCCGAGCTGTCGCGAGCCGGAATGGATAACAAGAACCAAATCCCCGTTGCTTGTAATATCAAGCTCGATAAAATGGTTCCCTCCGCCAAGCGTACCAAGACTTAAAAGCGCCCTTTCGGTGTCGACACTTTCTTTGCAGAGCAGCCTGTTGAAATCAAACGACGCCTTTGGAACGGCGTGTATTTTCGCTCCGCAGGGAATTAGCGAATGTATTGCGTTGTCGAGCTCCGACAGGTTGACAAAGCGGTTTTCAAGGAAGATGACCTCCATTCCGCAACCGATGTCGACGCCTATGAGTGCAGGGTTCACCCGCCCCGACAGCGTCATCGTTGTGCCGACCGCAACGCCTCTGCCCGAATGCACGTCGGGCATTATTCTTATCCTGCAATCGGAATATGCCTCCTCGCGCAGGAGCGAGGCGATTTGCGTTTTTGACGCGCGGTCGATCTTATCCGCAAATACCGTTGCGGTGTTCCTTTTTCCTTTTATTTTGATCATTGTATCTCCTTATTTGGTGGTGTATCGGTCGGTTCTTTTTCGGGGAAACGGCAGACATGACGATCAGCTCCCTTCAAATGATATTGTTTAATCCGAGGATAGCATTCGACGGGCAGACTGTCAATCGGAATCAACCAACGGTAGTCTGCGCTTTTCTTGTTTTCGACGCCTATCCGAATTTACTGTACAAAATCAATAAAAAAGGGAACGCAATTTCTTCAAAGGAAACGTTCAATCTAATTGACACGTCAAGATATTTATGCTATAATGTTAAGGATTATAAAATAAGGAAACGTTCGATGAAAGATAATAGAAGAGATAACAAAAAAAATAATAACGAACAACCGCCCGAAGGACTTTTTGTAGGCCGTAACGCGGTTATGGAATTGCTCAAAAGCGGAAGGACCGTTGACAGGATCTATATCCGCAGCGAGCAGTCGGAGGGTGTGCTTGCAGTAATACGTGCACGCGCCGCCGAAAAACGAATTCCTTTGGTTGAAACCGATCAAAGAAAGCTCGATAAGCTTGCGGACGGATTGGTGCATCAGGGCGTTATCGCCGTTGCTGCCGAAACCGATTATCTGACTGTCGACGAGCTTTTGTATAACGTTGCCCAAAAGGGCGAAAAGCCGTTTTTCCTTATTTGCGATTCGATAAACGATCCCCACAATCTCGGCGCGCTTATCCGTAGTGCAAACTGTGCCGGCGTCAACGGTGTTATTATCCCGAAAAGACGTGCGGTCGGTGTTAACGGAACGGTTGCAAAATCAAGCGCCGGAGC
Organism: Clostridia bacterium; assembly: GCA_017560145.1. GTDB lineage: Bacteria > Bacillota > Clostridia > Oscillospirales > CAG-382 > Coliplasma. The sequence continues at coordinate 3,782 of JAFYON010000163.1, read as the reverse complement.
GGTTTTTGCAATGCCTATCGCAAGAGTTTCTAACCTTGCAAGCGCGGTAAAAACGCTTAAGGATAACGGCGTTTGGATATGGGCGGTCGAAGCAGGCGGAAGACCTTATTACGAGCAGGATTTCAACGGCTCGTGCGCGCTTATCCTCGGCAGCGAGGGTGAGGGCGTTTCGGACATCCTTAAGAAGGAAAGCGATTTCATTGCGGGAATTCCTATGTACGGCACCGTAAATTCGCTTAACGTATCAAATGCTGGCGCAATAGTTATGTTTGAGGCCGCAAAGCAACGCAACTCCAAATAATTACCTAAAAAAGCAGGTGAACTAAATGCCGAGCTCTAATAATGGCAAGCAAAATTTGGATATACTTGAGCTTCTTCGTCAAGCAGAGGAGCAAAACCACGCCGATATGAACGTGGGTGCGACCGAGCGCAAGCCCGAAATGGAAAAGACGCTTGTTGCCGAGAAGGAGACTCCCCAAAAGAAGCGCACCAAGGTTACCAAAAGAATCAATGCCGAAACTGCCGAGCTTATCGATCAGTACAGTACCAAAAAAGAAAATAAAACGCTCAGCGATACCCAAAAGCTTCGTATGAAGCTTGCGGAGCAGAACGAAAACAACGAGCTTCTGGGATATCTTGCCGAGGAAAAGAAGCCTGCAAAGAGCGAGCGCGTTGACAAGCTTTACGAAATGATCAACGATGCGCGCACACGCACCTTTTCCGATCTTGAGAAAAAGCCGCCCGAGGGAATCAAGCTCAACCGTTTTTCCGACGAGCCCGTTCCCGAAAAGCAGGAGTATACTCAGGAGCAGATGTTCCCTCTCGGCGATACCCTTCGCTTTGACGAAGAAATCGACGAAGCCGAGGTTGCAAGCTTCGATTCCGATTACGAGCAGCTGACCGAAAAGCTCGAAAAACGCGAAATGCATTTCGAGAACGAAAACGAAAGCGAAGGTCAGGTGCGCTTTGTCGCAGACGATGAAAAGCTTGAGCTTATGGGCGAGGAGGAGCTTGATGAAACCGATATCAACCTCCGTCTTGCTTTTGAAATGATGGATGACGAGGACGGTACGCTTAAGAAGATCGCAGAGCGTAACCGTGAAAAGAGCAGAGCGGAAAAGGAAAGCCGCGATGCCGAAAACCGCATAAAATATACCTCGCGCGAGCAGAATTCCGAAATTGCTTCTTATTACCGCAAGCGTATGCGCAGATCGCTTATACGCATTATAATCGTCGGCATTCTTGCGCTTGGCATTCTGTTTTTGGAGATCGCTTCCAAGGACAGTGATTTGCACGGCGATTTCGCAAAGCAGGGAAGATACGGTATCATTTACATACTTATCGATCTTCAGCTTCTTTTTTTCATTGCTATCGCAATGCTCGGATCGATCCGAAACGGCTTGTCGGGCATTTTCAAGCTCAGACTGAATACCGACAGCTTGCTTGTCGTTTCTATATTCTTTGCGGCGGCGTATTCGTTGGTAACTCTTTTCGGAAACCCCTATGCTACCGACCTAAAGCTTTATAACCTGCCTGCGGCATTCGCTGCGCTTTGTGCCGCGGTTTCGGGCTGGATGTGTGCAAAAAAGAATTACCGTTGCTTCCGAATCGTCGCTTCCAAGCGCCCCAAGTATACCGCTTGCGAGCTTACGGGCGGCACGAAGGAGGCAGACGAGTTCTATAAATACCTCTTTGAGGACAGCGATATTTATACCGTAAAGCGCGCACACTTTATCGACGGATTCGTTGAAAGAACCGAAAAACGCACCAAGTTTGAAGACGTTCTTAACTTTGTGATTCCGCTTATTTTCTTCGCAGGGGCAGCGCTTTTCGTTACGATGAGCGTGCTCGGCAGCGATATTTACGACGCTTATTCCGCGTTTTCCGTATTGCTTGCGGCGAGCGTTCCCGCAACCGCATTCTTCGTGTTCACGTTGCCTACCGTTTCGGCAAACCGCGTGGGCGTGAAGCATTCCACCGCGTTTATCGGCAACGCTATTGCGGAGGAATATGCGACCGCATCGGTGCTCTCGTTTGCAGATACCGAGGTTTACCCTGCAAGCCTTGTTAAGATAACCAACATTCGTATGTACGGCGATTTCCGTATCGACGGGGTCATTACCGATATGGCGAAGGTGTTCAAATACGTCGGCGGACCGCTTTCCAAGGTTCTTTCGGCAACTCTCAGCGAGCAGGTCGAGGAACCGACCGCCATCCGAGTGATCGAAAGCTCCAACGACGGACTTTGCGTTGCAATGGACGGACATAACTATTTCCTCGGTAAGCGCTCGTATATGCGCCGTTACCGCTTTGAAACTCCGATCGACGAGGGCGACGATGCATACGATCGCCGCGGCGGTTCGGTTATGTACGTTGTGGTCGACGAAAAGCTTGCGGCTAAGCTTTACATCAAATACACGCTCAACCCTTTGTTTGATTCGCTCCTTCACGATATGTACAAGGCAGGCTTGTGTCTTGGCGTAAAAACGCTTGATCCCAACATAAACAACGAAATGATCGCCTCTCAGGTCAAGTTCAAGAAGTGCCCGATCTCGGTGCTTCGCGGAACCGATCCGAACGAGGTTATGGGTGAGGTTGAAAACGCTACGAGCGGTATCGTCTGCAACTCCACTCTCCACAATTTCCTCAAAATGTTCTCGCTTTGCGACAAGGCGCGTCACGCCACGAAGAGCAACATTATCATCAGCGTTGTAAGCGTGGTCCTCTCGTTTGCGGCAGTCGGATTCCTTTCGGTAACCGGCGCCATCGGCGCGATAACCTCGGTTCACGCGGTAGCTTTCCAGCTGTTTTGGTTGCTTCCGATATGGTTGATTTCGTTTTTGATGCTAAGAAAATGAATATTTTGAAAATTTTGTCAATTTCTAATAAAAATATTAAATTTCCCCTTGATTAATTCGCCCTTTTGATGTATAATATACAACATCTATAAATATAAGTACTTTTTGTATGGAGGAACTTCTATTATGGCGAAATTTACATCTTCTCAAATCAGAAATATATGTCTTGTAGGACACAGTGGTGACGGTAAAACCTCTTTTGCCGAAGCTATGCTTTACCTTGCAAAGGTAACCGACCGTTTGGGTAAGCCCGCTGAAGGCAACACCGTTTGTGACTTTGATCCCGAAGAAATCAAGAGAGGCTATTCTATCAATACTGCTCTTGCAAGCCTTGAATGGAACGGCACCAAGATCAACATTCTTGACGCGCCCGGTATGTTCGGCTTTGCGGGTGAAGCAAAGGCTGCTGCATTCGTTGCTGCAAGTACCGTTATCGTTGTAGACGCAAAGAGCGGCTGCAAGGTTGGTACCGAGCTCGCTTGGGAATACTCCGCAGGCAAGCCCAAGGCATTCTTTGTAAACAAGGTTGACGATGAAAACTCCAATTTCGAAGGCACCTTTGCAGGTCTTCGTGAACAGTTCGGTCAGTCTGTATGTCCTCTCCTTATCCCCTTCAATGAAGGCAGCGGTCAGGTAGGATTTTACAACCTCATCACCGATGAAGTATTCTATTGCGAAAAGAACGGCAACCGCGTTGAAACCACCGTTCCCGCAAACTTCACCGATAAGATCGAAGAATACAAGATCGCTCTTAACGAATCCTTGGCGCTCACCAGCGAAGAGCTTATGGAAAAATTCCTTATGGAAGAGCCCTTCACCGCAGAGGAAAAGCTCCACGCTCTTAACACCGGCCTTCTCAGCGGCGACATCGCTCCCGTATTCTGCGGCTCGGCAGTTGCCCTTTCCGGTATCCGCTTCTTCCTC
>JAFYON010000162.1 GCA_017560145.1 Clostridia bacterium | reverse complement strand
GCTGTCGATAATATCCTCGACGATAATAACGTGGTAATTGCTGATATCCTGATCGAGGTCCATTGTGATCTTAACAACGCCAGAGGAAACCGTGCCCTGATAATAGCTCTTTGCGCACATAAAACCGATCTCGCAGGGGACGGTCACGGCGCGCAAAAGGTCTGCCATAAACACGAAAGCGCCCTTAAGAATACTAACGAGAAGTATCGGTCTTCCGTCATAAGAATCGTCGATCATCTTGCCGGTGTTTTTAATAGCCTGCGCGATTTCTTCTTCGGTAATAAGTATTCTGCTTATTCTGCCGTTAAAATCTTCGATATTTTTAATTTCTTTCATCAAAAAACTCCAAATAACAGTAATATACGCTATTTTATCATAATTTTTTCGTATTTCAAGCGTTTTTCTTTATTTTCTTTAAAACAGTTGCACAGCGGTTGGGGAGATAACACATAAAACCGATTCTGCCGTCAATTTGCTTTTCGGCGGTATATTCATATTCGGTATCGACTCTGCCGAATCCGCCAAAGCTTTGGTCGTCGGTCGTAAGCGTTACCTTGTAAACGCCTTCCTCCTCTACGGGAACGAAATAATCGGTAAAGGATTTTTCGGGGTGGAAGTTAAAGGCAAAGACGTAATCCTTTTCGGTGTAGATTATAACCTTGTCGTCCTGACCGATCCATTGGTTTTTGGGCGCCCTTGTCATAAGTCTGCCGCTTTTTAAAAGCTTAAGCATTGCGCGATCGAATCTGTCGAGATATTGATATTTCAGCAATCCGTCATCGGAAAGGCTCCACTGTCTTCGGCAGTAATGATAGCTCCATCCGTTGCCCTCACGGGGGAAATCGATCCATTCGGGATGGCCGAATTCATTACCCATAAAGTTAAGATAACCCTCGCCGACCGTCGACGCGGTGATAAGGCGGATCATTTTATGCAGCGCGATGCCGCGATCGATAACGTCGCTCTTTCCGTTGACGTTCATAAACCAATACATATCCGCATCGCAAAGTCGGAACATTATCGTTTTGTCGCCGACAAGCGCCTGATCGTGAGATTCGCAATAGCCGATAGCCTTTTCGCCGATTCTGCGCGAGGTTAGCTCGTACCAGAGCATAAACATATCCCAATCCTGATCGCGGTATTCCTTGATAAGCTTTATCCAAAGGTCGGGAATACCCATCGAAAGACGGTAATCGAACCCAATACCGCCGTCCTTTATCGGAATGCACATGCCGGGCATACCCGACATATCCTCGGCAACGGTTATTGCGTTTTTGTTAAGACCGTGTATAAGCTCGTTGGCAAGCTGAAGGTAGGTTACCGCTTCGGTGTCGGTATTCATCGAAAAATACATAGCGTAATTCGTGAATGCGCTGCCCAAGCCGTGATCGTGATAAAGCATCGAGGTCACGCCGTCAAAACGGAAGCCGTCGAAATGGAAGATCTCCATCCAATATTTAAGGTTTGAAAGCAGAAAATGAATGACCTCGTTTTTATCGTAATTGAAAAGCTTGGTGTCCCAAGCGGTGTGATATCCGCGCTCGCCCTCGTGGAAATATTGGTAATGCGTGCCGTCGAAATAATTAAGTCCGTCGCCGCCGTTTTTAACAGCGTGCGAATGAACGACGTCCAAAAGCACGGTAATTCCCATATTATGCGCGGTGTTGATAAGCCGTTTAAGTCCGCTTGCGTGTCCGAAGCGCGAGCTTACGGCAAAAAAGTTCGAAACCTGATAACCGAAGGAGCCGTAATAGGGGTGCTCCATTATCGCCATTATCTGAACGGTGTTATAGCCCGATTTCTTGATTCTCGGAAGGATATTATCGGTAAACTCGTCAAACGAGCCGATCTTGCCCTCCTCCTGTGCCATACCGATATGGCATTCGTAAATAAAGGGTGTTTTGGCAGGCTTAAAATCCTTGTCGGTCCATTCAAAGCGGTCGAAAAGAACATCGTCGACCTCGGCACAGAAATTAAAGGTAACGGGGTCCTGAACAACGCGCGTCGCATAGGCGGGTATGCGGCGCATAAATTCACCGTTTTTAATAACGATGCACTGCACCTTCTGCCCGATCTTAAGCGCATCTGTGCCTTCGAGATATATTTCGAAAACGCCGTTTTCGATTCGCGTCATCGGGTATGCATATACGTCCCAATTCGCAAAATCGCCGGTGAAATACATCTCGTCAGCGCCGGGAGCCCATTCGCGATAGACCCAGCCCGTTTCAGTCGGATGGATGCCGAAATATTCATAACCGTTTGCAAAGTCCGAAAGCGAAGCATCCTCGCTTACAAGCTCGGCTCTTTTTCTTTTGTAGGAATCGACCCGAAGCAAAAGGTCCTTTTCAAACGGCGCGAGGGACTTGTCCTTTTTAATAATTCCGAGTGCCATAACAAAACCTCATAAATTATTACTTGCTTTATTATATAACACTTTTTTTAATTAATCAAGGGGGTTGAAAAAGCGTTTGTTAAATGGTACAATGTCAAAAACAAACTATCAGGTCTTTTGGTGATAAAATTATGGTACATATAGTTCTTTACGAGCCCGAAATACCCCAAAACACAGGAAACATATCGCGCACCTGCGCCGTAACGGGATGTCATCTGCATCTTATCGAGCCGCTTGGATTCGAGTTAAGCGAACGCACCATCCGCCGCGCGGGGCTTGACTATTGGCAGTATTTGACCGTTACGACCTATAAAAATTGGGACGAATTTATTTCGAAAAATCAATCGGGTGAATTTTATTTCTGCTCGACAAAGGGGCAAAAATGTCATTCCGAGGTTGAATATCCGAACGATAAGGATATCTATCTCGTCTTCGGAAAGGAATCTCACGGCTTGCCCGAGCCGCTTTTAGAGCAAAATTACGAAAAATGCATTCGCATCCCGATGCTCGGCTTTGTGCGCTCGTTAAACCTTTCAAACGCCGTTGCCGTGGTCGCATACGAGGTGCTGCGTCAGCTTGGTTATCCCAACCTTTCGGACGAGGGACATTTAACGGGACGCCCGGATTAAAGCAAAAATTAAACGGCAAAGGAATTAAAAAAGCCTTTGCCGTTTTTGTTATTTCTTTTTAAAAATCGGCTTATCACTCGATGAAAGCCAAGCGCCCAAAACCATAAGCGCAAGTGCGATAAAGTAAGTATAGTGGGGAAGATCCGAGAAAATAACAAACGAAAGCGCTACACCGATAAAGGGGGCGATCGCATAATAGGCGCTTGTCCGCGCCGCACCGAGTCGGCGTTGCGCGTGAACGTAAAAGAAGATGCTTAAGCCATAGGCAACAAATCCCACCGCCAAAACTGCGAAAACGCTCCAAAGCTCGTTAATTCGTTCCCCGATAACAAAGCCGATAACAATAGAACCCAACCCCGAAAAAACACCCTTTAACAAAACGATTTGCAAGGGGTCCTTTTCGGAAAGCTTGCGGGTGCAGTTGTTTTCAATGCCCCAACAAACACAAGCCAAAAGAACAAAAATCGATCCTTTGGAAAATTGAAGGCTTGCGATATCCTCAAAGGTCAGCAAAATACAGGATAAAGTAACGAAGATTATTCCGCCCCAAAGCCTTTTGCTTATTTTTTCCTTGAATACCGCAAGTGCGATTACGGTGGTTGCGACTATTTCAAAATTATTTAAAAGCGAAGCGTTTGCCGAGGTGGTTTGGGAAAGACCGAAAAGCAAAAAAATCGGTGCGGCGATATCAAGCACTATCATCGCAAGGGTATAGGGCAATTCGTTTTTTGTAATCGGCTTTTCCTCGCTTTTGCTTCTCGAAGCCCTTCGAATAAGTGCGATTGCGCCCATTCCGATGCCCGCGCCGAGATAAAGAAACCCCGCCATAAGCGTCGGCGGCATATATTCAAGTAATATTTTCGAAAACGGCGAATTCAGCGCATAAAGCGCCGCCGCTAAAATTGCAAGAAAAATTCCGCTGCTCATAAAATTCCCTTTAATTTGTCGTTAAAGACATTATATTTGAAATTAAAGCCAAAGTCAACAAAATAAAAAATCCCTATTGACAAAAGCATATTTGTGCGCTATAGTACAGACAGAACAGATGATACAGATAATACAGATAAAAGGAGTGGGAAAATGCCGAAAGGGTTGTTTGGAAAGCGCGACGTTTATATTGAAGTTGCGGAAAAATACGAAAACTACATCCGTTTGGGCGTATTGCGCGACGGCGACAAGCTGCCGAGCGTTCGCACGGCGGCTAACGAGCTTGGCGTTAATCCAAATACGGTGCAAAAGGCATATTCGTTACTTGAAGAAAAAGGACTCGTTTGCTCGTTGCCCAAAAAAGGCGCGTTTGTTACATATTCTTGCGATAAATCGGGTAACGATACCGATATGCGCAGGGTAAACGCGTTAAAAGCCATAAACGAACTTAAGGAGCAAGGAGTTACTATCGACGAGTTAAACGAAATTATCAAGGAGGTATACGGAAATGATTGAAATAAAGGGACTTTCCCATTCGTTCGGCAAAAAGATTGTTTTAGATAATATTGATCTGACAGTGCCCGACGGAACGATTTTAGGGGTTGTCGGAATTAACGGCGCGGGCAAATCGACTCTCTTACGGTTGCTTTCAGGCGTGTATAAAAGTCAAAACACTGTTCTTTATGACGGAAAAAGTCCTATGCTTCCCGAAACAAGACAGGATATATTTTTCCTTCCCGACGAGCCCTATTACACGGGCGCAAACACTTCGAACAAGCTTTTTGATTTTTATCGTACCTTTTATCCGAACGCCGACCGCAATATTTTTGATGCGCTTTTGTCGGAATATAAGATAGATTCGAAAATGGCGATGCGGAATTTCTCAAAGGGAATGAGAAGACAGGTGTTTATCGCACTTGCGCTTGCCGTAAAGCCTAAATATATGCTTCTTGACGAGGCTTTTGACGGGTTGGATCCGTTGTCGCGCAAGCTTTTTAAGGATGCGATTATTAAATACGTCGATGAAGAAAACACAACTGTAATTATTACAAGCCATTCGTTGCGCGAACTTGAGGATTTTTGCGACAGATTCGTGCTTATCGACAACGCTAAGATAAACAGTGAGGGCGATATTGTCGAACACGTTTCCAGACTTTGTAAGTTTTCGCTTGCGTTTTCAAACGATATTTCGGAAAAAGAATTTTCGTCGCTTCCGACCGTTTCGCTTGAAATCAAGGGACGGTTTGTAACGGTTGTGTTAGAGGGCGAATCGGGGGATATGTATTCAAAGCTTTTAAAGCTTTCTCCCGCGGTAATCGAAGAAATGCCGCTTGATTTTGAAGAAGCGTTTATCCACGATGTAATGTCGGGAAGGGGGAATTGATGATGAAGAATGGTTTTAGTGCATATTTTAAAAGCGCTTTGTTTGAAAATTTGCGCGTTGTTCTAATTGTGGTATTCGTGTCCGCTTTTGTATTCGTTCCGATGCTTTCCGATTGGCAAACACATTCGTTTTTCCATTACGTTGTTCGCGATAACGGATACGTAGATAAAATTTACGAGGGAAGCGTTATGGCCAACCAAATTCCCGAGGGTGCACTTAAAGGATTTGATACAAATTTCGGTATAGCCGTCGCATTGGTTATCTTTCTTTCGTTGGTTGTTCCGATATTTAATTTTGCTAAATTCAAAAACAGAAGAAATCTTGATACACTTTATTCGCTTCCTTTAAGTCGAAGAAAATTTGCGCTTGCGCACTATCTGTCGGGACTTATTGCGGTTTTGGTTCCGACGGCAATCGGCTTTTTAGTCGAGGTTGGGGTTATAATCGGTTACGGTGCGTTTTCATTCATCGACCTCGGTTGGCTTTTCGTATATTTCCTTTTGTTAATGATTACGGGTTGGTTGTTTTATTCGATGAACCTATTTGTATTTAACGAGGCTAATCATATCTTCGACGGCGTTGTTTTTGTTATATGCTGGAATTTGCTTTTCTACGTCGTTGCTTTTCCGTCAAATCTTTTAAGCTCGTTTTTCGATGAGCTTGCCACACCCTTTGGTTATATTATGGAAATACTGTCGCGGACCGAGGCGGTTATCGAAACGACACCGTTTTATCTCGATTGGTACTTCGGGTTTGAAACCGTAATCGCCTTTACCTTGCTTTGGGCAACACTCGGACTGATTTCGGTCGTTTTGTTCTTTGCAAGATGCAATAAGCAAAGTCCCGAGCGTGTCGGCGGCATTTCGGATTCGTTTTTCGGATATAAATTGTTTATACCGCTTTATGTTGCTCCGGTTGTGTTGTTCAGCCATATCGGTCACGGAATTCGCAGTATAGGCGATGTGGCTGTGTTCTTTTCTCTTGCGTTTGTCGGATATATAATCTTCCGTCGCGGATTTAAGTTTAAGTTGTCCGATTATTGTACCTTTGGAGCATTGGTGCTTTTTGCGATCATAAAAGCGGCTATATGCCATTTTGATATTTATCATTTTCTGCATTGATAAGCTTTTCTGCCCTCTGCATATAAGCGGAGGGCACTTTTTATCGTAAACGCTATTTACTTTTGTTTATTAATATGATACAATTCGTGAAAAAAGATAGCTTAAGGAGGCAGTTCCGTGTTTAGTATAGCAAAAAGATTTTGCGCGGTAGCGCTTTCGGCGTTTTTCGTGCTTGGGATATTTCAGGGGGTGGGCATTGTGTCTGCAAATCAAGATAAAGCAACCGTTGAGATCAAATTCACAGGTGACGAGGCCGATGTTGCCGGCTTTGCACAATGCGAAATAACCGTTACCCCAAGCTCCAACGGTGCGAGAAACGGATATTATCTTGTTTATTATACCGACGGAAATAAAGTGCTTGACGATTATGACGAGGCGACCGCGATAAAAATCGATAACCTTAAAACCGTAAAGGGCTATATTTCCGACGGAATGATGATCCCTTACGGTGCAAAGGGTATTGCGGTTTTTGAAAGCACCTTCTATTTTCTTAAGGGCACACCCGATATTAAGGACGCGATCGCAACTGCGGAAATCCCCGTTTCAAAGCGTACTCCCGATCTCGGCGAGCCCGAATTTTCCTTTGGTGCGCTTTCGGATACTCACATGAATTACGAACAGCACAGCCGAGGCGCTTATGAAAAGCTTCGTGCTTCGATGGACTTTTTTGCCGAAAAGGGAATGGATATCGTTGTTATCACGGGCGACGTTGTCGGTGACCGCGGCGAAAATCCCGATTTAGAGGCGCAGTATGAAAAGCATATCGAAATAATCAACGCGTCCGACTTCCCGATCGAAAAGGTTTACGAGGCATCGGGTAACCACGGCAACACCCCAAAGGATATCGCACTGATGGATAAATATTTGGGCGGCAGTGACGAGGCTCATCCTTATGAAAATTCGCCCTATTATCACGTTCTTTTTAAGGGCGAAAACGGAAGCCGAGATAATCTTTTTATCTTTATGTCGCAAGAGATAAATGCATCGGGCGACAGCGCGTCTTACGATAATTTTTCGAGCACACAGATCGATTGGCTCGAAGCACTTCTTGAAAAGCACGACGACGGAAAAACGAATATCTTCATTTCGCTCCATTCGCCGTTCCTGCAATACGGCGCGGGCGATATTAAAAACGGCAGTTATGCCGCTTGTATCACCTTTAAGGATGATTTTAAACAGAATATGCGCTTGAAGGCATTGCTCGAAAATCACAAGGATTCGATCGTAATGTCGGGACATACCCACGTTTCGTTTTATGAAAACGCGAACTATTCCGACGAATACAATTCCTTTGCGCGCACGGTTCACATCGGCTCGAACTGTCAGCCCTGTGCATACGGCTCGGGCAGCTCGATGACGCGAAGCTATGACGGACGCGAAAACGTAACCGTTAAATACGGAAGCGAGGGCTATACCGTCGAGGTGTATTCCGACTTTATCGTTTACACGGGCTATAATTTCTCGACCGGCAAAAAGATTCCCGACGCATGCTTCCTTATTCCCGTAAAGGCATACGGCGGTGCGGGAAGACCCGAGGATAATATTCCCACTCCCGACGAGGCCTTTGAAGGAAGCGGCACCGTTGAAGATCCTTATTTGATAAAAACCGCAAACGATTTTAAAATCCTTACCGACGGCTTCAACGCCTCGAATAACGAAACCGAATCGAAAATGTACGGCTACGGAAAATATTTCCTTCAGACCGCAAGCATCGATATGACGAACGTCGAAGGATATTCGGGCACCTCTGCAAACGGCAACGGAAAGTGCTATTTTGCGGGCGTTTACAACGGAAACGGATATACGATTACTGTTGATATAAACGATAGCGTTCAAAGGTCGGTGTTCCCCTACGTTTACGGTGCGATATGCAATTTAAGGATCGAGGGCAGCATTGCCTCGGAGACGAGCGCACAGCCTGTGCGTACTCTTTACGGAAGCGTTGTAAACTGTATTTTCGAGCTTGATCTGAGAGCGGATATCGCAAACGGAATACTTTATTCAAACTACGGCAAGGTTTACAACGTATACTCGAAATGTAATCTTAGCGGCTCGGGCAAGAATCCCGTTTCCTGCAACGATACCTCCGTCGATTATACCAACGTTTATCATTTCAGCACGTCGGGTGGAAGCATTGTTAACGATGAACACGGAGTTCGTTCCGACGCTGTTGCAAAGATCGCGAGCGATTTCAACGATACCGCCAACGCAAAGCGCGTTTCTGCTCTTGAAAAGCTTGGCGGCTTTGAGCTTATCAACGTAAAAGTCAACGGAGAAAGGCTTGTGTTCGAGAACAACGTCGATGAAGACGAAAACAAACCCGAGCAGGAGCTGTCCGAAGGTCAGGAAAGTATGGAAAGCGTCGATACCTCCGAAGTATCCGACAACGAGAGCGAGCCCGAAAATACCGATGATGAGGGCGGAAGCAATCTTGCCTTGTGGATAACGGTTATCGCGGTCGCGGTGGTTGCATTGGCGTTCGTTGCGATCAAGCTTTTCCTTAAAAAATAATAAAAAACGGCAGAGGGCGTGTTGTGCCCCAAATTGTACGGACAGCACAAAAAGAACCCCTATGGTAGATATTAAATATTAAGCGACATACTGACTTCGTTTTTCTAGCGGAGTCAGTTTTGTTTTGGTTTGAATGCGTTCGTTGTTGTAGTAACGAAT
>JAFYON010000161.1 GCA_017560145.1 Clostridia bacterium | reverse complement strand
CTCGCATACTTTATTGGCATTATTTTAACATTTTTTCCTTTCGTTTTCAATATCCGCGTGAAGATTTGCATAATTTATCTTTATTTGGCAAATGATATCTGCAAGATCAAAAAAGGAAGAAAAGTTTTATGAAAAAACTGTTTACAATAGCATTTTCGGCGCTTATCGCGCTTTCGCTGATTTTGTCGCCTGCGGCAGAGGGCAGAGAGGTTTCCTATGGCAAGGAATATTCGCTTATCACCCCTGCCTCGAGCGGATATCCCGACGACGGGATAAAGCTTACCGACGGGATATTCGGCACGGTTCCCGACGGAAAGAGCAATTATTATTCAAGCGCGGCTTACGTCGGGCTTAACCGCAGCAACGTTAACGAAAACGGAGATTTCGTTATCATTCTCGATCTTGGAAGGAAATATTCCGATCTTTCGGCGTTTACAATCGGATTTCTTAACGAAACCGACGTTGGTATATATGCGCCGAAAAGCGTGACCTTTGCGCTTGCCGACGAGCGAAACGGCGAATACGTCGACGTTGGCACGCTCGACACGCAAAAGAGCACCGCCGACGGGCTTTCGGAGACCTTTGCGATGACGCTTGCCGCAGATGACGCCGAGGGCAGATTTCTGCGCGTTACAATTAAGCATCTTGGAAGCTTTGTAAACGCCGACGGTGCCGAAACGACGGCAGGCTGGACCTTCATCGACGAGATAAGCGTTTATTCGTCGGGTAATGACGGCACTGTCGGCAACACCTCAAGCGAGGACGAGCGCGAAAGCTCGGATAGCGAACCCTCCTCCCCCGAATCGAACACAAGCGATATTTCCGATGTTTCCGACGAATCGGGCGCCGACGAGGAGATAAAGCCGGGCGACAACGGATTTGCAATTGCCGTATGGGTGCTTTTGGCGGTATCGATGCTTGCGATGACCGTTGCCCTGTTTGCAAAAAAGAAGGAAAGATTTTAAAATAAGCAAAGCCGAAGCCATTACTTCGGCTTTTTGTTTTTTTATTTTTATTGACAAATTCATCCCCCGTGTGCTAAAATATGCGCAAGACAAAAGAATAAACGCAGGTCATCGGGCAATTTGCCCGTTGTCGGGGATGCTTTTTGTGTCCTCGGGGATAAGGAAATCGCGGTGAAAATCCGCGGCAACAGCCATTACCGTAACTCGTGAATCACACGTCAAGTCGGAATGCTTATCGGTCTGCGACACGTAAAGGTCTCTTGGGCAAATTGGGGAGATATGTGTGAAGATATCGGTTAAGGGAATCCTTGACTGTTTTCGGTATGGGCAGGATACCGCTCTTTTCGCACCCCAATGAAGGGTGCTTTTATTTTATCCTTTTGTGAAAAATATTTTTTCTTAGAAAGGATCTTAAACAATGAAAAGAACAATTTCAATCGCACTTTTAATCATCTGTCTGTTTTCGTTCGCCGCATGCAAGGAATCGGTCGATGCGACCGGCTTGTGGGAAAATGCGACCTATTTGCAGGACACCGAATTCGGCGAAGGCGCAAAAACCGTTAAGGTCGAGGTAAAGGTTGAAGAGCAAATAGTTACCTTTACCATCAACACCGATAAGGACAAAGTCGGAGAAGCGTTGCACGAGCATAATCTTATCGAGGGTGACGAGGGCGCTTACGGTCTTTACGTCAAGAAGGTAAACGGCATTACCGCCGATTATGATATCGATCAAAGCTATTGGGCGTTTTATATCAACGGCGAAATAGCGATGACAGGCGTTGACGCGACCGATATTGATGAAAATGCGACCTACAGAATTGAATACACAAAGTAAAACAAAAAAGAAGAGCTCGTTATCATTAAAAGAGCTTGTTCTTTTCGCTATGTTCGGAGCCGCAATGTTCGTCACACGAGTAATTATGGCGGCTCTGCCCAACATTCACCTGCTCGGAATGTTTATAATGGTTTTGACGCTTGTTTTTCGCGTTAAGGCATTGATCCCCCTTTACCTTTACGTTTTCATCGAAGGGGTTTTTGCGGGATTTGACATTTGGTGGATGCCGTATTTATATATCTGGACCATCCTTTGGGGAATTACGATGCTTCTGCCGAAAAGAATGCCGAAAAAGGTGAGCTACTTTATTGTTCCGATAATATGCGCGCTTCACGGACTTTTCTTCGGTGTTCTTTACGCACCCTTACAAGCATTATTATACGGGTACGACCTCGAGCAGACGCTCGTTTGGATTTCTCTTGGATTTACCTTTGATATTCTTCATTCGGTCGGCGACCTTTTTGCGGGTATGCTCGTGATTCCGTTGGCTGACGTTTTAAGAAAAATACTGGCGAAAAGCTCATTAAACCGTTAAGCATAAACGGGTAGAGATCTATTCTCTGCCCGTTTTTGTTATACTGTCTAAAAAAGATAATCAATATTTGAAGGTCTTACACATTGACTTTTGTTTGTTAATGAAATAAAATTAAGTATATATTTACTTGGGGTGAATTATGAAAAAATCAATAGTTGTTTTAAAGCCGATGCTTTTGATGCTGTTTTGCGTTTGCCTTATGCTGACGTCTGTCGCGTGTGGCGGTGAAAGCGAGGAATCTGTATTGAGCGAA
Source organism: Clostridia bacterium (assembly GCA_017560145.1). Taxonomy (GTDB): domain Bacteria; phylum Bacillota; class Clostridia; order Oscillospirales; family CAG-382; genus Coliplasma. The sequence continues at coordinate 6,080 of JAFYON010000161.1, read as the reverse complement.
GCGGATGAAAGCGTTGCGGAAGGCACAAGCAGCGAAGGATCGAGCAAGAACGAATCGAGCATCGCGGAATCAAGCATCGCGGAATCTTCGAGCGAGGAGGAATCGAGCATTGCGGAATCTTCGAACGAGGAAGATTTATCGAACGGCTCCGAAGAACCAAAAGAGGAAAGCGAAGCTGAGGAATCAAGGGAAGAAAGTAAGGACGAAGAAGATATGAATTACACCTATAAGCACGTTATCGTTATCGGCGTTGACGGTGCGGGCAGCTTTTTTAACAAGTCCGAAACACCCAATATCGACAAAATTTTTGCCGACGGCGCTATTTCCTATAAGGTACTTACCGAAAACCCCTCGATAAGCGCTCAATGCTGGGGCTCGCTTATGCACGGCGTTACCAACAATATCCACGGTCTTACCAACGCGATCGTTGCAGAAACCGCTTATCCGCAGGACTCCAAGTACCCCAGCTTTTTCAAGGTAGTAAGCGAAAATGACAGCAAGGCTGTAATGGGCTCGTTTACGAACTGGAACCCGATAAACGTCGGCATAGTTGAAAACGGAATTAACGTTTACAAATACGGCAGTGTAGGCGATTCCGCGATATGCAACGCGGTTTGCAATTACGTTTCCACAAAGGCGCCCAAGCTTGTTTTCGTTCAGTTTGACGAGGTTGACGGCGCAGGACATTCGTCCGGATATAACACCCCCGCACATTTTGCAAAAATTACCGAGATCGACGGCTATATCGGCAAGATTTATGAAGCATACGAGAAAAAAGGCATCCTTGACGATACTCTCTTTATCGTGACCGCAGACCACGGCGGCAACGGCACAAGCCATGGCGGTTATACCGACGGCGAAAAATATATTATGTTTGCGGCGGCAGGCAAGACGGTTGAAAAGGGCACTATCGGCGATATGGAGATACGCGACACAGCATCGGTCGTTCTTCACGCATTCGGTTACGAACAGCCCGAAACCTGGACCTCTCGCGTTCCCTCGGGACTTTTTAAGGGCGTAACTGCAGGCGAGCGACCGGTTTACGTCGATAAGACCTCGAACCGCTACCACGAAACAGTACCCACCCCCGAAAAAGGCAGTGGCGGCCACATTTCTAACTTTGTAGACACTCCTTTGAAATACTATCTCCCCTTTGACGGAGATATTAAGGATGTCTGCGGTAATGAAACGGCGCAAAACGGCAAGCTTTATTATATCGACGGATATTTCGGCAAGGGCGTTTCGCTCGATGACGGTTACGTCAGCATAAAGAACTATGCACCGCAAAACGATAGCTTTACCGTAGGTATGTGGGTAAATACGGGCGGTGTTACCTCCGACCCCGTGCTTTTCTCGAACAAGAACTGGGTAAACGGATATAACAACGGCTACGTTCTTTCGCTTCGAAACACAAACGACGTGAAATTCAATTTCGGCAACGGCACCGTCCGTGCCGACGTAACTGTTCCGCTTCCTTCCGACTACCGCACAGGCTGGATGTACGTTCTTACCGTGGTCGACCGCGAAAAAGCAGAGGTCAGAATTTCTGTCGATTTCGGTGAATTTTCTGTCCTCAAGCTCCCCGAAGCGCTCAAGAACACCTCGGCAAACGCGTTTAACGTGCTTAATATCGGTCAGGACGGCAGCGGTAATTACAACGCGCGCCTTGCCGCAACGGTCGATGAATTTATGCTCTTCGACGGCGTTCTCGACAAGAGCGACGTAAGCAAGCTTAAGGAATATTACGGAAAATAAAAGATAAAGAGCGTTCTTCGGAACGCTCTTTTTTTATGCTTTACAAAAGCTTTGACAACAACGCCTTACAGCCGTCGAAAATGTCGTTATAGGCGATATCGAACCTATCGGAATACCAAGGGTCGGCAACGTCGCCGCCACGTGGGGTGTAGTCCATAAGCTTAGTTATCTTATTTTCCGCATCTCCGCCGAAAATTCGGTGCATATTGCGGATATTGTTGCTATCCATCCCGATAAACATATCGTATTTAGCGTAATCGTCCCTTTTAAGCTGTACGGCGCGTTTTCCGTTGCACTCGATGCCGTGCCTTTTAAGCTCTGCACGCGCAGGGGGATAAACGGGATTGCCGACGCCGTTAAAACCGATCTCCTCGCTGCTCGTAGCACACGAGGCTACCGAAAATTTATTCGACAAGCCCTTTTCGTCAAGCATTTTTTTGAATATAAACTCTGCCATCGGCGAACGGCAAATGTTCCCGTGGCAAACGAACATAATTTTTCTCATTACTTTTCCTCGTTTTCGACCGATTGCTTATCCAACGCCTTCATAAGCAGATATTTTTGATTTCCGCTCGGGATGTCGGGCAATACTCCGATCACCTCGTAGCCGTGTTTTTTGTAAAATTCGGGTGCTTGCCAGCTCATTGTGTCGAGATGCGCGTGGTGACACCCTCTGTGAAGCGCTTCCTTTTCGGCTTCCGAAAGCAGCTTTGATCCGATTCCCTTAAGGCGGTGGCTTTCCTGCACCCAAAGAATATCGATATACAGCCAACCCCAATAGGTTCCGCCGAGAACACCTCCGATTATAATACCGTTTTCATCATACTCAACAATATTAAGCGGCGTATGTCCGTCAACGCCGACCTTCTCGGAATTAAACCGATACAATGCCTCGCGTATATATTTAATTTCGTTTTCGGTAGGAGAGTTATTCATCAAATCGCCTCGCCAAATTCAAATTCATAACAGTATTATAGCAAAATTTTCGCTTTTTTCAATATTGCGCGGCAATCATACCTTTAAATTTTTCGCGATAGGTTTACTTCTTTGGGTTGACTTAACCGAAAATGTTATATATAATACGCACAGTAATCCTTTTTTGATTTTGGAGCATATTATGATCGGCATATCCTTAAGATACAGATGGCTTTTAGGCACAAAGGTCGCACATTATGACGATCCGCAAATGCTTTTACCGCTTTTGTACGAGGCTGGGGTAAGAAGCATCGAGCTTCGTCCGCTTGCGCCGACCGACGATCCGACCGAGGTATTAGGTCTTGTTAACTCGCTTTGGGATCAAGGCTTTTTTATAACGGTACACGGCTCGGTAGACACGGTCGAAAACGCTGTCGAGGAGGTTTTCGCGCCCCTTCGCGGAGTTTTGGCAAATCTGCGTCAGTCCGATCTTACGATAACGCTCCACCCGATAAAGGGCGACAACCGTGCAATGCTTTTAAAGCTTTCCGATTATATAAACGAAAACGAGCTTCCCGTTCGCATCGCTTTGGAAAACAACAAGCATATGCCCGATAAATCAAACGGCGATTGCACCCGTTTCGTCCTTGACATTGTCCGCGACGTCGACCGCGAAAATATTGGAATCTGCTTCGATTTGGGACATTACGCATATTACTGCGCTACTCAGACCGACAACCCCATTCAAATGCCGCAAAAGGAATTCCTTTCGCGCACTATCCACACACATATCCACGCCTTTACCAACGGCGTTGCCCATTATCCGATGACCGAATGGCGCGATCCTTTTGCAAGTCAGCTCGAAGAGCTTGCAAAGGATTACAAGGGCATTTATAATATCGAGCTTTCACCCCACCGATACAAAACTCTTTATTGGTCGACCGATTCATTCCTGACCTCGGTTAAAACCTTGCAAGAAAACCTTAAAGTAAGCACAGACTAACAAAAAAGCACCCTTATTAATGAGAAAGACATGTTCAATCAGAGCATGTCTTTTCTTCTTGTAATTAACATTAGCTTATGATATAACTTCTTTGAAATACAAAGCTGTGCTATACTTATACTGAACAAACACTTCATGGAAATATATTCGAATTTTGATATAATAAAATCACAAAAGCGCTTTTGAATACATTTTGGAGGACAAAAAGATGTCTATTGGTTCTACAATTAAACGGTTACGCAGAGAAAAAGATATTACGCAGGAACAACTTGCCGAGTATCTTGGAATCACTTCGCGAGCTATTTCTCAATGGGAGTGCAACCGAACTGCGCCCGACATAATGCAACTTCCGGCACTTTGTCATATTTTTGATGTATCTTCGGATGTTTTACTTGGAATTGATATTGAAAGAAATAACGAAGTAATAGAGAAATACTTAAATGACGCACGAAATCTGTGCCACCAAGGAAAATGGGAAGAATATACAGCAATTCTCCGCGAAGCAAATAAAAAATTTCCTCGCGATTATAAAATCATGCAATCCCTTGCCGACGCAATTGTTAACGAATATTCGCGAAAAGGCGTTAAGGAATATAATGAGGTGTTTGAACTTTGCAACCGAATACTTTTGGAATGTACAGACAGCACCACACGATACGAAGCACTCGAAACGCTTGGAACCGCCTACAGTTACGCGGATAAAAACGATGAGATGGCAAGACTTGCCGCAGAAATGCCTAAAACGCGCTTTTCATACGAAAACTTCATGGTATATCGGTGGAAAGGAACCGAAGGATTTAAAGAACGTCAGGAATATATGCATTTTTTAGTTAATGAGCTGTTGTCAATGATTGATTGCCTAAAAGGGCATTGTGATGACAACGGACAAATGATATATTCGCGGGAAGAACGAACAGAATTAAATCAATTTGAAATTAAGCTTCTCGAATGTATTTACCCAGACGGCGATTATCAACAAAATGCATATTACGGTGCAACGGCAAGCTATTTTATATTTATGGATTTCTTTAAAAAACAAGACTACGAAAATGCTTGGTATTGGCTTGAACAATGTGTAAATTATAACGTACATGCAGATACCTACGATTTCGATGCTCCGCATTCAACGCCAATACTTCGCGGATTTGCAGATGGCGGAGTGATTATCGAATCGGAAGGCAATTATTCTCAAACCTTCCTCGATTGGATAACTACCGATGAAGATGTCGCTATGTTGCGAACCGACTCACGATATGAGGCACTCATCAAGCGCTTAAAGTCCGCAGCTAAAAAGCCTTAAATCTCACTTTAAAAACACCTGCATTAATCAAAGCCACATGCCTTAAAAAAGCACAGACTAACAAAAAAGCACTGCCGAAGCAGTGCTTTTCTTTTGCTTTAAATTAGAGAGCAGCGTTGATGATGGTTGCGAAATCGGGAGCTTTGAGAGAAGCGCCACCGATAAGGCCGCCGTCAACGTTTTCCTTGGAAAGGAGCTCGTCGCAGTTCTTTGCGTTCATCGAGCCGCCGTACTGAATGGTGGTAGCCTTTGCAACGCAATCGCAGTAAAGACCAGCAACAACGTTACGGATGATACCGCAAACTTCGTCTGCTTGGTCGGAGGTAGCGGTTTTGCCGGTACCGATAGCCCAAACGGGTTCGTAAGCGATGATGATGTCCTTCATCTGTTCAGCGGTAACGCCCATAAGAGCGATCTTGGTCTGCATCGAAACGATTTCTGCGGTGATACCCTGTTCGCGTTCTTCAAGAAGCTCGCCAACACAGAGGATAACCTTAAGACCTGCTTCGAGAGCAGCGAGAACGCGCTTGTTAACAGTGATATCGGTTTCGCCGAAGTACTGTCTGCGTTCGCTGTGGCCGATGATAACGTATTTTACGCCGCAAGCAACGAGCATATCAGCGGAAATTTCGCCGGTGTATGCACCGCTCTTTTCCCAGTGGCAGTTTTCTGCGCCGATTTCGATGGGCGAGCCTGCTGCTGCCTTAACTGCAGCGTCGATGTCAACGTAGGGTACGCATGCGATGATGCCGCAGCCCGAGGTATCCTTGCCTTCGAGCTCAGCCTTGATAGCATTGATAAGTTCTACAGCTTCCGCAGGAGTCTTGTTCATCTTCCAGTTACCTGCGATAATAGCTTTTCTGAATTCCTTGTTCATAATTTATTAATCCTTTTATAACAATTTATTAAATATGGTGTTTTCAAAATACGCAGTATTTTTAAGATAAATTCTCATAAAAATCGGGGACATGCGCCTTTTGCCCCAAAAACATAAATGTTTTCGGGGACCCCGTGGATTTTTATACCTATGATGACCGCGTGTTTGGACAAACGAAGTGCGCACAAACACGGCGCGAGCGAACGGTCATCACAAAACCCCGCCGCGCG
>JAFYON010000160.1 GCA_017560145.1 Clostridia bacterium | reverse complement strand
GCTCATACAGATACCAAAATCCTGAACCGAGATATAAATATTATCAAAATTACTATTCAAATCAACGACTATTTTACCGCCGTCTGTACTGAACTTAATTGCATTTTCAATCAAGTTATTCCAAACCTCGGCAAGCAATTCTTTACATCCAAGATAATTAACAGTCTGAAGCTCAAGCGATATGTCAATTTTCTTTTCATCAAGACGGTCTGCAAAAGAAATAATGCATTTCCTTAGCTGTTCATCAATTGAAAACAGTTCTTTTTCTATCGACGCGCTCAAATGCTCCAATCTTGATAACTCCAAAACGTCATTAATGAGATTTGACAACGAGATCGATTTCTCCTTAATAACCTCAATATATTCCAACTTTTCTTCGGTCGAAATTGAATCATCCTCAAGCAGCTGCGCATATCCGTGAATCGACGCGATCGGGGTTCTAAACTGATGAGATACGTTAGAAATAAAATCTCTTGCTAAAAGCTCATTTGTACCAAGCTTGTTAACCATTTCATTAAAGCTATCGCATAATTCAGCAATTTCTTTTTCTCTAGGCGGTTCAAGTCTTTGGCTAAAATCTCCGTTAGCAACCGCCTTCGATGCACGCGTAATTTGTCTCAAGCTTCCAAAAATTATTTTATTACCCAAGCCTCTAACCAAGCTTGTTGAAATTACAACGCTGCCAAACAGTAAGACCAAAACAAGCCAAATCAGTGTGATCTCGGTCATAAATCCAGCGTTTACAAATATTACGTACAAAAAGAAAGCAATTATCGCAGTAACGCAGCTCGTGGCAAAAATAAAAACCGACAAATAAAAAACCATTGGCATTTTTTGCTTAACTTTTTCGATATTATTGCCGATGATATTCTTTTCCTTCTTCATTTCAGCACACCTTTATAACCGATTCCACGGACCGTTTCGATCGAAAAATCTTTGTTATTTTCATATCTGTTTCTCAATTTACTAATATGCACGTTGATGGTTTTTTCATCACTTTCGGACTCATATCCCCAAATCTCTTCCATAATTTCAAATCTGGTAAAAACTCTGTCAGGATAAGACAACAGCTTGAAAAGCAACAAAAACTCCTTCTGCGGCAAAGTAACACTTTCGCCACCAGAGGTAACTGTAAACGCTTCACTATCGAGAATCGTATCACCGATTATTATTCTTTTTTCGTTGGCAATCTTACTTCTTCTTAACAAAGCATTTACACGCAACGTAAGCTCATTGATATCGATAGGCTTAACCATATAATCATCTGCGCCAAGATTAAAACCGCGCAATTTATCATTAAATGAGCCCTTGGCAGTAACGAAAAGAACCGGCACGACCGAATTGAAGCTTCTCACGTTCTCGATAAATTCATATCCGTCCATCTTAGGCATCATTACGTCCGTAACGATAAGATCAATATGTTTCTCATCAAGAACAGTCAGAGCGGATTCGCCATCCTTTGCGGAAATTACGGTGTGGCCGCTTTTTTCAAGAACTCTGCAAATCAATTTGTTTAACGCAATATCGTCTTCTGCAACTAAAACATTTGGCATATTACACCTCAAAATTTAAAAAAGAAGCGCATTGCAAATGCAACGCGCTCTCAATCTTATGCGTTTTCCTCGAGATAAGCAACAACGTCGCCAACTGTGATCAAAGTCGGAAGTGAGCTTTCATCAAAGATGATATTGAATCTTTCTTCGCAAAGAACAACCAAATCGGCAAGTTCAAGCGAATTGAATCCAAGATCGTTCATCAACTCAGCGGTAGGAACAATAAGCTCGGGGTTGATGTCCATTTCATTAACCAAAAGATCTTTAAGCTTTGCAAACATAATTTACCTCATTAAGAAAGTTTATATCTAATAATTTTACGCGTAGTAGTTTTTTCAAACTCATTCTTCTTGATTTCAATATTACGAATTTGTTTGAAAGTAGGTAATGCTTTATTTACAACGGCAATCTCGGAACGCATTTTATCTGCAATTTGTTCTTCGGTACAATCCTTGAACATATCATAATCAGGATAAATGAGTGCGGTAATTACCACTTCGCCCGAAGCATTTTCTCTGCCAATTACGACAGATTCTTTAATAGAATCAATTCTTTCAAGATATTCTTCGATTTCTTCAGGATATACGTTTTTACCGTTATCAAGAATGATAATATTCTTTTTACGACCTGTTATATAGAGATAGTTGTCTCTGTCCATATAGCCGAAGTCACCGGTACGGAAATAGCCCTCCTTGGTAAAAGCAGCCTTGGTTGCTTCTTCATTGTTATAGTAGCCGAGCATTACGTGACCGCCCTTTACGCAGATCTCGCCGATTTCACCGCAAGGCAAATCAACCTCTCTACCCTTATCGTCCGCAATAATTTTAACGCGGGAACCGGGAATAGGAAGACCAACCGAATTGTAGTTAACGTTAACCATCGGATTTACTGCAACAAGAGGAGAGCATTCGGTAATACCGTATCCTTGGAAAACATTAATGCCCAAATTTTCAAACCACTTGATTGCTTCGGGGTCTGTAGCAGCACCGCCACAAATCATCGTTTTAAGCTTGCCGCCAAGTGCGCCCAAAACCTCCGAGAACACAAGGCTTCTGGCGTCAAGACCAACCTTGCGAAGCATTTTCGTTGCCTTTATACCAACGTCAACAACCTTTTGTTTATTGCGATTTTTAATCTCATCGGAAATTTTCTTCTTGATTGTGTTAACATACAACGGAACGACGACCATAGCTGTAGGCTTGAACATTTTCATATTACGCATAACGTACTTCAAGCTGTTGTTAATACATATGGTAAGGCCCAATCTAATAGCTGTTAACTGACCTGCCGTCATTTCGTAGGTATGGTGCATCGGCAATACACTCAAAAGAACATTTTCGCTCTTCAAGTGGATCATATTAGATGCCGCAGTCAACGCGGTAAGAACGTTATCTTCAGAAAGCATTACACCTTTACTTGTACCGGTCGTACCCGAAGTAAAGATAAGCAAGCTCATTTTAGAACGGTCGTATCTGCAACGTCTGAAGCGGTTATCGCCACCGCTTACGAGCTTTGCGCCGATGGAAACAAACTTTTCAAACGAATAATATCTGTTGTCTCCATTGCCCTTGTTATCGAAGTCAACAATAACCTTTACGTTAGGAAGGTTCATTGCGGTGATCTTTTCAACGTAACTACCGGAGCAGAAAACTGCTTCAGCCTCGGCCAAAGAAAGAAAGTTTTCAATTTGTGCAGGCATTAGCTCTTTATCGAGAGGAATTGCAACAGAACCCGAGCTGATAACCGCCATGAGCGATATCATCCACATAGGACTGTTTTCACCGATAATAGCAATCTTTTTGCCGTTTAAATTAAGCGAGCAAATTGCAGAACCAACATTTTTAAAAGTAGCATACAGGTCTTTGTATGACATTTCGGAAACTTCATTCGGAGCAGTGAAATACTTATAAACAATTTTATCCCCGTATTTTTCAGCAGACTCACGAAGAAGAGCGCGAATACTTTCGGGCATTTTATAGACATTCTTTATTTCAGGTATTTTCAAAACAAAACACTCCTTTTCAAAATACTATTATAACAAAATATTTATATATGTCAAGCAAATGGGTATATTTTAAAGAAAAATACTAAAAATAAGTCAAAACAATAAAAGGAAAAAATATGACAAATAAGCAATATCAAGAATATGCAACAAAACGCTCAGAAACCTCACCGTGCATAATAAACTGTATAAAAGCTTTTATTACCGGCGGTTTGATATGTATGATCGGAGAAGCGTTTAAGCAACTTTATCTATATTTAAATATTGACAGTGACACTTCCCTTCTTTTTGCTTCATTAAGCATAATACTGTTAACAGCAATTTCAACCGGACTAGGATTTTTTGATAAAATCGCCAGATTCGGAAAAGGCGGCGCTTTAGTTCCGATTTCGGGATTCGCAAATGCAATTACCTCGGAAGCAATCGAATCAAAAAGCGAAGGCCTTATTACCGGTGTGGCAACAAAGATGTTCACAATAGCCGGTCCTGTAATCATTTACGGTATAACAGCTTCAATTATATACGGGCTATTTTATTATATATTTATTATGTGAAGGTTAAATTTTGAACAACAATCATCTATATTTCAACAATGTATTTTTAAACAACACTTCGAGTGTTGTAGGTAAAAAAGAATTCGAAGGACCGTTATCTTCCGCTTTTGATTTGTATTCTAATGATGAGTATTTTGGCAAAAGCAGTTTTGAAGAAGCAGAGAGCGAAATGGTACGACAGAATTTAAACGTATTATTCAAAAAAGCACAAAAACTGCCGACTGATATCGACTATGTGTTCGGCGGAGATCTTGTTAATCAATGCGTTGCGACCAGCTTTGCGATTGAAAATTACCAAATACCTTTCATAGGTCTATACGGAGCGTGTTCAACTGCTATAGAGTCAATTATATGCGCATCGGTGTTTATCAACGGAGGCTTTGCCAAAAATTGCGTCGGAGTTACCTCGTCACATTTTTGTACAGCAGAAAGACAATATCGTTTCCCTCTTGAATACGGTAGCGTACGTACACCAACGTCGCAAAACACGGTGACTGCTTCGGGTGCATTTTTGATTAGTAACACTCCTTCGATAATACGAATCAAAAGCGCAATGATAGGAAAAATAGTTGATAAAGAAATCACAGATGCAAATAATATGGGTGCAGCAATGGCATGCGCGGCAACAAACACTATAAAACGTTTTTTTGAAGACGGAAACATGAAAACCGAGGATTTTGATGTAATTTGTACCGGCGATTTAGGATATGAGGGTCATTCAATCGCACGAGAAATGTTAAATCTTGAAGGTTTGGATATCAAAACCGAATTCACAGATTGTGGAATGCTGATTTACGATAAGAACAAGCAAGATATCGTCGCCGGCGGTTCCGGTTGTGGATGTGTTGCAAGTGTTCTTGCAGGTCACTTTTACAAATTACTGAGTAATAACAAAATCAAAAATCTGTTAATAGTCGGAACGGGCGCCTTGTTAAACACAAATAGCGCTTTAAGCGGAAGATCGATTCCCTCGATTGCTCATGCGATACACCTTAGCACGGAGGCATAGATGAATTATTTAATCTCTTTTTTAATCGGCGGTTTATTGTGCATTCCAGCTCAAATACTTTTGGACAAAACGAAGCTGACAAATGCACGCATTCTAACGCTCTACGTCGTCGTTGGTGTGATTTTAGGAGGCATCGGTGTATACAAGCCAATTGCCGATTTTGCTTCAACAGGAGCAACGATACCGCTAACCGGGTTTGGGTATACTCTTTCAAAAGGCGTCAAGGAAGCTGTTGAATCTGAAGGTTTTATCGGAATTATCAAAGGCGGCTTGATCGCTACCTCTACAGGAATTTCGTTTACACTTTTTGTTGCACTCTTAACCTCGTTGTTTTGCAAAAGTCATACAAAATAAAAGATCTGTCGATAAACGACAGATCTTTTATTGTAATATTAACCGGTAATACCACTGCGTTCTACGCCTTCGATGAGGGTTCTCTGAGCAAACATGTAGATAACAACAAGCGGAATAAGAATCATAATACCACAGGTGTTTCTGATTGCTGCCTCATAAGTTTCCTTAGCAACAAAATCGGTATCCAAGGACGAAGGAATATTAACGATATTAGGCAAAAGAATTGCAGTCTTTTGGTTGGTGAAGAACAAGCTGGTATAGAAGGTATCCGACCACTGCCACGAGAAGGAGAACATGAAAATTGTTACCATCATGGGAAGTGCCATAGGAAGGATTATCTTACCAAACGTCTTGATCGTACCTGCGCCGTCAACGTATGCTGCTTCTTCAAGTTCGTCAGGAACACCGTTAAAGTACTGACGCATAATGTAGATGAACAAACCATTCTTAATTGCAAGACCGGTAAGCGAGAGGATCGCGAACGGCCAATACGAGTTAAGCATATTGCCCATCGAATGTACAGTTGTCGGGTGCGAGAACAAAACTTTAAAGAAACCGGGATCGGAAACACCAACGTCAACGAAAGCATTTTCCAAAACTTCATAACCTGCAGAAACGCCTTCAGGATGGCTGAATATCGCGCCTAGGTTTTCAATTAGGTGCTGTATGCCACCATATATACCCCAAATGTCGAAGTATCTAAACTTCATGAACAACGAAAGTTGAATCGTTTCGTGAGGTACGATCATGGTAAGAATTACGCATACGAAAAGCAACTTCTTGAATCTGAACTTAAACTTAGCAAAACCGTAACCAACGATAGCGCAAATCAAAGTCTGAGAAATCGCACAAAGCAACGAAAGAATTGTGGAGTTAAACAAAGCTTCGAAATACTTATTGTCACTGATAATTGCTTCATAAGTATCCAACGTGGGATTCATCGCGATAAGAAGAACCTTAACGTTTGTAAAGTCTTCTTTGCTCATGAACGAGCTCGCTACTTTAGAAATATACGGGAAAAGAACGATGTACGAAATACCTACAAGAAGTACAAATCTGAACAAAGACCAAAGTACTTTCTTCGCAAAGTACATTGTAAGGTACTTATAACGGAGTCGCATAAGGAAAGGAGTCTTTTCTTGCGACTTGATTTTTCTGATCGCTTCTTCACGCTTGAGTTGCTTTTTATATTCTTTCAACTCTTGTTTTGTCATTGCGGAAGTATCCATTTATGCCACTCCTTTCTTATACGTCTTTTCTCTGATAGAATACATATGCACTGAAGACACCTGCAACAATCGCAAGTACAAGGATAACAACCAAGAAGTACATCCAAGACATTGCGGTCGTGATAACGTCGGCGTTTTTCAAACTGGAGGATTCATTCAAAGTGTTGAGATATGCCATCATTCTGTTGGACTGCGACGTAAACGAGTCAATAACCGTATATATCGTATTAACAAGAATCATTGGCGATATCATCGGGAACGTAATCTTCCAGAAGGTTTCCCAAGAAGAAGCACCGTCGATATGACACGATTCATAAATTGCAGGAGAAATCGACTGCAAGCCGGCAAGGAAGATAAGCATCTGTACACCGGACTTATTAACGATGTTGTAAACGTTATTTACAAGAGAAACAACGTATTCAACAATGCCGGCACCAATCTGCATTCCTCTGAAAAGGCTGGTCAAGTCCATTACGCTCAAAATCTGAGCACCGGAATTTGCGCCTTCCAAATCACTTCCGCCGCCACCTGCCATCTGCTCCATGTTTTGAGCAGTAATGTTTGCATTATCGATAGACTCAATAATACCGGTAGAAACGATAACGGGAATAAAGAATATCGCTCTGAAAATTGCTCTACCGCGCATCTTCTGATTAAGAAGAACCGCCATAAAGAGCGAGAAAATTACGATTGCAGGTACGTCAAACGCCAAGTCAGTAAGACTTCCGATCAACGTAGTCGTGAATTGAGGGTCAGTCGACAAAGCGTAGCTATAGTTAGACCAACCTGCATCCAAGAGAACGTAACCGCCGCCGGGCTGAATGGAAATTTCGCCGAAGGAGAATCTGATGGATTCTACAATCATAGGAAGATAGATCAAAAGGAAGCCGATAAGAAACGGAGCTACAAAGAGCCAACCCATTCTCGACTTTTGAACGTCGAGAGAACGCGAACGTCTCTTCTCTTTTCTACTCACTTTTGTCTTAGGAGCAGTGTTTTTTGCATCAATTGCTATTTCGTTTTTCATTTTACACCCTCCCATACATTAATAACATTGTAGTCTGCACCAATCTTTACGTAACCGCCTGCAGGTACAGTAATTTCGGTTTCTTCTTTGGTTTCAGGGTTTACGAAGGTCGCAACGCGATCTTTTTCGTCATAGTTCATATAGAACGAAATGCCGTTTTCATAAACAACCTTAACAACGTAAGCGTCGGAAGAAACGATTTCGTGCTTGCGGATCGGAGATTTCTGAACATCGGAAAGAGCTTCATTAACTGTGTTATACGCCTTCAAAATGTCTGCCTTCCAGATACCGTAGCTTACAGAATAGTACTGTGCAATTTCGGGGTTAGAGTACTGCTTGAGGTCAGAAGTGTTGTTACATGCAATTACGAAATAAGGCGAAGCGCCGCTTTCGATCGTCTTAAGCAAGTGATAGTTGTAGTCACCCGCAAGGTTAAGAGCTATACCTGCATATTCAATATAGCTGTGGAGAACCATACTCATAAAGGGCACGGTTGCATAGGAATAAAGAAGTCTAGAGTCATCCAACGGAAGCTCAAGAATGTCGGTTACGTAAGGAAGTGTATAATCGTTACCGGCATTTACAAGAACCTTATCATTTTTGGTGTTGATAAGTTCGAGCAACTGGATAACCAATTCCTTAGAGTCTTCTCTGGTGAGAGGATTATCCTTGTTAAAGTCAGAGGAGAGATATTCGCCAACTGTACCAACAGAGATAGCGCCGATTTCGAACTTGTCGTAATCATTAGCTGCAGAGGTGTAAAGTTCCTTCATAAACATGGGAGAAATTACACCACCGGTACCGAAGCTCGAGAACGCCTGCATTACAGGGTCGTACTTCTGATACGAAGCAGGACGGTCGTCGATGGTCTGGCTGAGGTCTTCGTCAAATGCGAATCCGTCGAAGCTATAATCGCGATAAGCGATAGAAAGCTCGATGTCGGGGAACAAGGTAACGCCCTTATCCTTCGCATAAGCAACAAGATCTTTAAGGCCTTCTTCGCCACCAAGAACTTCTTCAACTTCAATAGAAGTTGCAATAGAGCCCATAACACCGCCGTTGTACCAAGCATTAAGTCTGATCTTAATGTTTTCGATTTCAGCAGTATTAAGTTCGTCAATAATCTTTTTGGTATCTTCGAAGGTTGTGAGAGCAATCATAGTATCAACAGGAATACCCATGATTGTATCGGAACCTTCAAGAGCACCTAAGGTTTCGAGATAGAGAGGCACATCTTCCTTAAGATCTGCAATATCCTTAAGTACGCCGGTACGAACGAGATAGGTTCTGTACGCTGCAGCCATATCAGAATAGGACTTATCAGCATCGTAAACAGAAGTAGCTTCATCGCCGTCTTCGGTACCGTCAAGAATAAACAGACGGAGTTTAAATGCGCCGGTATATTTACGCTTGGATTCAACAGTCCACATTGCATCGGTACCAACGGAAATACCGCCGTCGAGCACGTAGGAGTCCTTGGGACGAGGGTTGAACGAGGTGTAAATAGAAGCGTAGTTGTGTACGGGACCACCGTAGTTAATGTTGATCTTAGCGAGCGAGTCGCCCTCTTCGATAACTGCAAGGTATGCAATTTCAAGAGGAACGTCAACCATAACTTCTTCGGTCTTAACATTACCATCTTCGTCGTATTCATAATCGCCGGTTTCAGGATCGATTACAGGAACCATTTCAGGTTTCTGAGTATCCTTTTCAATGCGCTGATATACGCCGAATACAGGGAGTCTGGAAACTTCTTTGTTTTGACCGGAAATAGTGTGGTATGCATAGTCCTGACCGTAAAGGGTGTTCGAGTTGGTGAACTGAGAGCTGAGGTCCGAAAAATCGATCAAGGAACCGGAACCATCGGGAGAGAACATATAACCGG
>JAFYON010000159.1 GCA_017560145.1 Clostridia bacterium | reverse complement strand
CATTTTGCAAAAATTCAATTACATCACCCATTATATCATTTATTATCTTTTTTTCAATATATGAAAATGAATTTTTTGTGTTACTTCTTTTAATTTTTAAAAAACTCTTGAAAATATTATAAAATATGATAAACTGTATATGTTAATTTATTTTAACTAAAAATTTTTATTCGGAAGGTCAAAATTATGAAAATCGGACTCATCGCCGACTTCGTTGGCAACACATTTGAAAATAGTATTATCAATGCAAAAAAAATTGGCGCAACCGGTGTTCAAAAGTATATGACAACGGGTGTTTTTAACGCTTGGGATCTCGATGATGCCAAGGTGAAAGAAGTTAACGATATCATGAAATCCAACGGTATGATTTTTTCTGCTATCTGCGGTGACTTCGGTTTGGATCTTGATGACGACACCATCGTCGAAAAGTCAAAGAGAGTTCTCGATAAGGCTAAAGAGCTTGACTGTCATATCGTAACTACCCATATCGGTCATCTTTATGAAACTGAAGATGCAAGAATGGAAAAAATTAGAAAGAACGCTTCTGAGTTGGCTGCATACGCAGACAGCATCGGTTCTGTTTTTGCAGCAGAAACCGGCACCGAAAAAGCAGTTGTTCTTAAGTCCTTTCTTGATTCGCTCGGCGCAAAGGGCTTGCGTGTAAATTATGACCCCGCTAACCTCGTAATGGTTGCTAAGGATGATCCCGTTGCAGGCGTATACACTCTTAAGGATTATATCGTTCACACTCATGCAAAGGACGGTATTGTTACCGATCAAACCCGTCACGGATGGCTTGAAGTTCCTCTCGGACAGGGTGGCGTTGATTGGGATAAATATCTTATGGCGCTTAACGATATCGGCTATGAAGGTTATCTTACAGTTGAACGCGAATGCGGCGAGGACCCTGCAAAGGACATCGGTATGGCTGTTACATTCCTTAAGGAAAAGCTCAATGCACTTGGCTTGAAGCTCGGTTAATAAGATATGGAAAAAGTATTTTTGGGCAAGACTGCTGTTGTAACAGGCGGCGGTGGAGTTCTGTGTTCTACCTTTTGCGAAGCGCTTGCTGAACGTGGAGCAAACGTAGCGGTTCTAGATTTGAATTTAGATAGCGCAGTTGCGGTTGCCGATAGAATTAACAAAGCAGGCGGAAACGCTATCGGTCTTTCTGCAAACGTTTTGGATAAAGAAAATCTTGTTTTGGCAAAGGATCAAATTATTCAGAAGTTTGGAAGCATTGATATTTTGATCAATGGCGCAGGCGGTAACAACCCCAAAGCGACTACCGATAAAGAATATTTTTATCCCGAAGATATTGAAAGCTCCGAGGACGTTAAAACATTTTTTGATCTTGATCCCAAGGGAATCGGTTTTGTTTTTGATTTAAATTTTCTTGGAACTCTTCTTCCTACACAGGTCTTTTCCGCGGAAATGTGCAAAAGCGGCGGTGTAATTATCAATGTTTCGTCGATGAATGCATACCGTCCGCTTACAAAAATCCCTGCTTATTCTGCAGCGAAAAGTGCAGTTTCCAATCTCACGATGTGGTTGGCGGTTCATTTTTCAAAGGTTGGCATTCGTGTTAACGCAATAGCACCCGGATTTTTTGTAACCGCTCAAAACAAAGCGTTGCTTTTTGATTCGGACGGAAACCTTACTCCTCGTTCCGAAAAGATAATCGGCGCTACACCGATGGGAAGATTTGGTTCTCCCGAAGAACTTATAGGCACCCTCGTATTTTTATGTGATGACAAAGCATCCGGCTTTGTAAACGGCACGGTTATTCCGGTAGATGGCGGTTTTGCTGCTTATTCCGGTGTATAAAATTTATAAACTGAGGTAATTATGAAAAAGATTGTTGTATTTTTTCTTTTAATCGCATTATCCCTAGTTTCATTTGTTGCTTGTCAAACCGAAGAGGTCGGAACCACAGACGAAACCTCTTCTCAGTCCGCAACTTCGACTGAAGTTTCCGAAGAATCCAATGGACTCTACGTTCCTTCTCATGAGGTTAAGGATCAAGGTGGCAGAACCTTCACTATTATCGTAATCGGCGGTGAAGGCACATATGTGTCTGATGACTTTACTACCGAAAGCCATATGTATGGCGAACTTATCGACGAAGCGGTTCAAAAGCGTAACGATATGGTTGAAAAGCTTTACAACGTACAGCTTGAGGTTGTTAAGTCTGCTACCATCAATAACGATATCGTTACCGACTGTCAATCAAGTCTTGGTACTTACGACGCAATTATGCCTTCGCTTAAGTATCTTTCTACGCTCGCATCTCAGGAATATCTTTACGAGCTTACTGAGATCAACGGTTTTGACATCAACGCTCCTTGGTACGACAAAAACTGTACAGAAGCATTTTCTATTAACAATAAAGTGTTTTTCACCTCCGGTGATATAACCATCCTTAATAAGGTTAACACTCCGTCCGTTCTTTTTAATAAGGAAATGGCTAAGAAATATTATCCCGAGGTTGACTTCTATCAGCTCGTTAGAGATGAAGAATGGACCTTTGATAAGCTCGTTGAATTCGCAAAAGGCGTTGCTAACATTTCTACAACCGACGGCACTTACTCCGATGACAACCAGTACGGTATGGTTACCGCTTACGGTGACCCCGTTGTGTTCTTCGGCGGTTCGGGTGAAAAGTTTGTGCGTAAGGATTCTGAGGATATTCCTTATCTCTCTTTCGGCTCCAACGAAAGATCGATCACTCTTGCACAAAAGGTTCTCGAAACCTATAAGGACGCAAATTGGTTGATTCACGCGCAGTTGTGCGAAGCTCCAGTTTGGGAAACATCTTTCGCTGTTTTCTATGAAGGCAGAGCATTGTTTAGACCTTCTTACTTCAGCGCAACCACCAAGCTCAGAAAATTGAGCGAAATCGAATTCGGCGTACTTCCTGTTCCTATGATGGATGACACTCAGGATTCCTATTACAGCTACTGTGGTACAGGTGCGACCGCAGGCGTTGCAATTCCTATTTGTGCAAAAGACCCTGAATTTTCTGCGTACATGATCGATGCATACTCCGCATGGGCGAAGAACTATCTTACCCCCGCGTATTACGAAATCAACCTTAGATATAAGGATCTTCGTGATGACGAAAGTGAAGAAATGCTCGATATAATTTTCGATAATATCGTTTATGATATGGGCGAGTGCTTCAGCTTTGGCGACGTTGCAACTATTTTGTTTGATCAGGTTAAGGCCGGTAATTCTGACGTTGTTTCTATTTTTGAAACCAGAAAGCCTCAGGCTGAAGCTGAAATCGAACAGCTTATTGCTACATACGTTGATTAACAAGCATATAAAACGGAACCGCGGTTTTGCCGCGGTTCTCTTTATTGTTTTGAAAATGTTATTGCTTTTTAGTAATTGATTGTGTAAAATTAAGAAAAAACAAGGAGCGTAATATGAAAAAAGTAATTGTTTTATTGCTGTTGGTATGTTTCGCTGTTTCTTGCTTTTCTGCGTGCGAAACACCTGAATCAAATGAAAATTCGAATCTCTCTGGCAGCCCCGATGAAAACGGATCTTTAGATGTTTCGTCTTCCGAAAAGAGCGAAGATGACGAATATCTTGATGCAGACGGAAATTATGTTCCTAAGCATGAGGTGAAAAATCAAAACGGAAGAACCTTTACTATCATTGTAAGAGGTGAGATTGCAGGCACGTATCAATCCGAAGATTTTACAACAAACAGTACTCTTTACGGTGATCTTCTTAATGAAGCGGTTCAAAAGCGTAACGATGCGGTAGAACGTATTTATAACGTAACTCTTGACGTAATTAAGAGTGACACCATAAATAACGATATTTCTACCGACTGTAAGTCGAATCTCGGTACATACGATGCAATTATGCCTACTTTAAAAAGCCTTTCCAGCTTGGCTTCTCAGGAATATTTGTACGATTTGAAATCTTTGAATAATTTTGATCCCGAAGCACCTTGGTATGATGAGAATTGCTCTGATGCTTTTTCAATAAGCGATCAGTTGTATTTCACAACCGGTGATATTACAATTCTTAATAAGGTTAATTCTCCTTCGATTCTTTTTAATAAGGAGCTTGCTAGAAAATATTTTCCCGAAACAGATTTCTACCAGCTTGTAAGAGATAAAGAATGGAACTTTGATAAGCTTATAGAATGTGCAAAGATCGTTACTAATATCAGTACTGCCGACGGTAGCTATTCAGACGATAATATCTACGGTATGGTTTCGTCCTACAGTGATCCTTTGAATTTCTTTGGCGCATCCGGTGAATTGATATGCGGAAAGGACGCGGATAATTTGCCCGTTTTGCAGCTTGGCGCTACTGAACGCTCTACTAACCTTGCTAAGAAGATTCTTGATGAATTTGCCACTGCAAATTGGTTGCTTTATGCCGAAGAGTGTGAAGCTCCTATTTGGGAAACTTCGTTTGCGGTATTCTATGAAGGTAGGGCATTGTTTAGGCCTTCGGGATTTTCTGCAACTACCAAGCTTAGAAAATTAAGCGAAATTGAATTCGGCGTACTTCCCATGCCGTTGATGGATGAAACTCAGGAAGATTATAATAGCTATTGTACAACCGGCGAAACTGCGGGAATTGCTATACCTGTTTGTGCACAGGATCCTGAATTTTCTGCATACATGATCGAGGCTTATTCTGCATGGGCAAAGAATACGATTACCGTTGCATATTATGAGGTTAACCTCAGATATAAAGACCTTCGCGATGATGAAAGCGAAGAAATGCTTGATATTATTTTCGATAATATCGTTTATGATATCGGCGAATGCTATAATTTCGGTGGATACGTCACAATGTTCTATGACCTTACGAAGGGCAAAAAATCCGACGTAGCTTCGGGCATTTCAGCCAATAAACAAAAAGCAGAAAACGACATAAATCTTCTTGTTGATATGTATTCATAATCAATAAAATACAAACGCCGCTTCACGCGGCGTTTTTTCTTCAACACAATGTTATTCATATCGTCAAAATTAACAAAAAATAACTACATATTGTAGTAGTGTAGGGCGAAATATAGATTTTATTAACGATGCATAAAAAAACTTGATTTTTAAGTGCTTTGGATGTATTATTAACTTAGAAAAATATAATAGGGAAGAATGGGTTCTTCTCTAAAGAAAGGAAATAAGTCCATGAATTTTACCACTCTTTTAAAGTTTGGCGAAGGCATTGAAAATGCTACAACCGGCGAACAGATCACTTTCGGCTTGCAGGTTGTTGGTATTGGTATGGGTGTTGTATTCGGCGTGCTTATTTTGCTTATCGGTATTCTCCAACTCTTCAAATTGTTTGCTGTTGGTAAGAAGCCTAAGGAAAATAAGACCAAAGAAGTCGTAAGCGAACCCGCTGCCGTTGTGTCGCAAAACTCTGCGTGTGATGCTGATGAAGCAAAAATCGTTGCGATCGCATCTGCTGCTATTGCTGCTGCGCGCGGAAAAAGCGATGTTGACTTCGCAATTTTGTCCTTTGCACCTGTTGGAACCGCAACTGCTCAGAGCACTGTTGCCGCTCCCAAGGAAGCCGCTCCCGTTGAGGTGTCCGGTCCCAAAGCAGAAGTTGCTCCTGCCGCTGCACCTGCTCCCGTAGCTGCCGGCGATGGTGAAAAGGTTAACGCTCCGTTGCCCGGTAACATTCTTGATGTTAAGGTTTCTGCCGGCGCAAGCGTTAAAAAGGGCGACATCCTTTGTATTCTTGAAGCAATGAAGATGGAAAATGAAATCGTTGCACCCATAGACGGCACCGTTGCTACCGTTGTTGCTACCAAGGGTTCTTCTGTTAACACAGGCGATCTTCTTTTCGTAATCGGCTAATTAGTTTAAAAATAATTTTAATGTTAATTTAAGGAGATATAATCATGGCTAAAAAGTATATTGTTACAGTAAATGGCGTCGGTTACGAAGTAATCGTAGAAGAAACCGCTCTTAACGCTACCGTTTCTGCACCTGCAGCAGCTCCCGCACCTGCAGCAGCACCTGCTCCCGCAGCAGCTCCCGCTGACGGCGTTAAGGTAAATGCACCTCTCCCCGGTAACATTCTTGACGTTAAGGTTTCCGCTGGCGCTTCCGTAAAGAAGGGTGATATCCTTTGTATCCTCGAAGCAATGAAGATGGAAAACGAAATCGTTGCTCCTCAGGACGGCACCATCGCTTCTGTTGCTGCTACCAAGGGTTCTTCTGTTAACACCGGCGATCTTCTCTTCGTTATTGGTTAATTTACCTTAAACGTAAGAATAAGAATTTATAGAAAGGTGTTATATTATGTTAGATGCATTGAAAGGATTGTTTGAACAATCCGGATTTGGAAGCTTGTATAATGCCGAAGAACCTTTTGAGTATTTTGGCATCCAGTCAAGTTTTGACTTTGGTACAATCATAATGATATTGGTTTCGTGCCTCTTGTTCTATCTTGCGATTGTTAAAAAGTTTGAACCGCTTCTTCTTCTCCCGATAGCATTTGGTATGTTACTTGTAAACATTCCCGGTCCTATTGGCGATTCTGTTTATCACAGCGAAATTTTCATTAACGAAACCGGACATATCGATTGGTCTGCGCTCGGTGATGGCGCCGGCTTGATCGACTATCTCTATCTTGGCGTTAAGCTCGGTATTTATCCTCCCCTTATCTTCTTGGGCGTTGGTGCGATGACCGACTTCAAGCCCCTTATTGCAAACCCCAAGAGCCTTCTTCTCGGCGCTGCTGCGCAGCTTGGCGTATTCGTTGCATTCTTCGGAGCTCTTATGCTTGGCTTTACTGCTGCTGAAGCTGCTTCCATCGGTATCATTGGCGGTGCAGACGGTCCTACGGCGATTTACGTTACCAAAACCTTGGCTCCGAACCTCTTAGGCGCTATTGCAATCGCTGCTTATTCTTATATGGCTCTCGTTCCTTTCATTCAGCCTCCCATTATGAAGGCTTTCACCTCCAAGAAGGAACGTCAGATCGTTATGGGTCAGCTTCGCAACGTTTCCAGAACGGAAGAAATTATTTTCCCGATCGTTGTTGCTATCGTTGTAAGTATCATTCTTCCTTCTGCTGCAGCACTCGTT
>JAFYON010000158.1 GCA_017560145.1 Clostridia bacterium | reverse complement strand
TGTATTGTGTGTATATACACAACCGCTCTCTTTATTTGAATTATATCTGTTTTTTCGTCCCTTGTCATCTCGTTGTTTTCTACGCCCAGTCTACGAGTCGCTCCGCTCTCGACACGAAATGCAAGCATTTCGGTCGTCTTTTGTGATGTTCGTTGCTTACGCCCTAAAAATGCAAGCATTTTCAGGGAACCCATACTCGCGCCTCGCTCCACCGCTCGCGAACATCTTAGGTATAAAAATCCACGGGGTCCCCGAAAACGCTTGCCGTTTTTGGGGCAAAAGGCGCATGTCCCCGATTTTTATGGGATTTAATTATAAAAACACTGCGTGTTTTGAATTTTCGTTTTGAAGTGACGTTTTCCTTTTTTGTTTCGTGCGGGCGATTCATGAATCGCCCCTACAAATCATTTTTTTTACAAAATACAAAACAAAAACGTAAATATAAATGCAGCTCAACATTTTTATAGTTTATGTAAAATTTAAAACTGTAGGGGCGATTCACGAATCGCCCGTATGCGCAACCAACAAAAAAGACGGTACAATTACCGTCATTAAAATAATTAATTTATATTGAAAGTTTTTGGGGAGAGAGTTCGAGAGAGGGGCTTTTTACAAAAAGCTCCTCTCTCGCAATAACACAACCAATTATTTGTTATGCACTTTCGTAACCTGCGGACAGATAAGAGCGTCCTCGCGCAGAACGGGGTTTGCCCAACGGACTGCGTTGCGGATGATGGTCTGAACCGTTTCGTTATGGAAGATCGGGAAGGTTTCGTGTCCCGGCTGGAAATAGAATATTCTTCCGTTGCCGCGGTGGAAGGTACAGCCCGTGCGGAATACCTCGCCGCCTTCGTACCAGCCCATAAACACGACCTCGTCGGGCTCGGGGATGCCGAAGGGCTCGGCATAGGTTTCAACACCGTTAAGCTCGAAATATCTGCCGACGCCCTGCGCTATCGGGTGTGCGGGATTGATCGTCCAAACGCGCTCAAGATCGCCGTCCTCACGCCACGAGAGGTTGCAAGTGGTTCCCATAAGCGATTTAAATATCTTGGAATGGTGTGCCGAGTGCAGACAGATGATGCCCATACCCTTCAAAACCGATTCCTTAACGCGATTTACTATTTCGTCGGGTACGTCGTTGTGGCGAACGTGTCCCCACCAGATAAGCACGTCGGTATCGTCAAGCACCTCTTGAGTAAGACCGCATTGCTCATCCTCGAGCGTTGCGGTGCGGACGGTGATATCGTCGCATTTAAGAAAATCCGCGATGGTTTGGTGGATACCTTGGGGGTAGATGGCTCTTACCTTTTCGTTATTCTTTTCGTGGTAAAATTCGTTCCAGACGGTTACCTTTATCATATTGTTGCTCCTTTACTGTTACTCACGCCACGATTTTATCACATAAACAAAACGCTGTCAAGTGCGGCACTGCTTGAGAACGCTTGACAAAGTGGAAGCTTTGCAGTATACTTTAAGTGTATAAAGCCTGCATATAATTCCTATGGAGGCATTATCGTTCACAATACTCTTTAACCGTTTTAAAATTATAGGAGGCATTTTATGAAAAAGATCGTTTTAGTTCTGACCGCATTTTTATTGGCGTTTTCGTTATTTGCCTGCGACAGCGGTGAAAGCGAAGTCTCGAGCACTCCCATCGAAAGCTCGATCGTGGAAGCATCAAGCGTTGAAAGCTCAGAGCCCGAAATTTCTGAGCCCGAAAGTAATGCGCCCGAAATTTCTGAGCCCGAAAGCGATGCAGAATCGAGCGTTCCCGATTTCGAACAGACAGAGCCGTTGGAAATCGTTATGACGACCGACAAAACCGAATACACCATCGATGAAGAAATCGTTCTCACCTTTGTTGCGAATGATGAAACGGCAGAGCTGAACTGCGGCCAAGACTTTTTTGTCGAATATTGGGACGAAGAAGCTAAGGAATGGAAGGATTGCGAAAAAGATTTTATTATTCTTGAAGAAGGGTGTAGCTGCATTGGAAAAGGAACCTATACGTTTGAACTGAGCGAGCGTGCCGATGCAGGTTATCCTAAATACAGAGTCAGAAATAGATTTTTGTCGAATAGATTTTTCGCAAACAAGACCACCGGCTGTACCATTTATTCAAACGAGTTCACTATTGACGGCTGACAACTAAAAAAAGACGCGAGGGAAATCCCCTCGCGTTTTGCTTTTTTATTCTTACTTCCCTACTGCCTTCTTTACAACGGGGTAAATCGTTTCCGCCATCGAGTATTGACCTAAATCGTTCGGGTGGAGGTTATCGACGGAATAGAGGTCGCGCATTTCTTCGGTAAAGAAAGCCGAGCTATCGACGAAATAGACGTTTTTATCGCCCGAAGCAAGCGCGTTTTCATAGGTCTTTTTAACGATTGCGATACGTTTTTTATCGTTTTCGTTCGCTTTTGCATAGAACGGATGGGTTACGAAAACGACGGGAAGGTCGGATTGCTTTTCACGGATGCACTTGAAAAACGGCTCGTGAGTCGATTCGAGATGCTCACACGAGGGGGAGTTATAATCGTAGTCCATAACGAAGCAGGAAAGCTCACGCGAGGCGATATGCTCGGCAACGACAAGCTCGCCCATTGCACTTCCCGAAAAGCCGTAGTTTACGCAATCGGCATCAAGCGCGCGGCAGATGATGTTCGCATAGGAGTTTGCGGGACGGGAAACGCAGCCGCCCTGAGTGATCGACGAGCCGTAAAATGCAACCGGCTTTACGCTTCTCTTTGTAGGTGCGCCGATACGTGCGCCCTTGGGGAAGCCGATCACCATTTTTTCGATACCGCCGTAAAGAGGAAGGTTGATCTGAACCTCCTTGATGCCGTCGGGAAGGTCGATCGTACCCTCGTTATAATTGGGGTCGACCGCAAAGGTTTGCATCATCTTGCCGACGTATTCACGTGCGGTGCCCGTGCCGACGTAGCAATCGATACCCCAAACGCCTCTGTTACAGAAGTGGGACATACCCGTGGAGGAGAAGCGGTTGTTAACACGGATGCTTATCACGCTCGCGTCGGTCGAAAATCTGATACAGCCGCCCGCGGTGTGGTTTGCAAGTGATCTGTTCGCGCCCGAATATTCCTCTTTTCTCGTTACGTCAAGGCGGTAATATTCGTTTCCGTTGTCCTCGGGTTTAATAAGTCCGCCGAGCACGAAGGGAGAATTGTTTACGTCGATGTATGTAAAGCCGTCCTTGTCGCGCTTGCATTTCGCAAAGCTTGTCGGGCTTTTCATATCCTTTTTAAAAAGTCGTTCCTTGCTCTTTTTGGGCTTGCCTAAGTTGAATTTCATAATCTTGTCCTCTTTTGGTTTTTTGGGTTTGGAGTTTTTGGGGGTAATGTTGCGAGAAAAACTTTTTATAAAAATTTTTTCTCGCGCTCTTTTCAAAAATTTCAAATATCTATATTTATTTTAACACACTTTTTTCGTTGTTTCAATATTTATATAATGTTTTTTATGTTTTGTTTCCGTTTTGCACAAAATATGTCTGTAGGGGCGATTCACGAATCGCCCGCACGAAACGAATACGGAAAACGCACCGTTTGGAACACAAACGAAATCGTTAAGAATAGGCTTCCCCTTGATATGGGGTCCCCGAAAACGCTTGCCGTTTTTGGGGCCGAAGGGTAGCTGTCAGCGGAGCTGACTGATGAGGGGTTCGTTAATTAAATTTATAAATGTATTTTACCCCTCATCCGTCACGGCAAGCCGTGCCACCTTCCCACACCCACCCCAAAAACGACAAGCGTTTTCGGGGACCCCGGATTAGGGGGAAGGCTATTATGACCGCAACGTCATGGCACAAAAAGTAATTTCAAAAACGGTTCTTGTGCTATTTACACAATCAACCCTATTTTTTTTTTGCAAAACAACAAATTTCCGCGTGTCGCGTGCTTTTATATTGAATTTTGCGGAAAAGCGCCTTATAATGTAATTGAAATAACAGTATAGGAGGTAATTATGAAAAGAATTTTACGTTCGGCGATAGCGTTGTTATTGGTGCTTGTCTTTTTTGTCGGCTGTACGACAAACGAAGCAGAAAACAGTCAAATTGAAAGCGTTGAAGAAAGCGAAATCGTCATTGACGAATCCACAACGTCCGAAGCGGAAGAATCTGTTGAGGATACATTCAAGGATATCAAGTCCTTCGATACCGAATTTAGCGAGGAAAATGTGCATTATTACGACGGATATATGGCGTATACAGAAATATTGGTCGTACTAAATTATATGCACCCCCGCTTTTCATACGGTTCGTTCCCAGAATATGATAACGCAAAAGATGACGACTGGTTCGTTGTAGGATTATCGTGCAGTAACGAGCAACTTGAAATAATAAAGCATATCGGCGGCATCGAGATAAACGACCACCCCTTCCTCCTTGACAAAAGCTTTGTATCAAAATTAGAAGCTGCAGAAACTAAAGACGAAAAACAATCCTTATTCAGGGAACAGTTTTATTCAAGATTTCCCGGAGCTGATTACGATAAGGATCCATTTCCGCAGGCAGAATATGTATATATCGGCTATTTTACTAAGCCGATGCTCCTCGAATTGCACAAGGCATTTGACGGAACCAGTGTGCCCTACACCTTTTTGCCCGAAATCGGCAATAACGAATGCTGGTTTAAGAATTTAAGAATAAAATAAATTTCAAAGAGCGCAGAAAATTCTGTGCTCTTTCTTTTTTATGTTGAAAATTATTTAAATATATGTTATAATACTATGAATAAAATTTCGGAGGTATTTATGCAGGATACCGTATGGCTTGACGAGGAGAAGGATCTGCTTTGCTACATCGACCAGACGCTTCTTCCAAACGAGCTTAAAATTTGCACGTGCAACAATATTTTCGACCTTTACGATATTATAAAGCGCCTATCTATCCGCGGTGCGCCTGCTATCGGCGTCGGCGCGGCTATCGGACTTTATGCCGCTTGCGCGCGGTTTGAGGACGAAAGCGAGGACGGATTTCTTTATTCCTTCCGCAAGAGCGCCGAAATTGTGAATTCCTCCCGTCCGACGGCGGTTAACCTTTCCTGGGCTGTAAGACGTATGATCAAATGTGCCGAGGGCGCAAGGGGATCGGGCGTTGAGGGTATTAAGATTGCGCTCAAGGCAGAAGCGCTTGCGATCTATAACGAGGATATCGAAACCTGCAAAATGATCGGCTTTTACGGCGACACGCTTATCCGTGACGGCGCGCGTATTTTGACTCACTGCAACGCAGGTGCTTTGGCGGCGGTACGCTACGGCACGGCGCTTGCTCCGATTTATACCGCGCACGAAAACGGCAAGAGTGTGAGCGTTTATGCCGACGAAACACGCCCTCTCCTTCAGGGCGCAAGATTAACGGCGTTTGAGCTTGCCGAAAACGGCATACCCGTCACCCTCCAGTGCGACAATATGGCGGCTTCGCTAATAGCTAAGGGCATGATCGATATGGTGCTTGTCGGTGCCGACAGAATTGCGATGAACGGCGACGCGGCAAACAAGATCGGCACGCTTGGCGTGGCTATTATCGCAAAGCACTTCGGCATTCCCTTTTACGTTTGCGCTCCCCTCTCGACGATCGACCCGTTCTGCGAAAGCGGAAAGGATATCGTTATCGAGCAGCGCAACGCAAGCGAGGTTACCGAAATGCATTACAAAAAGCGTATGACGCACAAAAACGTTTCGGTTTACAACCCTGCATTCGACGTTACCCCCAACGAGCTTATCACCGGAATCATTACCGAAAAAGGAATTTTTAAGGGCTATGAGCTATCAACGATCGAACAACTCGCTTCTGCTCGTGCTTAACCCCGTTGCGGGCAAGGGCAAGGGCAAGGAGATACTTTTTAACACTGTTGAAAATTTAACGAACCACGGCTTTCGCGTTACGGTGCTTCCCACCGTTTCGGGCGGCGAGACCGAAAAAACGATCGCCAAGGAATGCAAAAATTACGGCACCGTCGTTGCGATCGGCGGTGACGGCACGCTTAATAACGTAATAAACGGTATTATGCAAAGCGGTATCGACGTTCCTCTCGGCTATATCCCATTGGGCTCGACGAACGATTTCGGCAAATCCTTGAATTTATCCAAGGATATTACCGAAGCTTGCGAGGCTATTGCAACAAAGGAGCCGAAATATATCGATATCGGGCTTTTCGGAGACAGATATTTCGTTTATATCGCCTGCGTCGGTATGTTTGCCGATGCATCCTTTAAAACCAGTCAGAAGATGAAAAACACGCTCGGTCACAGCGCGTATCTGATGAAGGGCGCAAGCTCGCTCTTCCACACCCACAAAATGAAGCTTTCGGTCGACTGTGACGGCGAAAATCTCGACGGCGAATATATACTCGCCGGAGTTTCGAGCACCTATAGTGTCGGCGGCGTTTTCAAATACCCGAAGGACGACGTTTTGTTTGACGACGGTTACTTTGAGCTGACGATGATCAAAGCGCCTAAAGGTGTCGGCGAAACGACCTCGCTTATCAATTCGCTTATGCATGGCAGGCTCGATTCCCCTCTTTTTGTCAAGCGCAAGGCGAAAAAGGTAAGCTTTATAAGCGGAAGCAAAAACGAATGGTCGCTTGACGGAGAAAACGGCGGAGCGACCGAAAACGCCGTTATCGAAATCAAGGAAAAGGCGTTGCGCTTTATTTATTGATTATTTGTAAATTGTTGCTCTATTTTGTGCACTTTAGTAAAATAATGCTTGACTTATAGA
This sequence comes from Clostridia bacterium, assembly GCA_017560145.1. Classification (GTDB taxonomy): domain Bacteria; phylum Bacillota; class Clostridia; order Oscillospirales; family CAG-382; genus Coliplasma. Next base: position 14,303 of record JAFYON010000158.1, on the reverse strand, counting down.
GCGAACGTATGTATAATTGAAATGTTAAAAAAACTTTCCGGAGGTATTTGCGATGAATTACTCACGCACTGCTAATATCTCGCGTTTTGTGTTGCTGTTGCTCGCAATCGTGTTCGTTTGCATGATTACGGTCACCGGTATTTACATCGACGACGATACGCAGTTAAAAGGAATATTTGAAAAAGGAACTATCCGCTTGGGTCTTGACCTTGCCGGCGGTTCTGTTGTTACTTTCCAAGCTAACACCGAGGATACAGGCGCCGATCTTGAATCGGGCATGGATTCCGTTTACACCGTAATGAGAGACCGTCTTGACGGTCAGGGCCTTACCGAAGCGCTTTGTTATCTCACCGGTGACGATATGATCACTATCGAAATCCCCGACGTTGAAGATCCTAACGAAGCTATCGCAAGCTTTATGCAGACCGCAAAGCTTCAGTTCAAGGACAAAAACGGCACCGTTGTTCTCGAGGGTGAACACGTTGAATCCGCTGTCGGCGGCAACTTCCAGGTTTCCGAAGGCAAATATGAATACGCCGTTTCCCTTACTCTTACCGATGAAGGCGCAAAGAAGTTCGCGGCTGCTACCAAGACCGCGGCTGCTTCCAAGGACGCTATCGGTATTTATATCGACGGTCAGTTGATCAGCCAGCCCACCGTTAACGAAGAAATCACCGACGGTCAGGCGATCATCACCGGCAGCTTCACCTATGAAACCGCTACCGCTCTTGCAAACAACATCAATGCAGGTGCGTTCCGTTACGAGCTCGTTACCGTTGAGCAAAGAACCGTTGGCGCAACTCTTGGTGAGGATTCGCTTTCCACCTCGCTTATCGCAGGTGCTATCGGCGTTCTTTTGGTTCTTATCTTTATGAGCATCTATTACAAGGTTCCCGGCATTATGGCTTCGATCGCACTCGTTGCTTACGTTGGTATCTTTGGTCTTGTTCTCGTTATTTTCGGCACCAACCTTACCCTTGCAGGTATCGCAGGTATCTTCCTCTCGATCGGTATGGCAGTTGACGCAAACGTTGTCATCTTCGAGCGCGTTAAGGAAGAAATCGACCTTGGCAAGAGCGCAAAGGCGGCTGTTAAGGCAGGCTTTAAGAGAGCATTCTCTGCAATTCTCGACTCGAACGTTACAACCATCATCGCTTGTGCCGTTCTTTACTTCCTCGGTTCGGGTACCATCAAGGGCTTCGCTTCGACTCTCTTCATCGGTATCGTAATCTCGCTCTTCACCGCATTGGTTATCACCAAGGCACTCCTTAACCTCTGCATTGGTATGGGCATTACCGAACCTAAAAAATACAGATCGTTGGGAAGGAGAGCAAAATAATGAGCAAGTTTCACTTTATTAAAAATCAAAAGGTTACTCTTTGCGTAATTGCGCTCGTAATCCTTGTCGGTCTTATCTCCTTCTTCGTAAGAGGCTTTAACATCGATATCGACTTCTCCGGCGGTACCGAAATCAAAATCGACCTCGGCACCGAGGTAACCAAAGAGGTTTGCGACGATATCAACGATATCATCAGAAACCACGAAAAGCTTGGTAACGATTACGTTTCCTCCACCACCCAGTCGACCGATAACATCAATATGGCAATCATCCGTACCGGCACCGCGGCGCTCACCACCGAGCAGACCGTTGCTCTTGAGGATGCACTTACCGCAAAGTATACCAACGCAAACGCAAATAACATCCAGATCAGCACCATCGCTCCCACCATCGGCGATCAGCTTACCAGAACCGCTATAATCGCAGTTGCCGTTGCAATCGTGCTTATGCTCGTTTACATCTGGATCCGTTTCGAGGCTAAATCGGGTATCGCAGCAGTTCTCTGTCTTGCACACGACCTTTTCGTCATCTTCGCGGCTTACTCGCTCCTTCAGATCCCCGTTAACTCGAACATCATCGCAGCATTGCTTACCATCCTCGGTTACTCGATCAACGCGACCATCGTTGTGTTCGACCGCATCCGTGAAAACAAGGCAAAGGCTGCAGCAGACACCGATTTTGCAGACGTTGTTAACACCGGTATCCACGAAACCTTCGGCAGAAGCGTTAACACCACCATCACTACCCTTCTTACCATCGGTATGATCTACATCCTCGGTGTTGACTCCATCCAGCAGTTCGCACTTCCCATCATCATCGGCATCTTCGCAGGTCTCTTCTCCTCGGTATTTATGTCCGGTATGATCTGGAACGCGCTTACCAAAATCGGTAAGAAGAAATAAGTTATAAGAAGAATTTTGCGAGAGAAAAACTTTTAAAAAAGTCTTTCTCTCGCGCTCTTTTTTCAAAAGCTTTCAGTATAAATTAATTATTTTAAAGACGGTAATTGTACCGTCTTTTTTGTTTGTCACCATCACGGGCGATTCGTGAATCGCCCCTACAGTTTTGATTGTTATTTGAATTATTAATATTTTTGCGTTTCGTTTATGTTTACGTTTTTGTATTTTGTATTTTGTAAAAAATGATTTATAGGGGCGATTCACGAATCGCCCGCAGGTAACAAATATGGCAAACGCAACATCAGTGCACAAAAAATAAATAATATTGAAAGCTTTTTGAAAAGAGCGCGAGAAAGACTTGTAAGAAAAGTTTTTCTCGCAATATATATTATATATATTAATATAAAACACACTTGAAAAATTATTAAAAGCATAGTATAATAAAATGATTAAATATAGATACGGGAAAACTGTTATGACCAACATTGAAAAAATCAGGAATTTTTCTATAATAGCCCACATCGACCACGGCAAGAGCACGCTTGCCGACCGTTTGCTTGAATACACGGGCGCGGTTCAGAAGCGCGATATTGACGAGCAGATGCTCGACAATATGGAGCTTGAGCGCGAACGCGGAATTACGATAAAGGCGCGCGCAGTTCGCTTTGACTACAAGGCAGACGACGGCGAGACCTATGCCCTTAACCTTATCGATACCCCCGGTCACGTCGACTTCGGTTACGAGGTTTCGCGCTCCTTGGCTGCTTGCGAGGGTGCGGTGCTTATCGTCGACTCGACTCAGGGCATCCAAGCGCAAACGCTTGCAAACGCTTATCTTGCGGTCGATCACGATCTTGAAATTTTACCGGTTATCAATAAAATCGACCTCCCCTCCGCCGACCCCGAAATGGCAAAGCGCGAGATCGAGGATATTATCGGCATCCCTGCCGACGAAGCGCCCTGCATAAGCGCAAAAATGGGCACCAACATCAAGGACGTGCTTGAGCAGATAGTAAAGAACATCCCCCACCCCAAGGGCGATGCCGAAAAGCCGCTCGAGGCGCTTGTTTTCGACAGCTATTACGATTCCTATAAGGGCGTTATAGTTTACCTTCGTGTTAAAAACGGCAGAATGCGCGTTGGCGACAGAGTACGTATGATGCACACGGGTGCCGAATTTGAAATCGTTGAATTGGGTACGCTTTCGACCTTCTCGCTTGACAAGAAGGAATGTCTTGAGGCAGGCGAGGTTGGTTACTTCACCGCAAGCATCAAAAACATTGCCGATACCGACGTCGGCGACACCGTTACTCTTTGCGATAACCCGTGTGAAAAACCGCTTCCCGGCTTTAAAAAGAGCCAGCCGATGGTTTATGCGGGCATCTATCCCGCAGACGGCAGTAAATACGGCGATCTGAAGGACGCGCTTGATAAATTAAGATTAAACGACTCCTCCTTTACCTATGAGCTTGAAACCTCGGTAGCGTTGGGCTTTGGCTTCCGTTGCGGATTTTTGGGACTTCTTCATATGGAGATCATCGAGGAACGTCTTGAACGTGAATTTATGCTCGACCTCATAACCACCGCGCCGAGCGTTATTTACGAAATACACAAGACCAACGGCGAAATCGTTTATATCGACAACCCCACCAACTACCCCGACCCTGCCGTTATCGAAACGGCTTGCGAGCCCTTTGTTAAGGCAACCGTTATAACTCCTACCGAATACGTCGGCACGATAATGCAGCTTTGTAACGACCGTCGCGGCGAATATATCGATATGAAATACATCGACACAAACCGCGCCGAATTGCATTATTTGTTGCCGCTTAACGAAATCGTTTACGACTTTTTCGATTCGCTTAAATCGAAGAGCAAGGGCTATGCCTCGCTCGACTATGAATTCAAGGATTACAGACCCAGCAAATTGAGCAAGCTTGATATCCTTTTAAACGGCGACGTTGTCGACGCGCTTTCCTTTATCGTTCATTCCGACAGAGCTTATCCAAGAGCAAGACGTATTTGCGAAAAGCTTAAGGACAATATCCCCCGTCAGCTCTTTGAAATTCCCGTTCAGGCTGCTATCGGCGGCAAGATCATCGCCCGTGAAACCGTAAAGGCGATGAGAAAGGACGTTCTTGCAAAGTGCTACGGCGGTGACATCACCCGTAAAAAGAAGCTTCTTGAAAAGCAAAAAGAGGGTAAAAAGCGTATGCGCACGCTCGGTACCGTTGAGGTTCCGCAGGAAGCGTTTATGGCAGTGCTTAAATACGACGATGAATAATATCGCGTTGTATTTTCACATCCCCTTTTGCGTTAAAAAGTGCGATTATTGCGCGTTCTATTCGCTTGGCGGCGCAAACGACACCGTCAAGGAGGATTATTTCAACGCGCTTTTAAGCCAGTTAAGCTTTTTCAGCACCGAAAAGACGGTTTCATCGGTCTATTTCGGCGGAGGAACGCCTCCGATGCTCGGCATAGAAAGATTATGTAAACTACTTTCGACTGTTCAAGGCAGATTCAAGCTTGCCGACGATTGCGAGATCACGGTTGAGGTCAACCCAAAGACTGTCGATTTTAACGGCTTGAAGCAGCTGCGCGATCAGGGCTTTAACCGTTTATCGGTTGGTGTTCAGTCGGCAGACGACGGTATTCTTAAATCCGTTGGCAGAATTCATAGCTTTGCCGATGCGGTCGAATGCATCGAAAACGCCCACAAGGTCGGGTTTGATAACGTAAGCGCGGATATTATCTTTGCACTTCCCTCCCAAACGAAGGAAATGCTAAGCGATAGTCTTTCGAAAATTATGTCAACCAACGTTGTGCATATTTCGGCGTATTCGCTTCAGCTCGAGGAGGGCACGCCGCTTTATGACCGCCGCGACAGTCTTGCACTTCCCACCGAGGAAATCGAGGAGGCGCAATACGAATTGCTTTGCAAGGAATTGAGCGCCGGCGGATTTATGCATTACGAGATCTCCTCCTTCTGCAAGGACGGAAAGCGCTCGCGCCACAACCTTGCATATTGGAAGCGTACCGAATATTTCGGATTCGGTGCAAGCGCGCATTCGTTTTATAACAACCGTCGGTTTTCGAACGTTGCCGACGTGAACGAATATATCCGCCTTAGCGAGCTTGGGCTTTTCGCCCCGACCGATTATGAAGACTCGCCCGAGATAACACCCGAAGAGGCGCTTGAGGAAGCGATAATGCTTGGTCTGCGCACGAGCGACGGCGCCGAAATTCCCGAAGGAGCAAAAAAGACGGCGGCAAGTATCGCCTCGCTCGGATACGGAGATTTTGAAAACGGCATCCTTTCACTCAATTCCAAGGGCTTCCGTGTTTCCAACTCCGTCATCAGCGAAATAATCAACAATATTTAATATGCCGTTTATTTCCGAGAGAGGAGCTTTTTGCAAAAAGTCCCTCTCTCGAACTGTTTCCCCCCCAAAAAAACCTCCTAAAATAAATTAATTAAAGGACGATTCTTGAATCGTTCTTTTTTTGTCGCTACACTCTCCAATGAAATCACAAGGATTTTCGGGGCCACGTTTCGGGCGAAGCCTTTTTTGCAATGCAGAGGTAATATAAAAAGTGAATTTATGAAAAGAAAACTGAAATTTAGTTTCGCGAAAATACTGCGTGACTTTCTTTTTTGACGAAAAGGAATTGAACGATACCATACACGCCTACACCGAGCATATAAACAAATCCAACGCGCTTAAAAATTTAATCATCACCACCCACACCGCAGGCTGATTTTTTACTTCTGCGAAGGGGAAAAACACAAACTTTATTCTTGCAATTTTGCACCGTATGTGATATAATGTTTTAACTTTACACCTATGGAGGCAAAAAATGAAAAAATGGTTTAAATCCACGCTTGCTTTGTTGCTTGCGATCACCATGCTTTTGGGCGTTCTCGCTTCCTGCGACGACAGCGAAGTTACCGAAAGCAGCGATGTCGAAGCATCGGTTGAGGAAAGCACCGAAAGCTCTGAATCTTCCAAAACCGAAACAAGCAAGGACGATGGCGCCGAGATTATCAAGGGCGACGTTGTCAACAATCCCGAATTTTCTACAGTAGTTAGTAACGGCCGCGCTTACAGCAACAGTGTTGCAGCCGGCGACCAATATCCCGATACCTATGGTATCGAGCTTACCGACGGCGTTTTAGGCCCCTCAAACAGTGCCGATTACAACGCAGCCGACTATAACGGCTACCACGGCACCACTCCCCTCGTTATCACCACCGACCTTGGCGAGGAATACGACAATCTTTATGAATTCCGCCTTGGCTACCTTTCCACCAACAACGCGGGCATAAGAGCTCCTCAGATGGTTCGCGTAATGGCTTCTGTCGACGGCAAGAAGTTCTACGACGTAGGCGACCTTGAAATTCCCGATTTCGTTGAGGGTCAACGTGTTGAAGCGGTTCTCAAGACCGAAAATTACGTTAAGGCACGCTACGTTCGCTTCATCGTTATCAAAAACGGCTGGCTCTTCCTCGATGAATTGCAGATTGTAGCTAACGTTGAAAAGGTTGCAGACGTTAACGAGCTCCTCCTTGACAACCTCAAGGCGGCATACGACAAGCTCGGCGTTGTCAAGTTCGAAGGCACCAACGAAGTCGATACCGAGGTTGCTCTTTCGCTCGCTACCCTCAAGAAGAGCTACACCGTATCCTCCGAAGCTGCTCCCGGCTTTAAGGACAACGGCAACTATCTTACCGACGGCAAGATCACCGGTATGCTCAGCGGCGGCAACTGGGTTGCCTATGAAGGTAACCAGAACGTTGAGATCGTCGTTGACCTCAACACCTCCAGAAATGACCTTTCCGATTTCCGTCTTGTCTGCTATGCTACCAACACCATCGGCAACAGCCTTCCCGTTGCGGTTACCTATTCGGTAAGTGAAGACGGCAAGACCTTTACCGACGTCGGCAGAGTATTCGCTCCCGCCACCAAGCAGAACAATTTCGAATATCCGCTCTCGCTTACCAAAGCTACAAGCGGCAGATACATCAAGTTCACCATCGAAGCTACCGACACTGCAAGATACCTCGTTGAAGAGGCTGCGGTTTACGTTCACTCTCTCGGCGGCTCGGGCAACAGCAATTATCCCTACCCAACCTTCGACCTCACCGTAAAGGAATGGGACAACCCCTCTTCCAAGGACGTAAACCTTGCACTCGGTCTTAAGCAGTGGGTTTACATTCCCGAAGATATCGACGTTCAGCTTAACAATACCACCGCTGCCAACACCACCGTTATCACCGACGGTAAAAAGGCACCCAACAACGATATCCACAACGGTTGGTTCTTCAAGATCCACAACTCCTCCGCTCCTCTCGAGGTATTCTTCGATCTCGGCGCTACCAGCACCGTTAAGAGCATCAATATCGAATTTATCAACAAGCAAAGCTGGGGCGTTGCTCCTCCTGCCGCTTACGACGTTTATATCTCCGACGACGGCAAGAACTGGTACAACGCAGGCACCTGCGAGCCCGCTCCCTCGAGCGCGGACTGCCTCTACAACGCGACCCTCAAGCTTAAGAAGGCTGTCAAGGCACGTTACGTCAGCGTTTATATGATGACTAACGGCTGGGTAGGCTTCTCCGAAATCGAAATCAACGGCTGCACCTCTACCAAGGGCACTCCCTCCATCACCGAGGCTAAGTATCCCAAGCGTGGCGAGGGCGACCTTGGCTATCTCGCTCCCAGCAAAGACCTCATCAAGGGCTACAAGGACGTTTGCTTGCTCTATCACCGCGTTGACAGACCCGGCTACTCCGAAAGCGAGCTCCTCCGTTATCTCGCATACGTTGATACCGAGGGCAATATCAAGGACACCTTGTTTGACAGCTTCCTCTTCCTCCAGAGCGGCGATCTCCCCTCCGGCAAGGCTAACAACTCGGCAATCACCAAGGCAGACCTCGACTGGATGCTCGACTCGATCTTTGCCGATGACAAGAACTTAAAGGTAATGGACAAGCTTGCAGGTCAGATCAAGACCGAGCTTGGACTCGACAAGAACTTCAAGTACGGTATCGGTATCACCATCTACAAGCCCACCATCGGCTCCGACTACGGTGATTTCGACGGCGACGGCAAGTCCAATATCATCAATACCGAAGCAGACAGAATCGCTGCTATCGAAGCTTATATGAACGACGTTGAAAAGCGCTTCAAGGAAGCAGGCTTTGAAAACCTCGAGCTTATGGGCTACTACTGGTACCACGAGGGTATCTATCCCGAAAACAACGACCCCGAAATTATCAAGCAGACCGTAAAGAAGTGTCATGCTCACGGCTATGACCTCTTCTGGATTCCTTGGTACAACGCTCCCGGCGTTGAATACTGGAAGGATTGCGATATCGACGTTGCAGTAATGCAGCCCAGCTATGCGTTTGACACCGCAGTAGGTGAAGGCAGACTTGAACAGGCGGCTAACTACATCCGTCAGTACGGTATGGGTATCGAAATCGAAATCGGCTCGGCTAACCTCAACGACCCCGTTCTCCGTCAGAGATATATCGAATATCTTATGGGCGGCGTTGAATTCGGCTACCTCAAGAACTGTATCCACATGTACTATCAGGAGGTTACCGCATACTATGCAGCCTCCGTATCGGGCGATCCCAAGGTAAGACAGCTTTACGACTACACCTATCAGTTCATCAAGGGCACTCTCGAAGCATATCCCGATGCTCTTGAAACTCTTCAGATCACCGGCAAGGCAAACGAAATCATCACAGGCTCGATCAGCGAAGACAAGGTTGATTACGTTATCGACGTTATACAGAGCACCGAGCACGGCAGCCTTACTCTCGGCGCAGACGGCTCCTTCGTCTACTACCCCGAAAAGGACTTCACCGGCACCGTAACCTTTGTTTACACCTTTAACGCAGGTCTTGGCAAATCGAAGCCCTGCACGATCGAAATCGTTATCGAATAAAAACCTTAAAGAGGACGCAAACGCGTCCTCTTTTTTCTTGCAATTTGGATTTTAGTATGATATAATGATAAAAAATTTTAAAGGAGATAACGATGAAAAGATTTATCGCTTTTGTTTTAACTATGTTATTCTTAACTCTCCCCATTACCGCAAGCGCAAAGGGCGACATTAACGAAGTCGCAAGCTTCAACACCTACAAAAATACCAATACCGTACTCCCCTATCGCCTTATCCTCCCCGATAACTATGATGACAACAAGTCCTATCCCCTTATTTTCTTCTTCCACGGCGCAGGCGAGCGCGGTAACGACAACAAATTGCAATTCTTCCACCTCGTTCAGTACATCTATGACAACGCACCCGAGGATTGCATCATCGTCGCTCCCCAATGCCCCCTTAACAACCAATGGGTAGACACCCCTTGGTCAAACGGCGCATATTCCACCGATACCGTTGCGGAATCCAACGAAATGATCGCTGTTATGGAGCTTCTCGAGGACCTCGAGGCTAAATACAGCGTCGATACCGACAGAATCTATGCGATCGGACTTTCTATGGGCGGCTTTGCTACCTGGGATATCATCACCCGTCATAACGACGTTATCGCGGCAGCTATTCCCATCTGCGGCGGCGGCGACCCCGACAAGGCAGACTTACTTAAGGACACCCCCATCTTCACCTTCCACGCTGTTAACGATACCTCTGTTCCCTATATGGGCACAAAGCTCACCGTTAACGCTATCAAGCGTGCAGGCGGCGACAAGATCGAATATACCGAATACGCTACCGGCGGCCACGGTATCTGGAATCAGGCTATCCAGACCAACGGCTTGCTTGAAAAGCTCTTCAATTGCAAGCTTTCCGACCGTTATCCCACCGAACCGAGCGAAGCTGTATCCGAGGTAGTATCCGAGGAAGCATCCGAAGCAACATCCGAAGCAGTATCCGAAGAGGTCTCCACCGACACCACCGATGAAGAAGGCGGCTTCTGGAATGCAACCACCCTTACCCTTGCGATCTCTATCGCAATCGCGGCAATCATCACCGCAATCCTTTCTGTATTCAAGAAAAGAAAGAATGCCTAAAATATGAGACGTGAAATAGACATCTACGACCCGATCGAGGATAAGCTCCCGAAAAAAACGCAATTGAACCCCAAGGTCAAAAAGCTTATCGTCTTCCTTCTCTGCGGCGCTATCGGCGTTGGCGTTGCTATCGGTATACTCTTTGTTGCCGACCTTGCAATAACCGGCGCCTCCACCCCTGCAGAGGCTATCAAGGAATATGAAACAGCCGCGTTTTTATACGATATCGACGGAATGATCGAATACTCCTCGGAATATAACAAGGTCGTGCTTTACGGCAACCAATTCACAAGCGACAGACTTTTAGAGGACTATCTCGAAAAGGCGTACGTCGGAAAAACTCCCAAATATGAGCTCGACGAGATAGAATTCAAGCTCGTTTCTGCGCTTGAATACGAAAAAGGAAGCCGTAAATACGAGGAAGCGCTTCGTAAATACAACGAAAAGATCGAAAACGGTTCCGCTTCCATCGATTCCGTGGCGATCGTCAAAATGAAGGTCAGAACGGGCGATACCGAGCTTAACAAGGATTACCTTGCCGTTAATATCGGCGGCAGATGGTTTTATGCCTATGCAGGTGTTGATCTATGAGAAAATATTCGATTGAAAACGGCGAATTGACAGTCAATTTCGCCAAACCGCAATATAACGAAAACGGCCAGCCCTATGATAATCGCTTTTATTACGGCGAAAAGAAATTTTCGCTTACCGAAAAGCCTTATCGTGCAACGGTTGAATACGAAAAGCGCAAGGGCGGAACTTATATCTATTCCAACAACCCCGAAATGCTTGCCCCCGAGGACATCGGTCAGGCAATATTGCGCACGAAGGACTTAAGCGGCGACGTAAATTTCACCTACGAGCATTCCAACCACACGGGCGTTCCGGTTTATTTCGGCTATCAGCTCTTAAACGAGGGCGAAACCGAAATTACCGTTACCGTCACTAACCTCGGCTTCCAGCCCGACGGTGAATGGCTCGGTCAACGCTCGTGGAGCGATTATTTCAACTACAGGTTCGAGCTTCCCGAGGATTATTTCAATCAAGACGGAAGCGTCAACCCCATCTACGTCGGTTGCGATTATATCGATTATACCCCGAAGGCGCGCAAGCCCGTTACCGTCAAGATCCCTGCGGGCGAATATATCTACGTGCTCGGCGGCACGAGCGAGGATGCATACGGCAACGCCAATATCTTCTCCTCTGCCGACGTGCCCATCCTCCCCGGAAAATGCTCGAATGCTGTTGTTAAATTCAATATCTCGGGCGGTAGCGCAACAGGCACCTTCTACGTCTATACCGATGCAACGCAAGTGCGCGCAAACCCCAAAGAGCAGGGCTTTATCACCGAGCGCTTCAACAGCAAGACCCAAAGGATGACCGATTATTCCAAGCAGTATAAGGGTGTCGACCCGACTGTCGGCATTATCGAATCGAACATAACCCTCTTCGTCGATAACAATACCGAAAAGGGCGATCTTCCCTTCCGCTATACCAAATATTACGATCCCGATTTTGCTTCGAAAAACACCCCTTACGCCAAATACGAGCTTAAGGAAAAGGTTATCGAATCGACAAGATGGGTGACCGCACTCAACCCCAACGGCGTTGATCCGGCGATCGGCACGGATATGATGATCTTCCAATGTGTCGATACCGATGGCAACGATATCGTTATCGATACCGAGCGCGCCGATTCAAGCGGCGAGCCCGCAAACATCGGCAACTGGATGGTTCAGTATACCGATAATTTCACCATCGTGAACGATGCAGACTGCGAAAAGACCTTTACCTTCTTCAAGCGTGGAAACAGCGGTGTGCTGTTCGTTATGACGCGCAAGGAGGATGGCGACATCATAAACGCAAAAGCGCTTACAGGGCCTTATAACTTCCCCAGCCTTGATTCCTGCTTCGACGGTGTGGATAAATCGCTCCTCACCGAAAAGAACGGACGTTGGTGGTTCAGAATCGCCGACGGCAGACCGTTTTGCGACGTCGTCGACGAGCGCAGCGAGGTCGTAAAGATCACCGTGAATGCAAAAAGCGCAGAGCGTATCAGCATCGATTACGTAATACTCGGCAACTCCTGCGGCGGCACCACCCACTGGGTAACAGTTGAATAAAAGGATATTAACATGAAAAAATTAGCGTTAATTTTAACTATATTTTCTCTTTGTGTTTCTTTATTCGCTTGCGCTTACGATATTGACGACTTTGAAAATCTGCTCAACGACACAAGTTTGCTCGTAAACAACCTATTTTCAGAAGATCCTACTGTCGATACTGAGAATATATCGAATTTCGACGAATCGTTAATAGCCTCATCAGAAACAAATAACGAGGATATTTCGGAATACGAAGAAAGCGTTGTAATAAACGAAGAGTCTAAAGAGGTTTCTAATGAAAACCCTAAGGATGAAACGACATCAACGCCCAACGAAGAGTCTAAAGAAGAACCTAAAGAAGAGCCTAAGGACGAGTCTATTGAAGAATCTATTGAAGATCCCGAGGAAGAATGGGTTTGGATACCTCAAAGCGGTTCTAAATACCATTCAAATAAAAACTGTAGCAATATGAAAAATCCAAACAAGGTAACAAAAGAATATGCCAAAGAACACGGCTATGAACCTTGCAAAAAATGCTATTAAATCAAAAAGCACCGATTTTCGGTGCTTTTTTGTTAGTCATTATATTCTTTGAATTCGTTTTCGATAGGACTTGCAAACTCGAAGCGTGTTACCTTTATGCCGAATAATTTCTCTAACTGTTCAAACGACATCTCGGTCGAGATAACGTGCGACACGTTTTCGGAGGACTGATATTCTTCAACGTAATTAATACAAGGTTCGCGATCGATATCATTCGGATCGCCGAGATAATATCCTCCGCCGCCGTAAAAAAGGATCACCTTCGACGCAACGTTGATTCTTCCCTCGGTAATGAGCGATTCGCTGTTTACGGGGAACTCGATAAGCAAACGCTTATCCTCATTTCCGCTTTTAAGCTTTTGATACCAAGTGCGCGAGTAATCGATAAACGGAAAGGGGTTTGATTTGTCATAGCCGTCGAAGGTGCAACAAACGGTATCCGAAATTACATATTTTTCGCCGTTCAACTCATATTCCACAACAAAGGGAAACTCGCCCTCAGTAATTACAGGCATATCCTCGTACACCTTTTCACAAGAAGAGAGTGAGAAACACGTGATTATTAACGTAAGAATTAGAGTAATTTTTTTCATATAGAACCCTATTTTTGTTTAATCAACTTCATTATTATAATTTGCTTTTTGCAGTTTTAATAGAAGCGATCAACAAGATACGAATAGTTGAACAGGTTTTATCAATAGCCCTGTATGTTGATTCATTAATATATTCGGTTTTTAACAGCATTTCAAGCCATTTGCCCGTTTCATTTGCTTCTTTTAAAGCAATTTCAAGTTTAGCAATGAAGTCAGCACGGCTATGGCCGTATTTGCTTTCTGCAATATTAGCACAAACACTTGTAGCGCTTCTGCTGATTTGGTTTGATATAACCGTTTCGTGCTTTGCCCGAAGCTCTTTTGCCAATTTCAAAATGTCAACCGATAATTGCATAGATAAAACGGAAAGCTTATCTTCTTTCATCGCTATCACCTCGCTTGTTATATATCATATCACAAATTTGCACGAAGTGCAATAATTTTGTGCGAAGCACAACATCGTTGATGCGAAGCATCACATCGTTTTTGGCGAAGCCAAAACATCATTTTGTGTCCGCAAATATTAGAAACGATGTATTCGCTTCGCTCATAATGATGTTGACCGCAAGCGGTCAAACGATGTTGTGTCCTTGCGGACACAAACACAAAAAATAAGAGTAAGTCTTTTGACTTACTCTTATTTTTTGGTGCCTCCGATCGGAATTGAACCAATGACACGGAGATTTTCAGTCTCCTGCTCTACCAACTGAGCTACAGAGGCATATTGCTTACCGAAACCGATAAGCAATGGCGATTCGGATGGGACTCGAACCCACGACCTC
>JAFYON010000157.1 GCA_017560145.1 Clostridia bacterium | reverse complement strand
GGATCCTTCGATTGCACAAGCGAATGCGGAATATATGTATTACGCATCACCTAATACGGCGGTTGTTGAAAATGAAGATTATATTGCATTTTTGGAGGAATTACATCCTGATGCATATAAAATTCTTTATGAGTCGTCTGAAAACGTTTATACTAACTCTTTTGTAAATCTTCCCGAAGAAACAAAGGGATATATGGCGGATAAATGGACGGCGCTCGGTGCAACAATCACTGAAGAGAGCAGTAATTACACTGTATATATTATATGTGCAGTTGTGATAGCGATAATTTTGGCGATTTATATAGCAAATAAAATTAAAATTTATAAGCGCAAAAAGGTTGATTACGAATGAGTAAAATTGCAGGCTTGATTCTTGCGTTTATCTTCGTTTTGCCGATGTTTGTTGCGTGTCAAACTGATAATACAGACGAAAGCTCGTTTTTCGACGAGCCTTCGTCTGATTATAATTTTACGGTAAATATCAGCAACAAGGCATTTGAAGTTAATAGCATTAATACAAATCCGAAAGAAAACGCGGTTGTTATTTATACAAATAAATATTGCCTAAACGAAAAATATTCACCCGTTATCGGTGTTGAAATGCCCAATTGTACTGTTGTTTCGGTACGTGCGACGATGAAGAATGACGGATATGAATTTGATGTAGTCGATAAGACCGAAGAAACTAAAAACGGGGTGATTCCGTACAACGGATTTGCGTTAGTTATCCCAAATGAGATGCTTCAGGGTATTAGATTAAACGTTGGCCAGATTATTACAGTTGATGATGAAAATAAGATTTCGGCTTTTTTTGAACGCACTGATTATGCAACTGTTTCGCCTGATTATTTATCTTCGATTGCTACTCGTCGCATCAATATGGTTGATCCTGAATTCGATTTTCAAGAAGATAAAATATATTATATTACCGATAAGTTCAAGGGCAATGAAATTGCTGTAGAAAACATCGTAGTAACCGTTAAAGCTGCTTCTAAAGCTAACTTTGAGGTCGTTTCGGTAGAAAGCAAAACTTCAATCGTAACGCCTAAAAAGGGTGAGGCTATGTTTGTCTTTACGGGCAAGGTAAATGTTGCGTTTGCCGAATATTATTATATAAATGCAGAAAGGGTAAAAACTACGGATTTGGATAAATGTAATTCTTATAGCGATAACCCTGCGATAATAATTAATAATAACGTCTATGAATTGAACGGTAACAATGTAAACGTCGAAAACGTTGTTAATGAAGGAATCTATGTGTTTAACGGCGATTATTCGTCTTCCGTTACGCCTTCAATCGACAAAGAACGCGTCGATGTTGTTATTGTGAACGATTACGTAGCATTGATTGGCAGCAATAACGAAAGGACTTTGATACCGGAAGGTAATGGCTTTGTAATAACTTTTGTTGGTAATGGTGCGCTTTCGAAAGCTCAAGAATTCAAAATAGGAAAAAGCATAAAGACCGGTTACATTGATTATTTTACTATTCCTAACAAATACGTTGAAATAGACGGAAAGTATTTCGGCTTTGATTTTCAAAACGGAGTTCGTGCACCCGAGGGTGTTTCTGTTGTTTATACCCCCGAATATGGAAAAACTACCGGTTCAAACGTATACGGAAGTGAAATCGTAATAGCAAATGGGGAGGTAATTGAGGTCAACGTCGGTAAAGGCGACAGTGTGATCCCCGAAAACGGTTTTGTTTTAAGCGTTCATAAAGATTCTGAATACCACAGTTTAGTCAAAAACATTCGGGTTGGTGCTTCTGCATCGATGGGGTTTGCGGGCGACGTATATTCTGTAAATGTACTAGAAATCGATGGAGTCAATACCGTTAGAAGCGAAGATACGTTGATCCTTTATAAGAACAAGGCGTCTACGCAAACAAATCCTTATGGTTATGAAATTGCCATCGACAAAAACGGCATTACGATTGCGGATGATTACGATGGTGATATGACAATACCAAGTGGAGGTTTTGTTTTATCCGGTCATGGTTCTAATAAAACAGCGCTATCCGAAGCGTATGCTATTGGTCAAACGGTTGTTTTGGATAATAATAAGGTTGTTCTTATTAAAACTCCAAAGCAAAGACTTGATGCGGCGCAAAATGATTTTGCAACTGTCAGCGATAAATTGGACGTTGCGAAAAAAACTCTTTTGAATCTTGACTATAACGCTATTACCGAGCAAATTGAGCTTTTGAAAGACGTTATACTTGAAGCCGAGGAAGCGTTCGTAGCGTATGACTTTGAGCTAGCTTTGGAAAAAGCTGATGCAGTTATTTCCTCTTGCGAAAAGATTCAATATGCATTTTATGAGTCTAAGGGCGTTGAAAATCGCGCCGTGTGGTATAGAGCAACCGAAAAAAGCGACGATGCGGTTCTTGCAACTATACAGAAAATAAAAGCTCTTAATATAAACGCGCTCTATCTTGAAACATGGTATGAAGGATACTGTATCGGAAATAAGGTAGAAGTTGATGGCGTTGCAAATCTCACGAATGGTTCCGACTATGACGTTCTTGAAGCGTTTATAAGAATCGGGCATGAGCATGGAGTTGAGGTACATGCGTGGGTTCATAATTTCTTTGTTGGTTATTATTATAAAGACGGCAGAAATTATTATAACAAGGCGTTTGACGAATATAAAGATAAGTATCTTTTAGATATCAACGGCAGAGATTATTTTTATTATTC
>JAFYON010000156.1 GCA_017560145.1 Clostridia bacterium | reverse complement strand
GAAAAGAAGAATCTTCTTTTGGCGTCACTCGGTGTCGATATCGTAATCTCGGTGCCCTTCAGCGAGATTAGAAATATGCAGGCGATCGATTTTGTCAAAAGCGTTTTCGTCGATCTGTTAAACGCGAAAAGCATCGTTTGCGGATACGATTTCCGCTTCGGTAACAACCGCGAGGGTGACGTTTCCTTTATCAAATCCCTTCTTTCCGATTCGGGCGTGACGTTTATCACCCCCAACGCCGTCGTGCTTGACGGCGTGCCCATAAGCTCTACTCTTATCCGCGGTCATATCGCAAACGGCGATTTTGAAAAGGCAAATGCATTGCTTGGATATTCCTTTTCCTTTGTCGGAGAGGTTATCCGCGGCAGACAGCTTGGCAGAGAATTGGGCTTTCCCACCATTAACCAAAAATATCCCGAGCAGCTTGCAAAGCCGCGCTACGGCGTTTATGCGGTAAAATGCAGCGTTGACGGGAAAATATACGGCGGTGTCGCAAACGTCGGTGTTAAGCCGACTGTCGGAGCCGAGGATACGCCGCTTTGCGAAACCTATCTTTTCGATTATTCGGGCGATTGCTATTCAAAGGCGGTCGAAACCGAATTCGTCGCTTTTATCCGTGAGGAAAAAAGGTTTTCCTCGTTGGATGAGCTTAAGGAACGGGTCTTGCAGGATATTTCCGTCGCAAAAAACCTTTTAAAGGAGTTCTGAAATGAAATATATACGTAGAATATCATTAATGCTTCTTGCGTTTTTGATTACAGTCGTTTCCCTGTCGGGCGTCGTTTCGGCAGAGGGCGAAATCGCCGATAATCCCGGTATCAATTCGGGCAATGCTTTCGCGGCGTACTGTATCGACGACGATCAATTTCTTTATTCAAAGCGTCTTGACGAAAAGGTCGCTCCCACCGTGGCAACAAAGCTCGTTGCATTGATGGTCGCAAGCGATATCCTTAAGGAGCGCGGACTCAAAAGCGACACTACCGAGGTGACCATTACCGCGGAAGCGATCGCAAATTCGGGCGATATTGCCGACGTGCGCGTTCCCGTTATGGGCTATTCCGAGGGCTCGGTGCGTACCGTGCGTGAGCTTTTCTCGGCAACGCTCGTTGCCTGTGCGAACGATGCCGTTGCAGCGATCGCGTGTGATTTCGGCGAAAGATATCTCGGCGGCGGAATAATGGAATTCGTTGCGAGAATGAACAAAAAGGCAGAGGAGCTTGGACTTCAGAGTACCAAATTCGAAAACCCGACCGGACTTGATTCGGCAAACCAATATTCGACCCTGCGCGAGGTCGTAAAGATCGCGGCGGCGTTTTATCAGTACGACGAGCTTGTAAAGCTTTCCGACGTTGAATCCTATTTCAACGGCAAGAGCACGGTTCGCAACAAAAATTACCTTAAATGCAACTACTACGTAGACGGCTATCTTAACAAAAACGCTATCGGACTTATCGCAGGTCAGCTTAACAAGGCCGGTAACTACTGCCTTATCACCGCAAGCCAAAAGGAAGGCAGAACCTATATTTTCGTAGTTATGTGTGCAAGCGGTCTTATCGTTACGCGTGACGAGGAAAACCGCGTTTCCTATTCGCTCGGTGCGGGCAACGCCTATACCGATATGAACAAGCTTATCAACTGGACCCGTGAAGCATTCGTTCTTCTTCCTGTTGCCACGACCGATAACATTGTCGGCGAGCTTCGCGTTAATTCGGGCGAAACCGATCACGCAATGGTTGTGCCCGCACAGAATATCGAAAAGCTCGTTATCAACGTCGAGG
Source organism: Clostridia bacterium (assembly GCA_017560145.1). Classification (GTDB taxonomy): domain Bacteria; phylum Bacillota; class Clostridia; order Oscillospirales; family CAG-382; genus Coliplasma. The sequence continues at coordinate 10,935 of JAFYON010000156.1, read as the reverse complement.
GAGTGAAGCTTGAATACAAGCTTATCCTTGACGAGAGCACGGTTTACAAAAAGATCTTCAACGGCAAGGAATTCGATACGATCGACGCACCGCTTTCGGCAGGTCAGCGTGTCGGCACGGTCGTTTATTCCTATAACGGCAACGAGGTCGCAAGAGTCGACGCCGTCATCCGCGACAATATCGACGGCGACGGACTGAAATCTACGATGGACAGCGTCGGAAACTTCCTTTTCGGCGACGTAATGCTTACGATCATTTACGTTATCGGCGGACTTATCGCGCTTTGGATACTGATCACCGTCGTAATGGCGGTCATCCGCGGTGTGCTTCGCGCACGTGAATCGGGCAAGCTTAAGGGCGCCGATTACACCGAAAACGAAAAAAAGCCTCAAAAAACCAAAAAAACGACCAAGGATAAAAACAAAAAGGCGAAAAAATCGCCCAACAAGGAGACCGACGACAAAACAGCAACGCGAGAAATGCATTAAATTGTGAACAAATTATTAATTTTTTGCTTGAGTATTGCATTTATGATTTGTCTGTGGTACTATTTAGTTTAGCCGCGATTGGGAATATCTCTGTCGTCGCATATATATGTTGAAAGGAAATATAATATTATGTCCGTTATCGAATACATTATTGGTGGTATACTTTTAGTTCTCGCAATCGCTCTCGTTGTGCTTATCGGCATGCAGCAGGGCAAACGTCACGGCCTCGGCAATTCCATTGCAGGTCAGGGCGCAAGCGAATCTTATCTCGCAAAGAACAACATCGGCAACAAGGATAAATCTCGTCAGAAGCTTACCTTGATCATCGCTATCCTCTTCGTTGTTCTCGTTCTCGTTCTCTTCATCATCGGTTCTGTTGAAGAAACTACCGAAAGCACCACCTCCACCACCTCCACTACTTCGACTACTTCGACTACTTCCACCACTTCGACCACTTCCGAAGCTTCTGCTGCAGAATCCTCTGTTGCAGAAACCTCTACCGAAGCATCCGTTGAAGCATCTGCTGAAGCATCTGCTGAAGTTTCCGAATAAGAAAGCTTTTAAATCAGCCAAGGCTATCTGCCTTGGCTTTTTTATTTTTAACTGCATCGAATTGTTGACAAAATCCGTCTTTGGGTGTATTATAAATGTAACTATATTTAATGGGTTGATGATATGGAAAACAAAAAGAAAAATTTGATCAAGGAAATACTTCGGTATCTCGTTGCGGGCGGAAGTGCTTTTGTGTTCGACCTGCTTACAAAGACCATCTTCCATTCGTTTATCTTACCTGCGGATATGGGCACCTTTTCGGTGTTCGGCTTTGAAAACGAGCTTCGCGTTACCGTTGCAACGGTTGCCGGCTTTATCGTGGGACTTATTGTAAATTATCTTATTTCTATATTCTTTGTTTTCACCACCGAGGAGCAAAAGGAGCGCGGCAAGGGTGTTAAGGCGTTTCTTATTTACCTTGCGGTTTCGCTTGTCGGCTTGCTTGTCAACATCGGCGTTACCCAGCTTGGCTGCACCCTTCTTTCGGTCGGCAAGGAAAACACGATCGCGTTTATGTTTGTAAGCTGTATCGCCGCAGGCGTGGCACTTATCTGGAATTATATCGGACGTAAGATTTTCGTCTATAAAGGAGAATAACAATGGCAAAGAAAGTGGTTGTTATCGGCGCAGGCCCCGCGGGTCTTACCGCCGCTTATGAATTGGTTACAAAATCAAACGATTACGAGGTTACCGTTCTCGAGGAAAGCAACGACCTCGGCGGTATTTCGAAAACTGTAAATTATAAGGGCAACCGTATGGATATGGGCGGTCACCGCTTCTTCTCCAAAATGCCCGAGGTCAACGAATGGTGGGACAAGCTTCTTCCCATGCAGGGCTCGCCCTCTTACGATGATCTTAAGCTTGAAAGAACCCCCACTCTTGCCGAAAACGGTCCCGATCCCGAAAAGGAAGACCACGTAATGCTCTACCGCGGCAGAGTTTCGCGCATATTCTTCAATCAAAAGTTCTTTGATTACCCCATATCGCTTAAATGGGAAACCTTTATGAATATGGGTCTTTGGAACGATATCGTCGTTGTATTCAGCTATCTTAAATCCGCAATGTTCAAGCGCGAGGAAAAATCGCTTGAGGATTTCTATATCAATCGTTTCGGTAAAAAGCTTTATTCGATGTTCTTCGAGCATTATACCGCAAACCTTTGGGGCAGACACCCGAGCGAGATCGACGCTTCCTGGGGTGCGCAGCGTGTTAAGGGACTTTCCATCGTTGCGATCATCAAGGATATGTTCGGCAAGCTTCTTCCCGGCAAAAAGAATCGCAAGGTAGAAACCTCGCTTATCGAGGAGTTCAAATATCCCAAGCTCGGCCCCGGTCAGCTTTGGGAGATCGCTGCGGACGAGGTTGTAAAGCACGGCGGCAAGATCCTTAAAAACTGCAAGGTAGTAAAGATCCACAAGAACGGGGAAAACGTTCTTACCGGTGTTACCTATGAATCCGAAGGACAGGAAATCACGCTCGAAGCGGATATCGTACTCTCCTCGATGCCCGTTAAGGACCTCGTTATGGGTATGAACGACGTTCCCGAAAAGGAATTGGAGATTGCAAAGGGCTTGCCTTACAGAGATTATATCACCCTCGGCGTGCTCGTCCCCAAGCTTGCGCTTAAGAACAAGACCAAGCGCAAGACTATTTCCAACATAATCCCCGACAACTGGGTTTACGTTCACGACAGAAGCGTAACGATGGGACGCTTCCAGATATATAACAACTGGTCGCCTTATATGGTAAAGGACCTTGAAAATACCGTCTGGATCGGTCTTGAATATTTCGTTACCGAGGGCGATAATTACTGGAATATGACCGAAGCTGAATTTGCCGAGATCGCGATCAAGGAAATGGTAACCGTCGGTCTTATCGAATCCACCGACGTTGTTATCGATTTCCACGAGGAAAAGGTAAAGAAGGCATATCCCGCATATTTCGATACCTATTCCGAAATGGATACGCTCGTTAAGTATTTAAGCGGCATCGAAAACCTTTACTGTATCGGCAGAAACGGTCAGCACAGATATAACAATCTCGACCACTCGATGTGCACGTCCTTTGAAGCGGTCAAAAACATCCTTTCGGGCGCAACCGACAAATCCAACGTTTGGAGCGTAAATACCGAAAAGGAATATCACGAAACCAAGAAATAAAAGGAGCAATGCTATGAATTTTTTGGAAGAACGCATTGTTAAAGACGGCATAGTTAAAGAAGGTAACGTTTTAAAGGTCGACAGCTTTTTGAATCACCAGATGGACGTTGCGCTTATGGACCAAATCGGCGAGGAATTTTACAAGCGCTTTAAGAATAAAAAGGTTACCAAAATCCTTACCATCGAGGCATCGGGTATTGCAATCGCCTGCTCGGTCGCAAGATGCTTCGGCGTTCCCATGGTCTTTGCGAAGAAGTCGAAGAGCGTTAATATCGACGGCGACGTTTTCGTTGCAGAGGTCGAATCCTTTACCCATAAGAACAAAAATAACGTTATCGTTTCCAAACGCTTCTTAAGCGCAGACGATCACGTGCTTATCGTCGACGATTTTCTTGCAAACGGCTGTGCCTTGCAGGGCTTGATATCGATAGTTGAAAGCGCAGGCGCTACGGTTGCGGGACTTGGTATCGCGATCGAAAAGGGCTTCCAGATCGGCGGCCGCGTTATACGCAACCTCGGTTATCACCTTGAATCGCTTGCAATAGTCGATTCGATGGATGCCGCAACGGGTAGCGTTGAATTCAGAGAACAAAAGTAAAGCAAAAAAGGACTTCGCGTGTACGCGTGAAGTCCTTTTTGTATTTTTAAACAAGAGCCAAGCGCTATTTTTGTAAGCTTGTGTAATTGCGCTTTTGAATCGGTTGTGCTAAAATAAAATTACGCTAAAAATGGCTTTATAAAGGAGATGAAGCGATGAAGCTGTTATTTAAGCAAAGATACTTTTCGTGGTTCGACAGCTATGATATTTATGACGAAGCAGGAAACACGGTATTCGTTGTAAAGGGTGCGCTTGCATGGGGACATCTGCTCCGTATTTACGACGTTTTCGGGAACGAGGTGGGCTGCGTTAAAGAAAAAATATTCACCTGGCTTCCGAAGTTCGAGATGTATATCGGGGATATCTATATAGGATGCATCGCTAAAGAATGGTCCTTGTTCAAGCCGAAATTCAATATTGACTGTAACGGCTGGCACGTTGTGGGCGATTGGTGCGAATGGAATTATTCTATCGTAAATTCGCAGGGCTACGGCGTTGCGACTGTATCGAAGAAGATTTGGAATTGGACCGACACCTATGAGATCGACGTGCGCGATCAACGGGACGCGTTATGCGCCTTGATGCTCGTTTTGGCGATCGATGCCGAAAAATGCTCAAGGAAAAATTAGGATATTGCAAAAGCCGAGAATTGCTTTGAATAAAAAAAGGACTCGTTTGAGTCCTTTTTGTTTTATGCGTGTTTACTTGCCCGAAACTGTGATGCCGTCAAACGCCATATAGGGTGCGACTACGGTGCCATCGACAAGCGTTTCCTTGCTTATTGCGACAAGATTGTTAAGCATCGAGGCGAGGTTGCCGCTTATCATCGTTTCGCTTATCGCACGACCGATCTTGCCGTTTTCAATAAAGAAGCCGTTTTTTGCAACGCCCGAAAATTCGCCGTTGGTACCGGGCTGACCGCCCGAAAAACGTCCGATTATAACGCCCTTGTCGATGCTTTTGATAATTTCGTCAAGCGTCTTTTCGCCGTTCTTTATGATCATTGCGAACGAACTGTTCTTCGCACGCTCGTTGCCGGTTTTGTTTGCAACGTATTGCGAAAGCATAAAGCTGTTCAGCACGCCGTCCTTAATAAAATCATAGTCCTCCGATAAATAGCCCTCGCCCGTAAATATTTCGCCGTTGACTATTCGTTCGTCGCTTGGATTAAAGGATACCGTAATTCTTTCGTCGGCTACCTTGCTGCCCAATTTGTCCTTCCAAAGCGATGTGCCGTCCAAAAGCACTCCGTCGGATGCAAAGCTGCCGCAGATATTGCCGAATACCGTGCTTACAAGACAACCGGGAGTGAAAATTACGGTGCCCGTGAATTTTCCGTCGGTCGAAGCCGATTCGATTTGATTTTCGACGTCGGTAAGCTCGCGCTCGATAAACGCGCAATCGATAAAGGGCTTATCAAGGTCGGTAACGGTAACGTCGCTTCCAAAGAAGGAGGTTGACTTATCTCCCTCGTGCGCCGAATACATAAGCTCGGCAACGTATTTTCCGCTTTCACTGAAATAGCAGTTGCCCGTCGTGCTCATATAAACGCCCTTGGAGCAAACGTGTTTTGTTATCATCTGCTCGATAATTATTTTCGGATGACGGCTTTTAATGTCCTCGGCAAGCTCCTTTGTACGGAAGAAGAGCTTTTCGGTATCGGGAACAAGCGCCCCGCGTGAAAAATGCTTTTCGCCGTTGCCGCTTGCAAGCTCCCAAGCACTGTCGGGGGTCGCGCTGCTTGCGGCGGCGATGCAGTTTTCGATCGCTTCGTCGATCGATTCATCGTCGAATCGGTTTATCGAAACCGAGCCCTTTTTACCGCCGATAAACACGGTGATGCCGACGTAGCGGTTGAAAAGAGTGCGGAAAAGCGAAAATTCGTTTCCGTCGATATTAAATTCGCGCATTTCGCTTTCGCGAACCGAGCAGTGCGCCATATCTGCGCCCTTTTCTTTTACTCTTTCGATAATGCGCGATGCGATAATTTTGTATTTTTCCATTATCAGCGACCTCCGATCATAACCTTACAGCGCAAAGCGGGACCACCCATACCAACGGGCATAGGCTGCTTTTTGCCGCAGAAGCCCGAGCTCGACCAGGTAACCTCGTCCGAAACCATATCGACGGTCTTGAGCATATTGAATGCAACGCCGGAAATGGTGGTGTCGAGAAGCGCGCGACCAAGCTTACCGTTCTTTATTTCATAGCCCATCGAAACGCCGAACATAAATTCGCCCGTCGTATCCGCCTGACCGTTGCTCGAATCAATAAGATAATATCCGTCGTCGACGCTTGCGATAATATCCTCAAGCTTGTCCTTGCCGGGAAGCACCGCGGTGTTACGCATGCGGATAAGCGGCTCGTCCGAGAACGCCCACGCTCTTGCGTTTCCGCAAGGCTCCATACCGAAGCGTTGAGCCGATTCGCGGCTGTTCATATAACCGACAAGTATGCCGTTTTCAATGATCTTCGCATCCTTTGCCTCAACGCCCTCGTCATCGACGTAAACGGGTAAAGGCGTCTTTTTGCCGAATGCTGTGTGCGCAAAGTCGGTAAGGCTGACTATCTCGCTTGCAACCTGACGACCGAGATTGGGGCCTGCAACGCTTCCGCCCAAAACAAGATCGGCTTCAACGGTGTGACCGACCGCCTCGTGTGCGAGCATACCTGTCATCATACCGCCCAAAACTACCGTCTTTTCGCCTGCGTCGGCATAAACACCCTCGCGCTTTTGCATAAGTCGCTCGTAAAGCGCATCGATCTCGCCGTAAAGAGATTCGGGATTTTTGAAATTCGCTTCAAATCCGCCCTCGCCGCCAAACGCCTTGAAAAGCTCAACGGGAACGCCGCTTTCGGTTTCGGCGTTAAGAAAAACGTAAATATACGAGCGCTGCAAGCAGGTGTGTGCATCGAATCCGTTTGAAACGCAAAGAAGCTTTTCCATCGAATCCTCACGCGCGATAACGGAACGGCTTGCAAGGTTTTTGTATTTTTTCGAAATATAAGCGTCAACGCTTTTTGCAAAATCAACGTAAAGCCTTTGCTCGGCATCGGGAACGTCGTTGATCATAAACTGTCTGCCGTTGCTCAATTGAGGTAGCATAGGTCTGCCCTTGTTTACGTTTTTATCCATAAATTCGGCGTTTTCGTTTGCGGCGCGAAGAACCTCCTTCGCTGCATCCGCCGAGTATTCCGCCATCGAAGCAAAGCCATAGGTTCCGTTTTTGTAAACCCTTGCGGAAATGCCCGAAACGTCCTGACGCGAGTTTCCGGTAAGGTTGCCCGAAATTATCGATACCCCGCGTGAGCGCGAAAGCTGACCGCGAAGCTCGGTGTGTGCATCGGGTAAAAACAACGCCTTTTTTGGAGTCAATATATCCTTAAGCAAAATTAAAACCTCCGTTTCTTTTTATACAGTATAGCACAAATTGCCCACCTTGTAAACAATTTGGATTTTCCGTGCAAAAAAATTTTAAAAAATATGTGACAAAACGCATAATTTTTTCGTCTTAATAGATGAAAACAAAAAAGGAGGCATTCTCTATGAAAAAAATATTGGCATTATTGGTTGTATTCGCATTTATTTTCACTTTCCTCGTAGGATGTAACGAGACGGTAGATGTTGAAAGCGGCGATGAAAGCGTCGCGGAGCAGAGCGACGAATCGAAGGATCTGCAAGCTGACAGCGATGACGAAAGCGATGACGCTTCGGTTGAATCGGAACCCGAAGAGCTTAAAATGTCCGATTATTTTGCCGAGGTGTTCACCGGAAATGCCTCGTCGAAAATATATTGCATCGACAATATAGAGCAGCTTTATAATTTCGTTTACCTTGTTAATGAAAAGGGAATCGATTTTGAGGGCGACGTTGTTTTATTGCGTAACAATATCGAATTGAATCCCACCGACGATATCGACGATTGGGGAAATACCCCTCCCGAAAACGTATGGGAGCCGATCGGAACAAAGACCCCGTTCAAGGGACGATTCATCGGCGGCAGCGAAGAGAAGGTCGGAGCTTTTTATTCTTACAAGGCCGAATTAAAGGAAATAAGCGGTATTTATTGCGCCGGCGACAAAAACAAAAAAACAATAGGCTTGTTCGCAAATATCGAGGGCGCACAAATATCAAATATTAAGCTGGGCAAGGGAAAGCTTTACGGCGAAAACGAAAAGACTTTCGTTTATGCGGCGGGTATCGTTATTAACGCCGTTGACTCGCAGATCATCGGTTGCGTAAATTATGCCGACGTTGCAAGCGCATTTGCCGCGGGCATTGTATTTGATGCGGAAAACTCTGAAGTTATTTGGAGCGATAATTACGGCAGCATATCCTCGGAAAACGGAAGCTCCGCAGGCATCGCAAACCGAATAAAAGGCGGAGAAATTTACGGTTGCGTTAACTATGGCACGATCAACGGAATCGATGCCGCAGGTATTGCATGCGGTCAGGGCAGAAGCGTTATAAGATGCTGCGTAAACAAAGGAAGCGTGACGGCGAAATGTTTCGGAGGCGGTATACTCGGACATAGCTCGTACGATTCGGGAGCTTCGGTATTGGCATCCTGCGTGAACTACGGAGAAATCCTAAGCGCAGAGCAAGCGGGAGGTATAATCGGTTCCGTTTGGGAAGAACAAAGCTCGCTGTGGGTGATGGATGTGCTTAACGTCGGAAACGTAACGGTAGCATATGAAGAAGACATTATTACCGATGATTACCCTTATCCCGATGATCAGGACCGTTTTGCAGGTGGCATTGTGGGCAAGGTTGTGCTTTGCTCGGTCGACGGCTTGGGCGATTTCCGTCTTGACGGCGCACTCAATTTAGGGCAGGTGACCGCTTCGGACGATCACGGTGCGATAATCGGCAACGAAGGTACTTATGGCTATCTCGTCGATTTGTGCGATAATTGCTTTTATCTCGATACAACGGTTGAAAAGAGCGTTATCGGCAAAGCAGTTAAAAAATCCAAGCTGACCGACGAAAAAACGCTTGCCGGTCTTTTGGACGGTATGAATTGGGAAATGGACGAAGAAGTCGGACACCCGATTCTTGCGAGAGATCACGTCTCGGTCGATTAAATATAAATTATAACAAGGCCTCATAACGAGGCTTTGTTTTTTAAAAAATGTGACAAAACGGCAAGCTTTTTCGTCTTAATAGATGAAAACAAAAAAGGACTTCGCTTCTCGCGAGGTACTTTGTACTTACTGCATTAAAAAGCTCAAGGGAAATTATAGATATCGCCGATTGTGCGCCCAAGAAAGATATGATAAACTATACATACAGTAATGATATAGGAGGTGTGTTTATGAAAAAAATATTGGCAATATTGGTTGTATTCGCATTTATTTTCACTTTCCTCGTAGGATGTAACGAGACGGTAGATGTTGAAAGCGGCGATGAAAGCGAAGATAACGATATTTATATTCAAGCAAATCAGCTTATCGAAGAGGGTAAGTTTGAGGAAGCGTATAAATTGCTTTTCGCGGTAAGAACCGAACAAAAGGCAAAGGATATGCTTAAAGATTTTATTGTCGTTTGTGAAACCGAAAGTCAATACGGCAGAGGTAACAACGGCACCGGCTTGATAGATGAATTCAAAACCGAATACGATGCAAACGGCAATCCCGTTAAGATCACCAAATTGGGAAGCAACCGCGATATTCAAACGGTTACGCAAATGTCTTACGATAAAGATAACAATTTGCTTACCAAGGATATTTATTTCAGCGGGGCAGAAAATCCCAAGATCATCATCAAATATACCTATGATGAAAACGGATGGCTGATCAAGGAATTCCACACCGACCGCATTGTAAACTCGCTCAACTCAGAGCAAACATTCGAATACGTTTACGATTCCCACGGAAACGTGGTCGAAAAGCGCAGCACCACGAATCATTTCGGCTTCGAGGCTGTCGAGGTTGTCGAGGTTGTAAGATACGTTCTCAAATATGATGAAAACGGAAGACTTATCGAAAAATACAACGAGGAAAAACCCGAATACGTTACCTATTACAGCTATTACGACAACGGCACTCTGAAAAAAGAGGAGTCCGACGGCTGGTTAAAGGAATATGACGAGAACGGCAATATTGTTAAATCGGATACGGGCGACGAAAAGGACGATTACGTTTATGATGCCGACGGCAAGCTTTTAAAGCATATTTGTGACGACGGTAAATCTATTACCGTTTACGAATACACCTATGACGAAAATGGATTCCTTGTTAAAAAGACCGCAGACAGCGATGAATACGGCGTTACGACCTGGCAGTATTACAACGATGCATACGGAAATCCCGAAAAAATGGCGTTGACCTATGATTCGGGCAAAGATGACGGATATATCTATCATTACAGCGGATATAAATATTTTTACCGTCCGCAGAAAAAGTCGGAAGGAAATTCGGAGAAAAATCCGAACGATTCAGTTCAAAAGGATTATATCGACGGACTTTTCACGGCTGAATTTGTCGAATATAAGGATCTCGGCAAATATGAAAATTGCGTAAGATTCGTGTCTGACAAGGAATACAACGTGATGTCCGTGCTGATTACGCCGAAGACAACGATTTACGATTTTAGAATATATTCGTTAGTTGATAATATTGACACTGTAGCACTTGAAAATATTCTGTTTGAAGCAAAAAGCATTTCCGCCGACAAGCCGCTTCTTGCAGAGATCGAGTTCGGCGATATTCTTGCCGAAAACGGAATATCGTTTACCGACGAAAACGGTAATGAGTATCTTTATAAGCTGACCGACAGCCCTTACGACGGAAGCTTGATAGTTACCGACGTGACGGCGGAATCATCCGAGGAGAGCAAGGGCGAAATAAGCAACGGCGAGCAACACGCTCACTTTTATGTAGACAGAGTTTGCTCTTGCGGTGCAGAGTATGCGGATACCGTTCCGAACGGGAAGGTGTTTAACACAAAGAATATTGTCGGTATTACCGTATATGCTTATTACGGTGCAGGCAAGGGAAGTGTTGTCCCGGACGAAGATATGAACGAGATGATCAATTGGCTCGATACTTTTACCGTCGGAGAAAGTATCGTTGTGTTGATTCCTCCCGGAACAAATACCGTATACGTGGAAATTGAGTATTCGGACGGAACTGTAGT
>JAFYON010000155.1 GCA_017560145.1 Clostridia bacterium | reverse complement strand
TTATAGTTTTAATGCTTTGGTTGTACACGTGTATGTATATTATGTTTATCGGTGCCGAAATTAACTTTATACTTTCTTCGAAGGTCAACGAAGAAAGTCGTAACTAATATTTTAAATTTTGCAACAAATATTTCAGAGGATTAAATTATGATTTTTGCAGATTTGTTCTTTTTGTTCGCGTTTTTGCCTTTATGCTTTTTATGTTATTTTCTTTTCAAAAGCTTAAAGGTCAAAAACTGGGTACTTATTGTATTTTCACTGATATTTTATGCATGCGGAGAGCCCGTAAAGATTTTACTCTTTATCGGCAGTGCGCTTGTTAACTATTTCCTTGCACTTTGGATGGACAAGGCACGCGGAACGAAATTCTGCAAAATAGCGATGCTTATTTCACTCGCTTACAATATAGGAATGCTCGGCTTGTTTAAATATACCGACTTTATCATCGGAAACATAAACGGCATTTTCGGCGCATCCATTCCCCTTCTTAAGCTTGCATTGCCTCTCGGTATCAGCTTCTACACCTTCCAGATTCTTTCTTATTCAATTGACGTATATTGGGAAAAGGTGCCTGTCCAAAAGCAATTCCACAAGTTACTTTTATACATCTCTCTCTTCCCTCAATTGGTTGCAGGACCTATCGTACGTTATCAAACAGTAATGGACGAAATCGATGACCGCCGTACCACCTCCAAGGACATTATCGAAGGCGGTTTAAGAATCATAATCGGTCTTTCCAAAAAAGTATTGTTGGCAAACAATTTGAATCTTGTTGTAGAAAAATGCTTTGGCACAAACGTTGCAGAGGCATCTGTTGCTGCTACTTGGTTTGGCGTTTTCGCATACTCGATGCAAGTGTATTTCGACTTCTCGGGTTATTCCGATATGGCAATAGGTATCGGCAGAATATTCGGCTTCCACTTTGATGAAAACTTCAAGCACCCCTTTATGTGCCGATCAATTTCTGAGTTCTGGCAAAGATGGCATATCTCCCTCGGTAGCTTCTTCCGTGATTACCTATTGTATCTCCCCATTTTCGGAAAAAGAAGAGCCGTGCTTTCCCTCTTCCTCGTATGGTTCACAACCGGATTGTGGCACGGCGCAAGCTGGAACTACGTTATCTGGGGCCTCTATTTTGGCGTATTCATATACATCGAAACCTTAATAGGCAAAAAGCGGCTCAAAAATGCACCGACTGTATTGATGCACGTTTATAATAAGTTTGTAATCCTCTTGGGCTTCGGTATTTTCAAGTTCGAAAGCTCGAGTGATTTGCTTAACTTCTTTAAAAATCTTGTCGGCGCAAACGGAAACGAGCTTTATAACGAACAGTTCTTTACCGTTGCAACAACCAACCTCTTTATTGTGATCGTCGCATTGATTGCTTGCTTCCCGATTGTACCGTATCTTAAAAAGCGCTTTGAAAACTCAAGTCCTACGATATATTCCATTGGCATCATCACCGCGACCGTTTTGGCAATTCTGCTTTTGTTTATAAACACAAGCGTGCTTGTTAAAACGTTTAGCAGTAATAACCCCTTCCTATACTGGAACTTTTAGGTGATAACTTATGAAAAATTTCACTGTAAAATTATGTGCTATTCTTTTAGCGCTCACACTTCTGTTTATGTTTGTATTCTTTGTATTTCTTCCGCGAGAAACAGAATCGAACTATACCACGCTTAAGGAATGGCCCGAATTCTCTTTTGAATCCTTATTTTCGGGTAAATACTTTAAAGCAATAAGCGACTATTTTTCGGATACAATTTACGGTCGCGATACATTCGTTGACTTTGAAACAAAAATCAACGCACTGTATGGATTGGAAGAGGAAGAAAAGCTTATCACTCTCAAGCCCGAAGAATCCGATCCCGAGCAGGAACAATCGACCGAAGAAGAAACCTCTGTCGAGACCGAAAGCTCTGATATCGTTAGTGACTCAACCTCTGATTATTCCGAGGAAGCACCCGAAAGCAGCTTTATTTCCGAAGAATCCGAGCCTACAGTAAGCACAGAATCCGAGGAATCGAGCAAGCCTGAGGATACCGAACCTGAGCAAGGCGGCGGTCTTGCCGAAATTTCCGGATCGATACTTATCATCGGTAACCGTGCGATGGAAATTTACTACGGTAGCGAAAACGGTGCTATTCGATATGCAAACATCCTTAACAGTTTTGCCGAAGGTCTCGACGATTCTGTTAACGTATATTCTATGGTAATCCCAAAATCAAGTGCATATTACCTTGGACAGGCAACACAGGAAAAGTATCAAAAGTTGGCAATTCGCAACAAAAACAACATTGATACAATTTCCGAAACACTCACTGACAAAGTTATCGACGTTAACATTTATGACATTCTCGGTCGCCACGCAAACGAGGAAATCTATGCACGCACAGACCACCACTGGACAGCACTTGGCGCTTATTATGCATCCAGCGTTTTCGCAGACAAGGCTGGAGTTGCCTTCGACGATATTTCTGAATTTGAAGAAGTAAGAAGAGAAGGCTATCTCGGCACCTATTATTACGTTTATTCCTCTAAAGACAACAACTCTGTTCTTCAACAAAATCCCGAAGACTTCCTTTCGTATATACCCGATGCTAGCTACAGTGTTGAATATTATTCGTCTAAGGGCTTTTTCAATGGAGCGATCAGCGAAAGCAAGCTTAGCGAGCACAACGGCTTCTTCTTTGAAATTTCAGACAAAAAGGTCGGTAGCTGGTATTCCACCTTCATTTTGGGTGATACCTATTGTGTAAAAGCAACCACAGAATGCAAAAACGGCAGAAAGCTTCTTATAATCAAAGATAGCTACGGTAATGCACTTGCGCCCTTTATGGTTGAAGGATTTGAAGAAATATACGTCGTCGACGGACGTAAATACACCAAGAACCTTAAAGAAACTATCAACGAATTCGGCATTACAGACGTTCTGTTTGCAGAATGCACGTTTTCGGCAGTTGGTAGCGATTATTTAAATGCACTCGAGGAGCTTTGTAAATAACATGAAAAGAATAGCACTTTTACTTCTCCCTATAATACTTTGTATTGTGTTAATTGCTTGTGATACAACCGGTGAAAACGTTTCGAGTGTTTCCGAAACCGAAAGCAACGTTACCAATGAATCGACTGTTTCAAAAGAAGATTCTAATGACATTACGAGCAATGATAACAACAGTGTAACCGAAGATAGCTCTGTTTCCTCGGAAAGCAGTAGCTTTGTTCCTTTGACCGTGCAAAAGGAATTTGATGTTTCCGTCACGCTCAACGGCACAACCGCGCTTGGCAATGCAGGCTTTACTGTAAAATCCGGGTACCAGAAGAACCAAAAGATTACTTTATCCGCAACGCAAGATGTTATCGATGCTATTGATACCTCGAAAATCAAAGCCGACATCGACGTGTCCGGAACCTCTTCGATCGGAACATTTGAATTTTTGATCATCTATAGTGTTCCTGAAAACGTGGAAATTGTTAGCACCTCCGCCGAATATCTTTCGCTTGAGATCGTTAAAAAATCCGAAGAATCGTTCACCCCTCCCAGCGACTCGGCATACGTTACCAACGGCATTATAATCGTCGGCAACAGAGGTATGGAACAGTTTGGCGGCTCTGCAGCAGGCGGCGAAAAAACCGCACAAAAGCTTAATGAATTCAAGCAAGCAGTCGGTTCCGGCGTAAACATTTATATAATGCCCTGCCCTTCTTCGGCAGCATTTTATGCACCTGAAAAGTATCCAAATTCCATTAAGAATCACGTAAACTGCTTCAACGGTATCAAGGACAATCTTGTTGACGTTAAATACGTCGATACCTTAACCGCATTGGGCGCACATACCGATGAATACATTTATCTTCGTACCGACTTCCATTGGAGCGGTTTAGGCGGTTATTACGCAGCTAAAGAGCTTGCAAAAGTAGCCGGCACCCCATTTGATGATATTTCTACTTTTACCGAACAAAGCGTTGACGGAGTACAAGGCAGCCTTGTTAGAAATGCATCGGTATTGGCGAATTATCCAGACACATTATATTGGTACGTGCCCAGCCGTCAGCATACTGTTACTTACTATAGCGTAAGCAATTTTAAAAACCCCATAACCGGCAGAACTTTATTCTCTACCAACAAGGGTTATACTAAATTCATCTACGGCGACTCTTACACAACTCACATTCAATCTGACGTTAACAACGGAAGAAAGCTTCTTATTTTCAAGGATAGCTACGGTAATGCTCTCGCGCCCTACGTACTCTCCTCCTTTGAAGAGGTATATATGGCAGATTACCGCGAATTCAAATTGAACGCACTTGATTTTATCGAAGAACACGGCATTACCGACGTTTGCTTTGCAATGTCTGCATTTGCAGTAAACGGCAGCAAACGCGATTACATTACAAAACTTATTAATTATTAAGGAGTCGACTATGCCCGTAACTGCATACCCCTTTGATATTGATGCACTTACCGACCATCGCAAAAGAACAAGACGCGAGCTTATTAACGATGGTAGCAAACGTATAAAAAAGAAAATTGCCGTTTTG
>JAFYON010000154.1 GCA_017560145.1 Clostridia bacterium | reverse complement strand
GGCGTGCTTCGGATGGCTTATAAAGCCCGAAAACATCCAAAACATATTAAAGGGCAAATATGATGATTATGAAAGCAAGCGAATTTGCCTGGATCCCGAATGCTATGAAAGCTCGATGCCCGACGATGACGATGACGAAATCATAAAAGCCGCACTTGCCCACGCCTTCGACGGTATATAACGAGAGCGTTAGCGACAAAAAAAGGTGCGGACAAATCCACACCTCAAAACACAACGTGTTTTTATGATTGAATTGATATATTTTTCAAGGACATGCGCCTTGAAAAATATACTTTAGAGTGCCGAGAGTTCGGACAAGCGAAGCGCGCACGAACTCTGCGCGAGCACGGGTTCCCTGAAAATGCTTGCATTTTTAGGGCATAAGCAACGGCGCTCACAAAAGACAACAAAAACGCTTGCTGTTTTTGTTGAGAGCGTTAGCGACCTATTCCGTAGGCTTCAACCTCGCTGATAAATGCCCAGCCGCTCGACGTGAAGCGGTATTGAACGTATCTGCCGGAAGCGAGTACGGTAGCCTCGTATATGCCGTTTACGTCAAAATCGTCTTCGGGAGGAACGTCGGATGCAATTGCTTCGCCCCAGTTTTCACCGTCGTCAGAAACATAAATTTCAATGGTGAAGGGTGCAACGATGCCCGCCTGAAGTGCAGAGGTACCGTATTTGAAAACAAACTTGGCAAGGTCGGTCTTTTCGCCAAGGTCGAGCGTGATCCAGTGATAGCCGGTATAAGTGGGTGCCTGACCGTTAAAGCCAACCCATTCCACAACGGTAAAATCGGAATATTCGGGTGCCGCTTTGCCGTCGGTAAGCGATTTATCGTCTTCATCGGGGAAAGCTGCAGGCGCTTCGGGATCGTAACCGTCGCCTTCTCCGCGGCGGTAAAGATCGCTTATCGTATAGGATTTGCCGAGTGCAAGGTTAACGTCAGAAACAGCGATCGATTCCGATTCCTCGGTCGATTCTTCCGCAGGGGTCGATTCCGCAACCGATTCGTCCGCAGATGCGTCTGCAGATTCTTCAACCGAAACAGATTCGGATTCGATTGCTTCAGAGTTTGTTTCTGCTTCGTCTCCGCATGCAACGAGCAAGCAGGAAATTACAAGAATTAACGAAAGGATAAAAGATAACTTCTTCATAATGGCTTCACTCCTTTATTTAGTTACTTTATTATACGTCGTTGACCGTTTTGTGTCAAGTCTATTAACAAAAAAGGTGCGGAATATATCCACACCTTTCAAAATCCCGATAAATTAAATTTAACGCGCGGGGAGCGAGCTTATCACGCCCATACAAAAACGCTTGATAATGATATAGTCGTATTTTTCGACCGAGCCGTTTTTGTTCACGTCCGCCGCCTGTTGCTGTGCTTCGTTAAGGGTGATCGTGTTCATAATATCACGCTTGATCAGGATGTAATCGTATTTTTCGATCTCGCCGTTGTTGTTAACGTCGCCGAGCATCAAGCTTTCGCGCGTGCCGTATGCCTCCAGCTCGGAAATCATTATCCAGTTCGACCTTTCGGAGGAGAAGCGGTATTGAATATAGCGCGTCTTAACGGGCGAGCCGAAGTTAACGGTTTCGACCGTCATTTTCGCATCAAGCGTGTCATAGGGGATACAGCTTCCGACAAGCTCCCAGGATTCCTTGTCGTCGGAAACGTAAACCTCAAAGCTGTCGGGCGCCTTGATTCCCGCACCCTGCAGTCGCGATGCAATGTATGCGCTTACGCCGTCGACGTAGTGGCTGCAGCCGAGATCGACCGTGACGTAGGCATAGCCGTTTTCCTTGTAGTCTGCAGAGGATTTGTTGAACGCCATCCAGTTTGCGTTGTCATAAGCCGCGTCGGGGGCGGTTATCACTCCGTCGGTAAGCGTTTTGTTGCCTTCGTCGGGGTAGGAGGTATTTACCGTCGAGGATTCGTATTTCTTGTTAAGCGCAATATTTTCTCGCTTGGGCTCGGCTTCGGGCTCGGGCGCGTTTTTGTTAAGAGAGCCTAAAACCTCGATCTCGTTAAGCAAAACGCGAACGTTACGCGGTAAAACGATGCTCACACGGACGTAACGCGCGGTCAAGCCGTTTGTTTCAAGCTCGGTCCAATAAGCGCTCGGAGTCGACGTTGCAGCCTTTATATCAAAGCTGCCGAATTTTTCAAAGCTCTTGCCGTCGACCGAGGTGTAAAGCTCTATCGATTCGGGCGTGCCGTATTTTTCAAGCAGAAGCTTTGCGGTGGTGCCGCCCAAAAGGTGGATGCGAACCTTTGATATATCGTAAAGCGTGTCGAAATCGAAATCGATATTCGCAACGCCGTCGTAAGCGTTGGTCAAATCCGAAACCGAATACCAATTCTTTTCGTTGTCGTAAAGCGAAATTGCCATACCGTCGTTAAGGAATGCGTTTGTGTCCTTGGTTGCGGCGGGAGCGGTATAGGGCTCGTTATAAGCAATATTCTGCTTCTTTTCCTTGGGTGTATCCTTGATTATTTCAAAGCTGTCGATAACCTCCTTGCTCGTCGATGCATAGGTGGTGAGCTTAAAGGAGGTTTCGGTTATTTCGATGTTGGTAAACGCCATCTTGTTTTTGATGGTGATTGCCGAATGGGGCACAAGCGCACTGTCGAGCATACCGTAGTATTTCGAGCCCGAGGAGCTGCCGCCCGTGAGGTAAAGGATGCCTTCGGGGTTTTTAACGCTTTCTGCACTCGATTTGTTGACGGTAAAGCCGTCGGTCATCATATAGCTGCGCGAATAAACGTGGTCGTGTCCCGAAAGAACGACGTCGATATCATACTGCACAAAAAGCGGAACGAGCTGGGAGCGTGTAAGGATAAGCGGATCCTTGACGTGGTTGCCGCCGCCCGAGAACATCGATTGGTGCATTACGATTATCTTCCAGGTGACGTCGGGGCTTTGCTTTATCGCGTGGTCGATAATAACCTTGTGCTCTGCCGCCGAAAGATTGTTGTCGTTAAGATGTATGAAAAGCGTGTTGTTATAGGTGTACCAATAATCTCCGCCTGCCGCAGTCGCACCGTAGAGATAGCCGTTTATCGATTTGTTGGGCACCGAGAAATAGCGCGAAAACCCGTTTTCATAGCTATCGTGGTTGCCGACCGTGGGCGCAAGCGCAAGCGAGGTCATTTGGGAAGGGGAGAGAAATCCTGCAAATTGCGGATCGTATCCGGCACTGTCGACCTGGTCGCCGCCCGAAATAAGAAGCGAGGTTTCGGGGAACATCTCTGTCGCGGTGTTAAGCGTTACCTTCCAGTTTGCAGAGTCGGTTCCGACGTTGCCCGAAGCACCGATTTGCGCGTCACCGACGAAAATAAAGTTAAATTCGTCGGCAGGGTCGGTTTTAAAGGTGTAAATTTCCGAAACGCTGTCGCCGTTCACAAGACGGTAAACGTAGGTCGAATCGGGCTGAAGGTTCTTCATCGTAGCGCGGTAAATAAAGGTCGTGCCTTCGTTCGCATAGGTCGCCTTTGCCGTTTCGAATTCGGTGGGGAAGTCTTCGCCGTTCTTGATCGCATATTCAACTCTGCCGTTGCCGGAGGGGAAGCGCCAGGTTATGTTTCTTTCGGATTCGTTCTTGCCAACGTTCATAACTATCGACGATTGACCGCCAACGCCGATCGCAAGGCGCGACATATCGAAATAAACGTCCGAACTCGTCTTGTTTGCCTGATGAAGCTCGACCGCAACAACGTTCTTGCCTTGCTTGAGGATAGACGTATCAAAGGTAAAGGAATCGGTCAACGGAGTGCCCAAGCCCGAACCGCCATAGGAAAGGTTGGTGGCAAAGCCGCCGCTCGGCTCGTAATAGGATGCAACCTTCGTTCCGTTGATATAAACGATAAGAGCGTCGTCGTAGCTGACCGTTCCGACAACACTCGTTCCGCTTGCTGGGAGCTCGTCGAGTGTAAATTCGGTTCTGAAGAAATAGGTGGGGATGTTTTCACCGTTGGATTTGTATTGGTTAAGCAAAACCTCGATCTTCGTTCCGTCGCTAAACGTTGCAAGCTTGCCTGCTTGCGCGCCGAATTTCGCGGTATATCCCTTGCTCGACTTCCATTTTCCGTCGTTAAACGATGCACTCGTCCAGCTTGTACGGTCTGCGCCGCCCGAAGGATCACTGCCGTCATCGAGATATTTCCAAACGGTTGAAAGATCGATCATAACGCCTTCCTGCTTTTCTGCCGCGCTGACCGAAGATGCCCCTTCGAAGCACAAAAGCGAAAATAACATCGAAACAGAAAGCAATAAAGCCCAAAAACGCCTGTTGTTCATTGTGTTACTCCTTTAGCTTAGTGATGTACCCTTTGTTTTATTAAACCACATCGCGCGCGGTTTGTCAATAAAAGCAAGCATTTCGGTCACTAACTTTTTGGTAACGTGTTGTACGATGTCTTATACGAGAAAAACTTTGAAAAAAGCAGCGTGCGGGCGTATCAAAAATCGCCCCTACGATGCATATGTTTCCACACGCATCAAAATACAACGCGTTTTTAAAACAAATTCACATAAAAATCCGCGACATGCGCGTGGATTTTTATACCTTGGAGCATCGCAACCTTGGACAAGCCGAAGGCGCGCACAAGGTTGGCGCGAGCGAACGATGCTCACAAAACCCCGCCGCAGCGGTTGCCGACCGAAATGCTTGCATTTCGTGTCGAGAGCGAAGCGATGTCGAAAGCGTAAGCGACAAAAAAAGAAGACCGTACAAAGTACAGCCTTCAAAACATAAATTTCTCAAAACACGCAGTGTTTTTATAATAAAATCTCCATAAAAATCCGCGACATGCGCGTGGATTTTTATACCTTAGAGTGCCGCGAGCGGTGAGCGAGATGCGAATATGGGTTCCCTAAAAATGCTTGCATTTTTAGGGGTTAGTACCGGCACTCACAAAACCGACCAAAATGCTTGCATTTTGTGTCGAGAGCGAAGCGATGTCGAAAGCGTAAGCGACAAAAAAAGAAGACTGCAATTGCTTGCAATCTTCTTCTTCGAGTATACAAATGTAAAAATTACTAGAGAGAAATCTGTGAGCCAGCTTCTTCGAGCTGAGACTGGAGGGATTCTGCTTCTTCCTTGGAAACGCCGGTCTTAACCATCTTGGGAGCGTTAACAACGATGTCCTTAGCTTCGCCAAGACCGAGGCCGGTGATTTCCTTAACAGCCTTGATAACCTTGAGCTTAGCTGCTTCGTCGAAAGAAGTAAGTTCTACGTCGAATTCGGTCTTTTCTTCTTCAGCGGGAGCTGCTGCAACTGCTGCGCCTGCAACTGCTACGGGAGCTGCGGATACGCCATATTTTTCTTCGAGTGCCTTAACAAGGTCTTTGAGTTCAAGAATAGAAAGAGAGTCTACAAGATCAAGAATCTGAGTGATTTTTTCCATTGTGATAATTCCTCCGTAAATTTGTAAGTGTTTTTTTAATTCAAAATAAAGTGTTTTGCTGAATTATTCAGCTGCAGCTTCGCCGCCCTCTGCCTTGTCGATAATCGCCTGAATAGCATAAGCGAAACCGTAAAGACCGGACTGGAGAGAGCCCATAAGTCTGCCGATAAGGACTTCCTTGGAAGGAGTGTCGGCAAGTTCTTTTACGCCAGCTGCGTCGAGAAGTTCGCCGTCAACGAAGCCTGCTTTAAGAACAAAGTTTTCGTGATCCTTTGCATAAGCATTGAGGATCTTCGCGGGTGCGATGGGATCGCTGTCGCAGGTAGCAAGTGCGGTCATGCCGATGAGCTGATCCTTAAGACCTTCAAAACCGATCATATCGCATGCCTTGGAAGTAAGAGTGTTCTTAACAACCGTGTATTCAACACCTGCAGCGCGAAGTTCGCTTCTGAGCTTGGTATCGTCAGCAACGGGAATACCCTGATAGTTAACGATAACGCCGCCCTTAGCGTTCTTCATTCTTTCAGCGAGTTCAGCGACAAGCGCTTTCTTTTGCTCGAGAATGTTTGCGTTAGCCAATTGTATACCTCCTAATGTATTTTGCACAAAAATAAAATGCTCCGTTGCGACTGCAAAGGAGCATAGAAAGAGCGTATAAATAAAACACTTTTCATCTCCTCGGCAGGCGGTTACTTGAACCATTAAACGTTTGTGCCTACTGTCTTTGGAAATTCGACCTCGTTATAATACCACACATAAATGTGTTTGTCAATAGGTTTTTTAAGATTTTTTAAAATATTCGGGAAAACCGTCCATAACGGCGCATAGCACATAAACCCAATATTCGCAGTAGGTTACTACAGCTTCATATTGTGTTTCCGCACTCTGCATCCGCTCTGAACGGTTTTAGGTAATC
>JAFYON010000153.1 GCA_017560145.1 Clostridia bacterium | reverse complement strand
GGTTTCCTGAACGGTAACCTTAATGTTCTTGAATGCAACGGTACCATAGTTCATGGTAAGACCGATCAAGCCCTTGGTGTAGGTAGCAGCACTTACGCCGTTCTTGGAGGTGCTGATAACCTCTTCGGTAAGGTAAGCAACCTGTTCACCGTCGATTTCGTGGCTGATTCTCTTGCCCATTGCTCTTACGGTGAAGTTCTGGAATTTGTTCTTGAGAGAGGATATAGTGCCGGTGCTCTTGAGAACGACGTTCCAGCCGTCGCCGGTGGTTCTTTCGGTAAATTCGATACCGCCGTTGGTGGTATTTTCACGCGCACAGAGGTGGTAGTAGGGATAATATTTGCCGTTCGCGTTCTGGATACGGTAAACAACGCCTACCCATCTGCCGGTATCGGTGGTGGTAAGCATCTTGAGATCGGTGCTGATAGCGTAATCGCCAAAGTCACCGAGCCATGCGGGAAGAATCGCTCTTGCATAGCTGTCGCTAGTGTTACCGAGAATAAAGGTGCCATCCTTGAAGGCATAGCGGTTATCCGAGTTGAGGAATGCCCATCCCTCGGACTTAAGCTGAGAAATGCTTGAATATTTAGAAAAATCTGCCTCGTAAAGAACGTATTCGGTTTCGTTCTTTTCCTTGGAAACAACATAGATAGTCTTGCTCTTGCTGCCGCTTGTAGCGGTTACGGGAACAACACCCTTGCTGTCGATTTTAAGTGTGGTGATCTTGGTGCCTGCCTCGTTTTTCCAGGTGAGGTTGGCAGTAGCGGTGCTGTCGCCGTCAAAAACGACAGTGTAATTCGAAAAATCGATCGTGTCGCCAACGTTTGCCGTGATCGCAGGCGAGGTGTTGGTGATAGCGATGACTTCTGCGGCAACGTTCATAACGCCCAAAAACGTAAAGAGCGACAAGATCATTGCCAACGAGAGAATTGCGCTTAATGTTCTTCTCATAATGTTTCTCCTTGTCTGAGTTTTATTGCAAAGAGAGGATGAAAACCCATCCTCCCGCTTTTGCCTTAATTAATATGCCTTTGCCCAAACCACGTTATGAACGGCATCCTTGCCGCAGCATACGCACTTTTTGCCTTCTACCGAAACGGCGTCGTAAATGCAACGCGAGCCAACGCCTGCCTTTGCCTTGACCTCGTCCTCGCATTCCTCGCATCCGCACCAGGGAGCGTAAACAAAGCCGTCGCCGTTTTCCTCGAGCGCCTTTGCAATCTCATCGATAGATTCACAGCGGTAGGTGTGTGCCTCGCGGTTTGCGATAGCGCGGTCGAACATACCCTTGCGAACGGTTTCCAAAGCTTCCTTAACGGTTTCGCCGATGTTTTCAAGCGATACGACCGTCTTTTCGCCGTTGTGACGGGTTGCGATAACGCAGTTGCCGGATTCGATATCTCTCGGGCCGAGCTCGATACGAACCGGAACGCCCTTCATTTCGTATTCCGAGAACTTCCAGCCTGCGCTCATATCGCTTTCGTCGAGCTTAACGCGAACGCCTGCCTTCAAAAGTTCTTCCTTAAGCTCGCGGCAACGGTCGAGAACGCCCTCTTTATGCTGAGCGATGGGAATGATGACCGCCTGAACGGGTGCAACGTCGGGAGGAAGAACAAGACCGCGGTTGTCGCCGTGAGTCATAATGATCGCGCCGATAAGACGGGTGGTAACGCCCCAAGAGGTCTGGAAGGGGTGAACCTTTTTGTTTTCCTTGTTGGTGTAGGTAATATCAAACGCTTTTGCAAAGCCGTCGCCGAAATAGTGGCTGGTGCCTGCCTGAAGCGCCTTGCCGTCGTGCATAAGTGCTTCGATAGCATAGGTTGCTTCCGCGCCTGCGAATTTGTCGCTTTCGGTCTTTTTACCGCGGATCACCGGCATTGCAAGCTCTTTTTCGCAGAAATCCGCATAGATGTTGAGCATCTGCTCGGTTTCCGCAATAGCCTCCTCTGCGGTCGCGTGGATGGTGTGACCCTCCTGCCACAAGAATTCGCGTGTGCGAAGGAAGGGACGGGTGGTCTTTTCCCATCTTACAACGCTTACCCATTGATTGTAAAGCTTGGGAAGGTCGCGATAGGAATGGATAATATTGGAATAATGCTCGCAGAACAAGGTTTCGCTGGTGGGACGTACGCAAAGGCGGTCCTCCAAGGGCTCGCTGCCGCCGTGAGTTACCCAAGCAACCTCGGGTGCGAAGCCTTCAACGTGATCCTTTTCCTTCTGGAGCAGGCTTTCGGGGATGAACATCGGCATACAAACGTTTTCGTGGCTGGTTTCCTTGAATTTGGTATCGAGAATGCGCTGAATGTTTTCCCATACCGCATAAGCATAGGGACGGATAACAAGACAGCCCTTGACCGAGGTGTATTCGATCAGCTCCGCCTTCTTAACGATATCGGTATACCATTGCGCAAAATCCTCCTCCATCGGGGTGATTTCCTCG
Organism: Clostridia bacterium; assembly: GCA_017560145.1. Lineage (GTDB taxonomy): Bacteria > Bacillota > Clostridia > Oscillospirales > CAG-382 > Coliplasma. The sequence continues at coordinate 9,371 of JAFYON010000153.1, read as the reverse complement.
ACAAATTTCTTTTCTGCCATAATATATATGTCCTTTCGGTGAAAATTTTCTTTCCAATATTTTAATTTATTTTTTTGGCTCTTGCATTATTGCAAAATATAGTTATAATATAGTATTGATAAAGTATAGCAGATTGACGAGGACTTGTCAATCGCAAAAAACATTTTACTCGGAGGAACTATGAAAAAAACCTTCAGAATCGCGGCAATGCTCCTTGCATTGCTACTTACTATAACCTCCTTTGCTTTTTTTGCGCTTGCCGAAAATGAAGAAAGCGCCCCCACCGAGAGCGAATCCTCTTCGGTTACCGAGGATTCAAGCACCGAATCGGGCGATACCGAAAGCAGCACCGAAAGCAGTGGTGACGAAAGCAATACCGAATCGAGCGAACCCGAATCGAGCGAGCCCGAATCGAGCGAGCCCGACCCCAACGCCTTCACCGTAAACGTTGTAGTTCAGGGTGCCGAGGCAAGCTCGATCAGCGTTTATTTCAACGACGAGCTCAAGACCGACGGTTATTTCGGCTCCTCCCAGAATCTTAACGTTAGAATCGAAGCGAATTACGGCTTCAAGGTTACCGCCGCAAGCTTCGGCGTTGCGGGATTTACCCAAAATCTTACCGAATCCGAGGGCAAATACAGCGGTACATACAACAGCCTCTCCGCAGGCTACACCTACACCCTCTCGGTAACGGTTGAATACGTTCCCATCCCTGCGGCTCTTTCGGTCACCGCATACGGTGCTACGGGTTATACCGTTTCGGTCGGCGGCGAGATCGTGGATCTTAACTCCTATCAGCTTCTTACCGGAACCGAGGTCAAGATCGATTTTGCCATCGACGGTGAATTCAAGGCGACCTCCGCTTCGCTCACACTCAACGGCGGCGAGCAGACGGTTACCGAGCCCTCGTTCACCTTCGTTATAACCGGCGACACAAACATCCTCTTCCTTTACGGTGTCGTTCCCGTTACCTTCACTCTTAACGGCCCCGGCGCACTCGTTTTGGAAAAGACCTCTGACAGCAGTCCCGTGGATACCATTACCAACGACGACGTTTCCACCCCTCTCGTAAAGACCCTCTATCTTACCAGAGACGTAAACTATAAGGTTTATTCCCGTCCCGGTCCCGGATACGAGCAATCGGGCATTATCGCAATTTCCGAGCCCCGCCGCGACGCGGTCGGCAACGTATATTACTTCGTTCCCAGCGGGCCTACCACCGTTTCCGCAACCTTCAAGGCGTCCGACAAGCCCCCCTTGCTCGACTGCACCGTTCAGGTAAACGTTTATGCAGGCGGTAAGGTCGTTGCCGGCAACACCACCATTATGGGCGGAACGAGCGAAAGCATCGTGCTTAAGCCCGGCGAAACCATCACCTTCACCGTGATCCCCGACGCAGATTATGCGGTCGACGTATTCCGTGTAGGCGGCGCAGTAACACAGCTTACCAACAATCAATATACTATCTCGAGCATCTCCTCCTCTACCACCGTTTCGGTAGTATTTATCAACGTGGCTCCTCCCCCTCCCGATGACGAAACCATCGGCGTTGACGATATCGACTGGAGCTTGCCCAACGGATATATCGATATTTCCGACGGCAAGGTCATCCTCCGCGAGGTATTTGACAAGATCGCTACTCTCGCAGGGGACGGCAAATACGTTGAATTCCGCGGCATAAGCGGCAGCTTCTTTATCCCCTACGGCGCAAGGATCGAGGGCAGCGCAGGCTACCTTAACCTCACCGTTTCTCCCTTTGTGGATCAGAATCTTCAAAATGCGATCACCGCTGCGGGCGGCTCGCTCTTTACCGCATACTCCTTCAAGGTAGGCGCGTTGCTTCCCGAGGGAACTCTCGTTTCCTTTAATCTCGGCGCACAGTTTGCAAATCAGGAGGCGGTGTTGCTTCTCACCAACGGAAGCTATTCCAACTTCTATACGAAGGAAAATGCCGAATCTCCCCTTGCGGTCGACGCCAACGGCGTTTCGGGCAGATATGCATACGATAACGAATCCATCCTTATCGTCAGCAAGGAGATCCTCGGCGGTCACATCATAAACTCCACCGTTATCAACGCGGGCGGCGGTATTACCCCCTCGGGCATTATCACCGTAAACCACGGTCTTTCGAAGATCTTCTACGTCACCGCGCAGGAGGGCTACGTTATCAAGCAGATCCTTGTCGACGGCGTTGCGATCGAAGCGGCGGCAGGTCAGCGCATCTTCAACTACACCTTTGAAAACGTTACCGCAGACCACATGATAACCGCAGAATTCGAGCCCGTCAACGGCGCTGTCGGCGACGTTTCCGAGGACACCGGCGATGACGAAGACGACGGAAGCTATGCCACCGTCATCGTTATTCTCATCGTTGCACTCGTTGCGGTTGCAGGCGCGGCGGCACTCTTTATCGTAAAGTGGCGTCAGGAAAAATTTTAAAAAATTCGGGCGTTTAAATGAAAGAAAAGCTTAAAGGATTTTTATCCGCAGTCAAACGAAATATCACCGTTACGGCAAGCGTTGCCGCGGTCTTCCTCGTTATAATAATTCTCGTCGCAGTCTTTTCCGAGGCGGAGGAGGCGAGCACGGCGAAGGAATTTAATTGGGGCGACGGCATTACCGAGGGTATATGCGCGTTCACGGGCGAAAACGAAAGACTCGATGCCGATGAAAACGGCAAATACGCTGCCGCATATTATACCAACGTCACGGGCGAAAGCGTCGACGGTTATATCGCAAGGCTCGAATCCGAGCTGAATATTCAATTCGGCGAAAACGGATATCCCAGAGTGGCGGATTGCGGCGAAAGGCTTATCGCAGTGCATTACAGCGTGACAGAAATGACGCTTTCGGTTACCGTTACCGCAAAGGGCGATAACGCCATATACACGGAAAACACACAGAGCGGAGAACAGGAATAATGAAGATAACCAACTCTATAAAAGCAATAATCATCGACGGTGCAAAGATACTTTGCAACAAGCTCGTCGACGAGGACGGCACCGTATTTTATACCCTTCCCGGCGGAAAGCAGGAGCCCGACGAGCTTATTATCGACGCTCTCATCCGCGAAACTAAGGAGGAGACCGGATATACCGTTTCTCCGAAAAGCCTTTTGTTCATTCGCGAGGGCTTTAAGGGTGAATCGCACAGAATTGAATTTATGTTCGTTTGCGATATCATCAGCGAATACGAGGAGGATAAGCTCGTGCGCGACGATTATCAGGTCGGCACGAAATGGCTTTCCATCGACAACATTCTCCACGAGGATCTTCGCCCCGCGGAAATGCGCAACGTTATAAAGCGTCATTTCCTTGGCAAGCCCAACGAAATCTATCTTGGTAAAATGGAATAGGATATTGATATGGCACTTTATCTTGCAGACGGCGTAAACGCCAAAGCGGTACACGATTATATTAAAGAAAGCAGCGACAACGGCATCTTTATCCGCGCAATGCAAATTGTTAAGGGCAAGGAGCCGATGCTTCGCATTGCCTTCGAGCCTTACGATTTCGAATCTCCGATGCATCTTTATTCGCTTTCAAAATCCTTTACCTCCACCGCGGTGGGCATCTGCGTTGACGAGGGTTTGCTTTCCCCCGATACGAAGATGTGCGAGCTTTTTGCCGACAAAATGCCCGAGGAAATGACCGAGGCGCTCCGCGAGGTAAAATTGCACGATCTTCTTTCGATGCAAAGCGGACACACCGCTTGCGTGCTCGATCAGATCCGTTGGCTCGACGACCCCGTAAAGGGCTTCTTCTCCATCCCCACCGTTCATAAGCCCGGCACCGTGTTTGCTTACAGCACCGCGGCGACCTGTATGTGTGCGGCGGCGGTCGAAAAGGTTACGGGCAAAAAGCTTGTCGATTTTCTTGACGAGCGCCTTTTCAAAAAGCTTGGGATCGAAAAGCCCGTCTGGCGCGAAACGAAGAGCGGACAGACGCTTGGCGGCACCGGACTCGAGCTTTCGAGCGATTCTATCACCAAATTCGGTATGATGCTCAAGAATAAGGGCGTATATAACGGCGAGCGTATCGTAAGCGAGGAATATCTTGCCTTGGCGACTCAACGCCACTCTGTCGACGTTAACAACGGCTCGCCCGACTGGACCGCAGGCTACGGCTATCAGTTCTGGATGAACGACCGCGAGGGATATCGCGGAGACGGCGCATTCGGTCAGCTTTGTATGGTCTTCCCCTCGATCGACACCGTTGTTACGGTTTTGGGCGAGGTAGGAAATATGGCGCTCGAGGTTGAATTGATCTATAAGCTGCTCGATACCATGTACGGCGAAAATTGCGATGCCTCCGAGCTTGAATCCCTTACGAAAACCGCGTATATGACCAAAAAGGGTGCGGACTTCAACAACGATATCTCCTTTACCGTTGCAGAAAACCAAGCCAAGATAAAGGGTCTGCGTCTTTTCGGCGAATCGCTCCTTCACGTCGTGCTCGACACCGAATACGGAACGAAGGAATTCGTTTGCGGAAACGGACAGTATATCCTTAACCACTACAATATAATGAACCTCGTTCCCTCGATAACCTTCCTTGATCCTGCGGTAAACAGTGTTGAAAGAGTGAGCGTTTACGCGGCTTACGAGCTTGCCGAAAACGGCAATATCCAATTGACCCTCCGCCACCACAACACCTGTCACGTTCAGCGCTGGGTGATCGATACCGTCGAAAACAAGGTTGATATCCGCTTGCACGTGGGCGATATGATCTGCAATCATTTCGACCTTACTCCCAAAGCGGCAGAGGAATAAGCAAAAATCAAGCCCGTTTGTTGCGTGAAACGGGCTTTTTGTTGTTGACAAACCGAAAAATATATTCTATAATATCTCGAAAATTTATATTATTATAAAGGAAGAAAATTATGATCAATTTCAGATACAAGCAAGCGGAAAGCATTAAGGAATGCGATTTTTCCGCTTTCGACGGTCTTCTCGCTCAGGCAGATAAATATTTCCGTGAAAAGAGCGGCAAGGGCAACGATTTTCTCGGCTGGCGTGACCTCGGCGTTCGCGTTGACAGCGAAGAATACGCGCGCATCAAGGCTTGTGCAGAGCGCATCCGTAAGAACAGCGACGTTCTTTTGGTAGTTGGTATCGGCGGCTCTTATCTCGGTGCACGCGCAGTTATCGAATATCTCAAGACCCCCTATCACAATCAGCTTAACGACGGCAACCCCGAGGTATATTTCCTCGGCAACTCCTTCTCGGGCTGCGAGCTCAACACCGTGCTCAAGCTTTGCGAGGGCAAGCGCGTAAGCGTTAACGTTATCAGTAAATCCGGCACCACCACCGAAAGCGCGGTTGCATTCCGTATCCTCCGCGAATATATGGAATCCCGCTACGGCAAAAAGGAAGCGGCGGAAAGAACCGTTGCCACCACCGATGCAAACCGTGGCGCGCTCCTTTCGCTCGCAAAGCAGGAGGGCTATGAATGCTTCGTTATTCCCGATGACGTCGGCGGCAGATTTTCGGTTCTTACCGCAGTAGGTCTTCTCCCCGCGGCGGTTGCAGGCGTTGATACCGATGCACTTCTCAACGGTGCTTGCGATATGCGCGATTCTATCTTTGCATCCGGTCTTGACAATGCCGCTTACAAATATGCGGTTCTCCGCAATATTATGCTCAAGATGGGCAAGACCAACGAGCTTTTGGTAAGCTACGATCCCGATTTCCGCTTTATGGGCGAATGGTTCAAGCAGCTCTTCGGCGAAAGCGAGGGCAAGGACAAGAAGGGCCTTTTCCCTGCATCGGTTACCTACAGCTCCGACCTTCACTCGCTCGGTCAGTTCGTTCAGGACGGCTCCCCCATCCTTTTTGAAACCATCGTGCGTGCGGTAAATCCCGATACCGAATCTCCCAAGATCCCCTTCGACGAGCAAAACGGCGACGGTCTTAACTTCCTCACCGGTATGTCGATGGACGATATCAACGAAAAGGCAATGCTCGGCACCCTTCTCGCTCACCGTGACGGCGGCACCGAAAGCGTTATTATCGACTTCGGCGGCAAGGACGCTTACTCCTTGGGCGAATTGATCTACTTCTTCTTTGCATCCTGCGCGGTTTCGGGCTATATTCTCGAGGTCAACCCCTTCGACCAGCCCGGCGTCGAGGCATACAAGAAGAATATGTTTGCATTGCTCGGCAAGCCCGGTTACGAGGCAGGCAAGGAAGAGCTTTTGAAGAAAATTGCATCGATTTAACAAAAAATTGTTAAAAAGTTGAAAATTTTATATTAAAAACGAGAAATTACTATTGATTTTTTTATTCAAATAAAGTAAAATTAACCTAAGAGATCGGGCAACGCACCGGCGCGTTTGACGACTTACAAAATTCATCAGCCGGAAGAACGGAGTTTTATTATGCAACTTTTAGTAGGCTTAAAGGGCACCGGTAAGACCAAAAACCTTATCGAGGCTGTAAACAAAGCATCCACAGAAACCAACGGTGTTGTTATCTGCATCGAATGCGGCAGAAAGCTCACCTTCGATATTAAACCCCACGCACGCCTTGTTGACGTTGAAGAATACGGCATCAAAACCGCTGACGAGCTTTACGGCTTCGTTTCCGGCTTGCTCGCAGGAAACTACGATATCACCGAAATCTTTATCGACAGCGCTCTTAAAATGTGCGGCGATGACGTTTCCGCTTTCGAGGAATTCGTTTGCAAGGTTGAAAAGATCACCTCTGCACACAAGATCGAATGCGTTATGGTTGCGTCCGTCGCTCCCGAAGCTCTTTCCGAAAAGACCACCTGCTTCGTTAAATAATGGAAGAAAAAAAGGTCGCCCTGCTTAAGTGCGGTTTGCGCACGTTCGGGGCATATACGGTAATCAGCTTTCTTTGGCTCGCCGTCCTTTCGCTCGGCACTGCCGCCGCGACAGAGGGCAACGCGACCAGCGTGAGCATGAACGGCATCAGCGAATTTGCGGAACGCTTGCTTATGGCAAACGCGATCATCGCGTTGTTCGCGGTCGTTTACGGCTTTTCCTTCCTCTTTTTCAGAATAAAGAGCATCTCCTCTGCGGCAAAGCGCGCGTTGCACGTTATTTCAAACTATATCGCTGCAATGATAACCGTGCTTGTCATCCACTCCACCGCACCGAATGCAAACGCATCCACTTGGGTGATACTGCTCTTTGTTGCAACCTTCTTCTTCTTTGTTATCTACGGAATCGCATCCTTCGTTGCATTCCTTATCAGAAGATCTAGAGCAAAATAACAAAACAAAAGCTTCCCGAAATTCGGGAAGCTTTTTTGCGTTCTTTTATAGATATATCGGTCTTTTTTCTTCTGCCGATCTATATATCGCAAGAATAACGTCGACCGCACGTCTGCCGTCGGCAAGACCCGAAAGCGGCTCGATCCCGTTTCGGATGCAACGGATAGTGTCGGAGATCTGACGGATATGACCGTCGTTCGAGATCGCAGTGGGAGTAGACGCGCCGCTTGCAAAGGAGGGCATAAGCACCACGTCGTCGTGTCCGCCGCCGTTTTGAATATCCCAACGGACGATAGAGGTTTCGTCAAGAACGATCGAGCCCTTTTCGCCGTTGATATCCAATCTGCGCGGATAACCGGGATAAACCGAGGTCGTCGCCTGAATAATTCCGGTCGCACCGCTTTCATATTCAACCACCGCAGAAAGGGTATCCTCCACCTCGATATTGCGGACCAAGGTCTTTGAAAGCGCGTAAACGCTTTTGATGGGACCCGCAAGATAAAGCAGAAGGTCGACGCCGTGAATACCCTGATTCATCAGCGCGCCGCCGCCGTCAATACGCTTTGTTCCGCGCCACGAGCCGCTGTCGTAATATTCCTGCGAGCGATAGTATTTCATATAAATATCTGCACAAACGATTTTGCCGAGCAAGCCCTCGTCGATTGCGTTTTTAGCACGGTTAACGCTCTTCGCATAGCGATTTTGCGATATTACCGAAACGGTAATACCCGCTTTTTTGCATTCAGCCTCGCAAGCGTCGAGCTGCTCCTTGTTAATTGCAAGGGGCTTTTCGCATATAATATGCTTGCCTGCCCTTGCGGCGGCAATAACCGAAGTATGATGATATCCGCTGGGGGTACAGATACAAACGACGTCAACGTCCTTGCAGGAAAGAAGCTCGGCTTCGTCCTTGAACGCCTTTGTTCTGTGACGGGTCGCAAACTTTTCCGCGGCATCGTAAACGACGTCGCAAACACCGATAAGGTCGGCATCACCGAAGCATTCGTGTATTGCATTGGCGTGGAAATCCGCAATAATACCGCATCCGATTATGCCAAAGCCCAATTTTTTCTGCATAAACCGCTACCTCACATATTTTCTTGTTTTAATAATACCAAACCTTATCCTCTCTGTCAATAAAAAGATAAATTCAACCCTTTCTTTTTGCAAATTCTATTGACTTTAGCGCAATAGTGTGATATTATAATTGTTAAGAATTATATATTGGGTAATTTTTTCTTTAATATAAAAGGAGATATACGTATGCAACGCATTTATAACTTTTCCGCAGGTCCTTCCATGCTTCCCGAATCGGTTCTTGAGCAAGCAGCGAAGGAAATGCTCAACTACAACGACAGCGGTATGTCCGTTATGGAAATGAGCCACCGCTCTCCCGTTTATCAGGCAATTATCGATACCGCGGAAGCAGACCTCCGCAAATTGATGAACATTCCCGACAATTATAAGGTTCTCTTCCTTCAGGGCGGTGCGACCCAGCAGTTCGCGGCTGTTCCCCTTAACCTTATGAACAAAAACGGCAAAGCCGATTATATCGTTTCGGGTCAGTTCTCGAAGAAGGCGGCAGAGGAAGCGGCTAAATTCGGCGAGGTAAATATCATCGCAACCTCCAAGGACAGAAACTTTGCATACATCCCCAAGGTTGAAAGCTTCTCTCCCGATGCAGATTACGTTCACATCTGCTATAACAACACCATCTTCGGCACCTGCTATGATTACATCCCCGAAACCGGCGATATTCCTCTTGTAGCAGATATGTCCTCGGGCATCCTTTCCCGTCCTATCGACGTTTCCAAGTTCGGTCTTATCTATGCCGGCGCGCAGAAGAATATGGGTCCCTCCGGTCTTACCGTCGTTATCGTACGTGAGGATCTTTTGGGCAACGCAGGAGAAAACATTCCCGTTATGCTTAACTACACCGTTCAGGCAGAAAACGGATCTATGTACAACACTCCTCCCTGCTATTCGATCTACGTTGCAGGTCTTGTATTCAAGTGGCTTTTGGCTACCGGCGGTCTTGAAGAACGCGAAAAGATCAACGTTAAGAAGGCCAACATCCTCTATGATTACCTCGACAACTCCAAGCTCTTCAAGGCTACCGCAGATAAAGAGGTT
>JAFYON010000152.1 GCA_017560145.1 Clostridia bacterium | reverse complement strand
CTCCGACATATCGGCAATGGTCGCGGCAAGCGCGGTCGCCGCAACGCTCACAACGGTTTTCATCGGCGCACTTTCGGATAAGATCGGCAAGCGCAAGATATTTATGTGCGGCGGTTATATCGCGTGGGGCGTTTCGATTTTGTGCTTTATCCTTTTGAGGAAGGATATCATCGCTTCGGTATTCCCGTTGACCGTGTCTGCGGCATCGGTCGGCGTAACGCTTGTTATCGTGCTTGACTGTATAATGACCTTTTTCGGCTCGAGCGCAAACGATGCCGCGTTCAACGCGTGGCTGACCGACAGCACCGATTCAACAAACCGCGGCGCGGCGGAGGGCATCAACGCAATGATGCCGTTGGTAGCCATTCTTGCGGTGTTCGGCGGTTTTATGGCGTTTGACCTCGACAAGGAGCAAAGCTGGACTTATATTTTCGCAATAATCGGCTTGACTGTCATCGCAGTCGGCATTATCGGTTGCTTTATCATCAAGGAGCCAAGAATCGAAAGGGCGAAAGAGGGTTATTTCAAAACCGTAATACACGGCTTTTTGCCCTCGACGGTAAAAGCAAACAAGAGTCTGTATCTATATCTCGCCGCATTTATAATTTTCAATATCTCTATCCAGATATTTATGCCCTATCTGATACTTTACTATGAAGTATCGCTTAATATGACCGATTACGTTTTCGTAATGGCGCCCGCTATCATACTTGCCTCGGTGCTTACCGCCGTTTGGGGCAAGGTCTACGATAAAAAGGGCTTTATGTTTTCGTCTGCCTTGAGCCTTGTGTGGCTCTGTGCGGGCTATATCGTGCTGTTCTTCTTCAGATCGACAGCATTGGTATTTATCGGCTCGCTTTTGATGATGTGCGGCTATCTTTCGGGCATGGCGGTCTTCGGCGCAAAGATACGCGATCTTACACCTATCGGTCGGTCGGGTATGTTCCAGGGCGTAAGAATTTTTTCTCAAGTGCTCGTTCCCGGTGTTGTCGGCCCGTTTATAGACAAAACGGTGCTTGCAAATGCCAAAACTGTAGTTAATAACGACGGCACGGAATCGTTCATACCCAACGAAAGCATTTTTCTTGCCGCGCTGATCGCGGCGGCAATCGTCGTGTTAGCTTTACCGTTATTCAGAAAAGATAAAAAAGGAGAATAAAATGAACTGCAACCCCCTCTTTAAAAAGTCGGTTCTTTTCGTTGGCGATTCGCTTTGCGAGGCCGCTTGCGAGCTTAAGACCGAAGAATACAAAAGCATTGCAGGCTGGGCCGGCCGTATCATCCGCGATAACGAAATGGGCGGTCTTAACAAAAGCTGCGGCGGTGCTTCGATGTCCGATTGCCGCGGTTGGAATATAGTTATCAATCAGCTTATCGCAATGACCGGCAACGATTACGATTACGTCATCCTTGAAGGCGGCGGAAACGACGCCTGGGATTCGATCCCCGTCGGCACTATGACCGAGGGCTTTGACGGTCCCTTTGACCGCAACACCTTTGCAGGCGGCTTTGAAAACACGATCAAATACGCAAAGGAAAATTTCAAGGGCGCAAAATTTGGCTTTATCGTCACCTTCCAAATGCCCATCGCACCCTTCGGCAGAATGTCGGATATGAGCGAATATTTTGCACTTTCGAAAGAGATCTGCGACAAATGGGAAATTCCTTATCTCGATCTTTTCTTCGATGAAAAACTCAACAAGGAAATTCTTAAAACGCACACCAAGGAATTCCTTCCCGACACGGTTCACCCCAACACCGGCGGATATGAGATTCTTGCACCTATTATCAACGACTGGATGAAAACACTTTAATAATCAAAACCAAATTAAGGAAGGCAAAACAATGAAAAAAATTCTCGCGTTTTTACTTACCGCTGTAATGCTTATGGGCGCTTTGTCTGTTTTCGCAGCAGCCGCAAATCTCACCTTCAATACCGGCATCACCCCCGATCCCGAAGGACCCCTTTATAAAAAGAGTGTTCTTTTCGTCGGTGACTCGATAACCGAGGGCCGAGTTGAATGGAACAAGGGCAAGAACATCGTAGGCTGGCCCGGACGTATTATCGAGGGCAACAAGATGTCCGGCGCAAACAAAGGCGTTTCGGGCGCATCCATTTCCAACTGCCGTAATGCAAACACCGTTATCGCACAGCTTCAGAATGAAAGCGGAAAAACCTATGATTTCGTTATTATGCACGGCGGCGTTAACGACGCTTGGGACGTTGCACCTATCGGCACCATGACCGAAGGCTTTGATGCGGAATTAGATCTCAGCACCTTCGCAGGTGGCCTCGAGGCGACCTTCAAGTATGCAAAGGAAACCTTCAAGGACGCTCAGTTCGGCTATATCATCAATTTCAAGATCAACCGTGCCGACGTCGGCAAGCTTGCAGATATGAGCGAATATTTCGATATGGCAAAGCAGATCTGCGACAAGTGGGAAATTCCTTATCTCGATCTTTACAGCGACGAGGATTTCAACAACAACGTTCTTAAGTACAAGGAATATACCAATCTTTACGACCTTATCCACCCCAGCTCCGCAGGCTTTGACGTGCTCGCACCCGTTATCAGCGACTGGATGAAGACCATCCCTGCATACTATGAAGAACTCAACAAGCCCGAAGAGGAAAGCGTTGACGTTTCCGAAGCAGCTTCCGAAGCAGTTTCCGAAGCAGTAAGCGAGGACGCAAGCATTGCAGAGCCCACCGAAGACAACAGCGGTCTTATCATTTACATCGTTTGCGGTGCGGTAATCGTTATCGCGATCGCAGTTGCAGTGATCGTTGTTATTAAAAAGCGCAAATAATTAATATATCAAAGGATGTCCTCGGACATCCTTTTTTATTGACATATACCCGTAAATATAGTAAAATGAATTATTAAGTATAAAAAAACAGAGGTCGATTTATGAAACCGAATGCTGTCCTTAAAGTGCATAGTGCCGTTATGAACAACGTAGGCAAGGTTATCGTGGGCAAGGAGCGTGTTACCGAGCTTGCCGTTATTTCTCTGCTTTGCGGCGGTCATATGCTTATCGACGACGTCCCCGGCACGGGCAAAACAATGCTCGCAAAATCCTTTGCGGCATCGCTTTCGCTCGATTTCAAGCGCGTTCAGTGCGTTCCCGATATGCTTCCGGGCGATATCGTCGGCGTAAACTTTTTTGATATGAAGGAAAGCGAATTCCGTTTTATCAAGGGCCCCGTTTTCACAAATATCCTTCTTGCGGACGAAATCAACCGCGCCATGCCCAAAACCCAATCGGGCTTGCTTGAATGTATGGAGGAGCATCAGGTCACCGTCGAGGGCAAGACCTATAAGCTTGCAGAGCCCTTTATGGTAATTGCTACTCAAAACCCGATCGAAACCAAGGGAACGTTCGACCTGCCCGAGGCTCAGCTTGACCGTTTTCTCGTAAAGACGAGTATGGGCTACCCCACCTTCGACGAAAGCGTAGAAATACTCTCGCGCAAGATAAACGGCTTGAATATCGGCAACTGCGAAACCGTCGACAGTGCTCTTATCGCAACCGCGCGTGAGGAATTGGCGAGCGTTTACGTTCACAAGGATCTTATGGGCTATGCAACGCAAATCTGCGAGGCAACAAGAAAGGACAAAACCGTTATCCTCGGCGCAAGTCCCCGTGCAATGATCGCGCTTATCCGCGTATCTCAGGGCTATGCCGCGATCGACGGCCGCGATTACGTCCTTCCCGACGATATCAAGCGTGCCGCATTGCCCGTGCTTTCGCACAGGATCATTTTCCAAAATAGCTTCTTCCACCGCGGAAATCTCGGCGAGGAGCTTATTTTAAAGATACTCGAAACAACACCCGTACCCAGCGAAAGAATAGATTTCACACGCAGGTAATTTTATGGTATATTTTATCATTATAATTTCGGTTCTTGTGGTGTGCGCCTTGGGTGTGTTGTTCGTTTTCGGCTATCGCAAGGCAAAGACGAACGCACTTTCAACGCTTGAATACGACCGTGCGTTTACGTCGGACGGAATTTTTGTTGGCGAAACGCTTGAATTGATCGAAACGGTATGCAACCCCGGTTGGTTTCCGCTTTTTTCGGTCAAGATGGAATTTTACGTCCCCGCAGGACTTACGGTCGACGGGTTTGAATGTAAGGAATACACCAAATTAACGAGCGTTTTCAACGTTCCGCCCTTTTCGACTGTACAAAAGAAGCATACCGTTTCTATACAAAAGCGCGGACTTTTCGAGCTTGGCAGCGCAAGCTTTTCCTACCGCCACACCGATTACGTTTTCGACATTCCCGTAAGCTTTTACGGTTATCCCGATTATTTCGATTCTGCGGCGGATATGCCCTCGTTTATTTGTCAGACCGGCACCGCAATCGCCGACCGCAAATATATCGAAGACCCATTCTTCTTAAGCGGCATCCGCGAATACCGATTCGGCGACCCGATGAAGAGCATCAATTTCAAGGCGTCGAGCAGAACCGTTTCGGGCGGAATGCGAAAAATGATGTGCAACAGCTATGATAGCTCGCGCAATTTCGACACGATGATATTTTTGGACCTTAACAGCTATGCCGAGGTTCAGTTTCATAGCGGAAGCCTTGTGGAAAGCGGCTTGAAATACGCCTGCTTCCTTTTCTGCGAAACGCTTAAAAACGGCGGCAGAGTTGGCTTTTCCTCCAATTCGGCGGACGGCAACCAAAAGTTTTTCTTCATCCCCTGCGAAAGCGGCGAAATGCACGTCAAGCGCATACTCGAGCGGTTTGCTCTGCTTGACAATTTTGCAAAGCGCGATTATTCGATGGCGGCTCTGTTAAGGCTTTACGCCCCCGAGCTTCGAGCGGAAACCGATATATATTTAATAACCCCCTACGTTGACGAAAACACCGCGGAAACGCTTGGATTTCTTGAATCCGCAGGCAGAAACGTAAACGTGATAACCTTAAGCGGAGGTGCAAGAGCATGAGAAGATTTCTTATATACTACCGCTTGGAGCTTATCTCGCTTTTACTTTTCGGTTGCGCAACCGCAACGCTTGCCGTTTGGAACAAGCTAAAGCCGACGAATCATTACGTTCAGCTTGCATTCGCGGTCGTTTTGCTTATATTCGTCATTCCTCTTTATCTCGTAATGCGAAGCAACTGGCGCCAAAGATACCGCCGCCCCATTATTATCGGGCTTCGCAAGGCGATCGTGGGCGCTTCGCGTTTCTTGATCAAGATCGTCGGTCGATTCAGCTTTTTCCATCGCGGAAACGTTATTTCGGGCAGAACGACGGTGCATTACGATTTTTCGGCGTTCCGCAAGGATGAGCGCAGACGGCGCAAGACCGCCGAAAAGCAGCCGCGCTGGAAGGATATGGAAAACTCTCGGCAGAAATTGGGTTTTTTGTATTACCGCGTGATATCCGACAGAATCAAGCACGGCGAAGTGATAACCTCGCACGAAACCCCTTTGGAAATAAGCCAAAGACCTATTGAAAGCGAGGCTCAGGAGGAGCTCTTCCGAATGTATAATTCGGTAAGATACGACGAAAGAAAAGAGCCCGATGAGAAAGCGGTTTACGAGCTCCGCGAAAAATTATTTGATTAGGGTATGATTATGAAAAGGTGGCATTTTTTCACTGCAAACGAAATAAAGCCGAGCGGTTGGACGAAGCAGCAGCTTTTGATTCAGGCAAACGGATTAAGCGGCAACCTCGACAAGGTATGGCGTGACGTGCGCGACAGCGCGTGGATCGGCGGTTCGGCCGAGGGCTGGGAACGTGTTCCCTATTGGCTCGACGGATTTATTCCGCTTGCATATCTACTTGACGACGAGGATATGAAAGCGCGTGCGAAGAAATATATCGACGCGATAATATCCTATCAGAAGGAAGACGGTTGGATATGCCCCTGCCCCGACGAAAGACGTGCGCGCTATGATACGTGGGCTCTGCTTTTGCTTTCGAAGGTGCTTTGCGTTTATTATGAATGCTCACGCGATGAGCGAATCCCCGACGTGCTTTACAGAGCGCTTAAAAACTACTACGAATTGCTTAAAAGCGGTGATATCAAGCTTTTCGACTGGGGCAAATACCGTTGGTACGAGGGCTTTATAGCGCTTGAATTCCTTTATGACCGCGTTAAAGAGGATTGGATTTGCGACCTCGCAAAAATACTCAAGGCTCAGGGTATGGACTACCACACCGTAAAGGAATCCTGGAAGCGTCCGCTTAATATATGGAAATTCGATACCCATATCGTAAACCTCGTTATGATGCTTAAGTACGAGGCGCTCTCCTGCGATCTGCTTGGCGAGGAATATACCGACGACGCCGAATATCTTTATAATTTCCTTTTTGAATACAACGGCATGCCGGCAGGTATGTTCACGGGAGACGAGGTTCTTTCGGGCATCAGCCCGATTCAGGGCGCAGAGCTTTGCTCTGTGGTCGAATTGATGTATGCCTTCGAGCATCTTTTTGCCTACACCGGCGACAAAAAATGGGCAGAGCGCTTGGAAGCACTTGCATTCAACGCACTCCCCGCAACGATTTCCGACGATATG
>JAFYON010000151.1 GCA_017560145.1 Clostridia bacterium | reverse complement strand
CCTACAGTTTTGGATATTACATAAATTATGAAATTTGTTGCGTTTCGTTTATATTTGCGTTTCATTTTTTCGCGTTAACAGAAAAACATTTCACCCGTAGGGGCGATTCACGAATCGCCCGCAGGTAACATATAAGGAAAACGGAACATTAGGACATAAATGAAACGATATGAATAGGCTTCCCCTCGGGGGGAAGCTGTCAGCGGAGCTGACTGATGAGGGGTTCGTTACTAAATTTATAAAAGTATTTTACCCCTCATCCGTCACGGCAAGCCGCGCCACCTTCCCACACCCACCCCAAAAACGACAAGCGTTTTCGGGGACCCCGGATTAGGGGGAAGGCTATTCAGAAATCAACGCAACATCGGAGTACAAAACGTAATTGCAAAAATGGCTCCCTTGTGCAAAGGGAGCTGACGCCGTAGGCGGCTGAGGGATTGTGTTTTTAACTTAATTATGATAACGGCTACGGTTACTCCGTAACCTACAATCCCTCCGTCAGCGCTATTTTACCGCGCTGACACCTCCCTTTACACAAGGGAGGCTATTTGACCGCAACACATTGAAATATAACGAAACGTTAAATCAAACCGTAACGCAAACGGGCGATTCGTGAATCGCCCCTACGGTGTGTAAAGTAAACGTCAATTCAAAACACGCAGTGTTTTTAAAAACAAAATTCCTATAAAAATCGGGGACATGTGCCTCGATTTTTATACCTTAGAGTGCCGCGAGCGGTGAGCGAGATGCGAATGTACGGCACTCACAAAATCCCGCCGCGCGGATTTCCGACCGAAACGCTTGCGTTTCGCGTCGAGAGCGTAGCGACTCAGGCGGGCGATTCGTGAATCGCCCCTACTTCGCTCAATATTTAAACGCAACGGTTATCTAAAACTGTTCAGAGCGGATGCAGAGTGCGGAAACACAATATGAAGCTGTAGTAACCTACTGCGAATATTGGGTTTACGTGCTATGCGCCGTTATGGGCAGTTTTCATAATTTAAGCAACTACCTATTGCAAAGCATAAAAATATAGTGTATAATATAACGAATTTTTATATCACGGTAATTTATCGGAGGATAATTATGGTCAATACTCAGAAAACAATGGACAAGATCGTTGCGCTTTGCAAGGGCAGAGGCTTTATCTTTGCGGGCAGCGAAATTTACGGCGGTCTTGCAAATACTTGGGACTACGGCCCTCTCGGCGCCGAGCTCAAAAATAACATCAAGCGCGCTTGGTGGAAGAAATTC
Source organism: Clostridia bacterium (assembly GCA_017560145.1). Classification (GTDB taxonomy): domain Bacteria; phylum Bacillota; class Clostridia; order Oscillospirales; family CAG-382; genus Coliplasma. The sequence continues at coordinate 6,945 of JAFYON010000151.1, read as the reverse complement.
GTTCAGGAAAACCCCTATAACGTCGGACTTGATTCGGCAATTCTTATGAACCCTCAGACCTGGGTCGCATCGGGACACCTTGGCGGATTTTCGGATCCTCTTATGGACTGCCGCGAATGTAAGGAACGCTTCCGCGCAGACAAATTGATCGAGGATTGGTGTGCAGAAAACAACTACACCCTCGAAAAGCCCATCGATGCTTTTTCTCAGCAGGAAATGAAGGATTTCGTTGAAGAAAAGAACATCAAGTGCCCCACCTGCGGCAAGCACAATTTCACCGACATCCGTCAATTCAACCTTATGTTTAAAACCTTCCAGGGCGTTACGGAGGATGCGAAGAACACCGTTTATCTCCGTCCCGAAACCGCTCAGGGCATTTTCGTAAACTTTGCAAACGTTCAGAGAACCACCCGCAAGAAGCTCCCCTTCGGTATCGGTCAGATCGGTAAGAGCTTCCGTAACGAGATCACTCCCGGTAACTTTATTTTCCGCGTGCGTGAATTCGAACAGATGGAGCTTGAATTCTTCTGCGAGCCCGGCACCGACCTTGAATGGTTTGCATATTGGAGAGGCTTCTGCCGCGATTGGTTGCTTTCGCTCGGCATCAAGGAGGAAAACCTCCGTCTTCGTGACCACGATCCCGAAGAGCTTTGCTTCTATTCCAAGGCAACCACCGACTTTGAATTCCTCTTCCCGTTCGGATGGGGCGAGCTTTGGGGCGTTGCGGACAGAACCGATTACGACCTTACTCAGCACCAAAACGTTTCGGGTAACGACCTTACCTATTACGATCAGGAAAAGAACGAAAGATATATTCCTTACGTTGTCGAGCCCTCGCTCGGTGTTGAACGCTCGGTTCTTGCATTCTTGGTTGATGCATACGACGAAGAAAACATCGGCAAGGACGGAAACGAGGATATCCGCACAGTGCTTCGCTTCCACCCTGCACTCGCGCCCTTTAAGGCTGCGGTTCTTCCCCTTTCGAAGAAGCTCGGCGAAAAGGCACACGAGCTTGCAAACGAGCTTAACAAATATTTCCCCTGCGATTACGACGAAGCAGGCTCTATCGGTAAGCGTTACCGCCGTGAGGACGAGATCGGTACTCCCTTCTGCATTACCTACGATTTCGATTCCTTGGAGGATAACTGCGTAACCATCCGCGACCGCGACACTATGGAGCAGGTAAGAATGCCTATTTCCGAGGTTCGCGCTTACATCGAAGAAAAAATCAGATTCTAATTTCAGACATTAACAGCAAAACGGCTTTTTATGCCGTTTTTGTTGTCTTAAATCGGGTGTTTATATGCAAAACAAAAACGTACTCGAAACAATAAAAGAATCGCTTGCGTCCTGCTCGAAGGGACAAAGGAAGATAGGCGAATATTTATTAACGAATTATGCGACTGCGGCTTATATGACCGCGGCGAAATTGAGCGAAACGGTTGGCGTTTCGGAATCGACGATAGTCCGTTATGCGACCGAATTGGGCTTTGAGGGTTATCCCGAGCTTCAGTCGGCATTGAAATATGCCGCAAGAAGAAGGTTGACCTCGGTTCAGCGCCTTGAGCTTTTAAAGGACCGCGTTGGCGAGGACGCATTGGCGCAAAGCTTTGCTTCCGACGTTGAAAGCATAAAAAAGACGCTCGGCGGCATCGACAAGGTGCGGTTCGATGAATTCGTGACCGCTCTTATGAACGCAAACCGAATCTATCTTGTCGGTGCGCGCTCCTCGGCAAGCCTTGCGATATTTATGAACTTCTATCTGAACGTTCTTTTCGATAACGTTCAGGTCGTTCACACCGTTATCGGAAGCGAGGCGTTCGACCAGCTCTTCCGCGTTAAGGAGGGTGACGTTGTGCTTGGCATAAGCTTCCCGAGATATTCAAAGCTCACCGTCGACGTGCTCGATTTCGCAAAGCGTGCAGGCGCAACCGTGCTTGGACTTACCGACAGCAAGCGCTCGCCTATTGCGCGGACGGCTGATATAACACTTTTTGCCGACAACGCAAGCGACACCTTTGTCGATTCGTTAACGGCACCCTTGGCGCTTATCAACGCGCTTATTCACGAAATAGGAAGACGCGACCCCGAGCGTACCGCGGCACGGCTTGGTGTTCTGGAGCGTATCTGGGCGGAAAACGATGTTTATGATAACGTATGATTGTATTGTAGTCGGCGGCGGCCCCGCAGGGCTTTTTGCCGCTTATAACGCCGCAATCGGCGGAAACCGTGTGCTTCTTCTTGAAAAAAACGATCGTTGCGGAAAAAAGCTTGACATTACCGGCAAGGGCAGATGCAACGTTACGAACGCCTGCAATAACGAGGAGTTTTTGAACAACGTTATTGCCAATCCGCGCTTTTTGATGAGCGCGCTTTCGCGCTTTAATACTGAGGATACCGTTGCGTTCTTTGAATCCTGGGGTGTGGCGACCAAGGTCGAGCGCGGCAACCGCGTTTTCCCCGAAAGCGACAACGCGCACGATATTACAAAGGCGCTTGTTACGGCTGCAGAAACTGTCGGCGTTGAAATAAAGCGCAAAAGAGTCAGCGCGCTTCTTGTAGAAAACCAAAAAATCAAGGGCGTCCGTTGCGGAAGCGAGGAGATTTTTGCGAACAGCGTGATAATCGCGTGCGGCGGCGCTTCTTATCCCAAAACCGGCTCGGACGGAAGCGGACACCGTCTTGCCGAAAGCGTCGGGCATAAAATTACCGAAATTCGTCCGTCGCTCGTGCCGCTCGTTTCGCCCGATAAGCTTTGCCGCGACTGTATGGGCTTGTCGCTTCGCAACGTGGGGCTCAGCTTCTTCGGCAACGGCAAAAAACCGATCTATAAGGAGCAGGGCGAGATGATGTTTACCCATTTCGGGCTAACAGGCCCCGTAATCCTTTCGGCGTCGGCGCATCTACAGGGGCAGTATCCTTGCACGGTTTACATCGATCTGAAGCCCGCGCTTGACGAAAAAACGCTTGATAAAAGATTGCTCCGCGATTTTGCCGAGATACCCAACAAGGAGCTTAAAAACGCCTTTTCGGCGCTTATGCCTTCGAAATTGATCGATCCCTTTATTGCCTTGACGGGCATCGATCCCGAAACGCGCATAAACGCGCTTACAAAGGAGCAAAGGGCAAAAATCCTGTCGCTTATGAAGGCAATACCCGTCCGTATCAACGGCACCCGTCCCATCGACGAGGCGATCGTTACCGGCGGCGGTGTCGATTGTAAGGAGATCGACCCGAAAACCATGCAATCAAAGCTCGTTTCGGGCTTGTATTTCGCAGGCGAGGTTATGGACGTCGACGCATACACCGGCGGTTTTAATCTTCAAATTGCGTTTTCGACCGGCTTTGTTGCAGGTTCATCTGTTTGATTATGAGGTAATTATGCGAGAGAACAGCTTTTAAAAAGGTTTTTCTCTCGCATTCTTTTTTCAAAAGCTTTCAAAAAACAAATATTACAAAAAAGCAGGCGCAAATTGATGTTGCACCTGCTTTTTATAACTATATAATATTATGCCGTAATTTATTTGTTTTTTTGCACTATGGCTGCGAGACGTTTTCTTTGCTCGATAAATCGGTCGAACACCAAAACGCGCGAAACGGCGGACGCAAGCGAGCGAAGGATGGCTTCCTTGTGCGAAGCTGCATCCGAAATGGCTTTCCGCGGAAACTCGTCGGGGAAGGCGATGCTTTTAACCTCGTATTCGACCTCGTCGCAGAAGATATTATAGCCCTCGGCAATATCGTACCCGCGTGACATAACGGCGATAGCATCCGATATCTGCGAAAGGGCAAGAATGCGCTTGCTTATGCAGATAACGATAAGCTTCGCAAGGTGTGTGCGGTCGTATTTCTTCTTAACGGGGGGATGAAGCACGCCGTTTTTAACGTAATTGTTTATCATCGCCGAGGTAATAAAGGGCTCTTCGTCGTTGCAAAAGATCTTTAAATTCTCGCAAACGAAGGAGATGACCTGATCGATATAAAGCTCGAAAGCGGGGAATTCCTCCCACCGAGGCAATTTTAATGTTTTGAATTCGTCGTTTCGAAGGTTCATTTCTTGCTCCTGTCAAGCATTTCTTTCCTTAATTTTATCAAAAAAAGCTCTTCTTGTCAATCAAACCGACAAAAAAAGATCGAAAAACACAAAAATAATTTCAAAAACCTATTGACATAGTTTTCAAAACCAGATATAATGTTTCGCGTGATTATGATTATTTTTTAAAATCAGGAGAAATATGATTATGATGAGAAACGTGATTGGCGAAAAGCCTCCGAAGCTGACCCCTGTTTGCGATCTTAAGGATCTTACCGCAAACGCAGTGCGCGAAGCAGGCGACAAGGTTGCTTATAAATTCCGTGCAACGGGCGAAGGCGTGCGCGAGGTCACCTATAAGGAATTTCAAAACGAAATTTACTGGCTCGGCACCGCGATCAACGACCTCGGCTTTGCTCAGGGTCATATCGCTTGCGCAGGCGAAAACAGCTATAACTGGATACTCGTTTACCTTTCCGCGCTTCAGAGCGAGGGCGTTTTCTGTCCTATCGACAAGGAGCTTCCCGATTCCGACCTTGTAAACATCATCAACCACGGCGACGACGATATTATCTTCTGCGATAAAAAGCGTGAGGAAGCATTCAAGCGTATCCGTTCCGAAATTCCCAACGTAAAATATTTCATCTGCTTCGACCGTGAAGAGGATGAAGACGAATATCTTTCCTTTAATAAATTTATGCAAAAGGGTAAAGAGCTTTTCGAAAACGGCGACAAGTCCTTCCTCGAAATGAAGCACGACGATCTTCAGAAGATGAAGATGCTCATTTACACCTCCGGTACCACCGGTCTTGCAAAGGGCGTTATGCTTTCCGAGCACAACATTCTCTCGCTCGTTCAGTATGGCTTGAAGCTTGCCACCATCCGCGAGGTTGGTCTTTCTGTGCTTCCTTACCACCACTCCTACGAAGCGGTTGCAGGCATTCTCGTTGCAATTCACCGCCACGCTACCCTTTGCATTAACGACAGCCTTAAGAGAATCGTTAAGAATCTTGCACTCTATCAGCCTAAATATATGTACGTTGTTCCTGCGCTTATGGAGGTGCTTTACCGCAGAATGCAGGCAAGCATCGAGGAAAAGGGCAAGACCAAGACCGTTCAGACCGGCATCAAGCTCACCCGCTTCCTCCGTCACATCGGTATCGATATCAGACGTAAGGTGTTTGCAGAGCTTCACCACGCGCTCGGCGGCAATCTTGAAAAGGTCGTTTGCGGCGGCGCGCCTCTCCGTGCAGAGATCGCAGACTTCTTTGAAAACATCGGTATTATCGTTACCAACGGTTACGGCATCACCGAATGCTCGCCTCTCGTTTCGGTTAACAACGACTTTGTAAATGATCCCAAGACCGTCGGCTTCCCCATGGAATGCGTTACCGTTCGCATCGACGATCCCAACGAGGACAACGAGGGTGAGATCTGCGTTAAGGGCGACATCGTAATGCTCGGTTATTACAAGAACGAGGAAGCAACCGCCGAGGTATTCACCGAGGACGGTTATTTCCGCACCGGGGACTACGGTAAGCTCACCAAGAAGGGTCAGATCATGATCACCGGCCGTAAGAAGAACATCATCATCCTCGGCAACGGCAAGAACATTTACCCCGAAGAGCTTGAGGATTATATCGGCGGTATCCCCTACGTTCTTGAAAACGTGGTTTATGCCGAAAGAAACGAAAACGGCGAAGAAGCAAATCTTGCGGTTCAGTGCTCCGTTGATCCCGAATTGCTCGAAAAAGAGGGCAAGGAAGCACTTGAAGCAAAATTAAAGCGCGACGTATTCAAGGCGCTTGAAAAGCTTCCTACCTACAAGCAGGTAACCACCGTTATCATCCGCGAAACTCCTTTCGTTATCACCACCACCAAAAAGATCCGCCGTGCTAAAGACGGCAGCCCGATGTAGGAAGGCGCATGTCCTTGAAAAATATGGAATTTAATTATAAAAACACGTTGTGTTTTGAAAAGGTGTGGATCTGTCCGCACCTTTTTGTTATATCGGTATTTACACACACTGTAGGGGCGATTCACGAATCGCCCGAATAGACACACATAAAATAAACGAAAGGCATAGGCGAAAAACCTATGTCTTTTTTTGTTGCATGAAAAACTGTCGTAATGGCGTATAAAAGCCTTCACCCTTGGGGTGCGTTAACCCAAAAAGCCTTTCCCTTGGGGGGAAGGTGGCAGGCGAAGCCTGACGGATGAGGGGTTCTCGTAATATATTAACAAAAAAACAATCTTATATATGTGCAATATGCTTTAAAAATGAGATTTTGGTGAGAAAACAACGAGATGACAAGGGACGAAAAAACAGATATAATTCAAATAAAGAGAGCGGTTGTGTATATACACACAATACACACAACGCACACAATACAAACACACAATAAACACGATAAAAACACTTTTTTGTGTCTGTATGTATGGTATGTATACACACAATAAAGACAAAAAGAAATTTATGTATGTTTGTTTAGTATAGTTTGTTTAGTGTGTATGTATACAAACAAGACAAACATACAAAAAAATATTTTTTTAAATTAATTAAGGAGGACGAAAATGGACAACAGAATAATCGAGGTAATAAGATTTTTCAACGCGAATACGTCGTTTGACAACGTCGAATCAATAAACGAATGGCAGCTTGGGCAATTAAAGAGTGCGATCGACCAATTCGGCGTTGATGCGATAAAGTCTGCCTTTTCCAAAGCCGATAAATCGAGTTTTTTAAGCGGCAGAAAAACACCCGATTGGAAGGCGTGCTTCGGATGGCTTATAAAGCCCGAAAACATCCAAAACATATTAAAGGGCAAATATGATGATTATGAAAGCAAGCGAATTTGCCTGGATCCCGAATGCTATGAAAGCTCGATGCCCGACGATGACGATGACGAAAT
>JAFYON010000150.1 GCA_017560145.1 Clostridia bacterium | reverse complement strand
TTTATTTCTCTAAGAAGTTTTACTGGTGGCTATCATGCATTGTCTTATGCTTATTGTACATTTGTTACGCTTTTAGTGTATGCTAGCTCGATGTTATTAAGTAATTATTTGCCTATAAATTATATCTTTTTCATTTTACTATTTGTTGTAGGCTCTATGATTATATTTGTTTTTTCACCTGTGAAAAATCCCAACAAAATATTTTCTGCTCAAAAAGCATCGCTATATAAAAGAACGAGTTTGGTCATGTTCTCTGCCTTCTGTATTGTTGGATTAGTTTCATATAGTATGATTCCTGAGATTAGTTGTACAATTTTTTATACATTATGTGCAGATATAATACTGATTTTCCCCAAAAACACAAAAAATAAAGGAAAGGAGATATAGCAAATGTTTAAATTTCTCGATAAGATCCTTGCGGTGCTTGCTAATTATTCTGCCAAGGCAGCAGTTGGGACAGCTTCCTTTTGGAATTCTCATCAACCTAAGGAACCAAAAAATTTGTCCAAGTAAAAGAACAAGAAGCCAGGAGGTGTCGATAATGATGCCACCTGGCTTCTGTTAATATTTGACTTTTTCTCACTGTTGTGATACAATTTATCATGATAAGTATTTGAAATAATAGTTTCGAAAGTTGGTGAAATATGATTCATATCTACGTATGTGACGACAGCATTGAATTCAGAAGAATGTTCGACCAGACGCTCACGAAATTGATTCCTATTTATTTTTCAAAGAAACTGGAATACAAAATTGAGGATAGTGTAGGAAATGGCGAGCAATTGTTAAGACGAATGGACACTAGACCTTTAGATGTTGTATTTTTAGATATTGATATGCCTGAAATGAATGGTTTTGAATTAGCAAAGCAAATCATCTCTAAAAACAAAGATGTTTTGATCATTTTTGTCTCTGGATATGATCATTTTGTATACCAGGTTTTTGAGTTTTTTCCTTTTTCATATTTAAGAAAGAGTCATATTCTCGATGAGTTACCCTTGGTATTAAAACGCATTTCAGATAAATTTGACTGTGACAATCGAACTATTACAGTACAATCTGTTTCTGGAAAAGTCAAACTTGATACGAGGGATATTATTTATATCCGTTCTGACGGAAATTATTATATTATTCATACTAATAAAGGAACGTTGAAGTGTAGGGGAACGTTAAACGAAGTCGAAGAGCTATTTGTGAATTTTGATTTCTATCGAATTCATTCGGCCTATTTAGTCAATCTAAATCATATTCAAAAAGTCGATCAGTACAATGTCACCGTAAGTAACGAGAGACAACCGATTCCTATAGCACAACGACGATTATCTGGATTTAGAAATGCATATTCAGAATTCACAATAAGGAGTTTCAATTTATGATTTATTCGATTGTAGAGACCCTTGCTACTATTATGGATATTGTTTTCTTAATTTGGTTCATTCCAAATTTCTTAAATACTAAGTTTTACTATAGAGAAAATATTCGTTTTTTGTTTTTGCCTGTGTTTTTTTTGACGCTTCAATTAACTGCAGATTTTCTTCGCATTCCGTTTGATTCTGTAATTGCGATAGGCATTATTGTGTTAACCGCATGTTATTCTTTTGCAATTTGTCAAAAGCATTGGGCAAAAGCAATTCTTGCAACTAGTCTGTTTGTAATTGTAATCATGCTGTCTAATAGTATGCTATACATCGTTTTATCATCTTTGATATCAAACGCAGAAAATGCGATGCAAGGGGCACCTTCGCCAGCGAGAATAATTTATCTTGTAATAGCTAGATCTACCCAATTTGTAATTTACAAATTTTTACTATTGTTCTTCCGTAAGAATGATAATTTAGATAAAAAAAATGGTATAGTACTGTTGTTTTTTTCGATATTTACAATATGTGGTTTATGTGCTTTGATGGCAATAGCTGTAAATGACGATGTTCAGACAATGAACCTACCAGTTTTCGTTATGGTATTTGTTCTAGTTTTATCGAATATTGGCGTCTATTTTTTCATATATGAAATTATAAAAATGCAGAAAAAAGAGTTTGAATACAAACTTTTAGAAGAGAGAATGCATTTCGAACAGATCCGAAATGAAGATGCAAATGCCATTTGGGACAATATTAGAAAAGTACGTCATGATTTGAAGAATCACTTTACGGTATTAAAAGCAAAACTTTCAGAAGGTTTGATTGATGACTGCATTTTGTATATTGATCGAGTATATCCTCACATTGAAAGGATAGGCAATTTAGTACATACTGATAACCCTACATTGGATTATCTTATAAATACAAAAATCCCCGATGACAAAAACATTAAAGTTCTTGTTTCGGGGTATACTGATGTATTTAATGATATGGAAGATAATGATTTTGCAAGCTTGATAGGAAATATTTTAGATAATGCTTTTGAAGCTGTATCCAAATTACAGCAGTCGACTGTCAAACAAGTTGAACTACATTTCTTATACAAAAATCAAAACCGAATAATTATCTGTAGAAATACTATCGAAAAATCCGTGCTTGAGCATAATAAGAATCTCAATTCAAGCAAATGTGGGGAAAACCACGGCTTTGGACATATTATTGTTGATACCATAGCCCGAAAGTATAATGGATTTGTAACTTATACAGAAACTGACAATTTATTTTGCGTGCAAGTTACATTTCCTATAGCAAAATAAGAAGATGTCTTATGGTTATTTTGCCAGGTTAATGGTGGCTTTGTTTATCCTTGTGTCTTCCTGTGTTATTGGAAAATAATCGTACTCTATTTTTTCGATATTTTGATTTGTTTCATAAACATTAATAGCTTCAACATAGTATTCTGGCGGTGAGTTTATAACCATTTCATATAGTTGATCAAACCATATATTAACACTACTATCATACGATGTAGTGTCAATATCTGATTGTCCTTTTTGTGCTAAAGTGTTCTTCTTATGATAGCTTATGCTGTTAAATAAATGGTGTAAATATAGATATTGCGGTTGACTCATAATATTACCTTTCTTACAACATAATCGGCATTATGTTGTTTTCGACTTTTAGTAGTTGTATGTTTATATCATACATATGTAACGATGTTAGCATAAATTGCATCGAAAATCAAGCAAGAAATAATCATAGGGTGTAATAAAATTTAAAATTGACATAGTAAAAAAGCTCTGTAGCTAGTTCATTCTAAAAAAACGCAAAAATGTTTTTTGAAAATGAATTATTCAGAACTCAAATCCTAACTTTTTATTATATACTACAACATAATGCCGATTATGTTGCATTTATAATACCAAACGAAAAAGAGAACACTTCCTGAATATAATTCAAAAAGTGTTCTCTGTACAGTAAGTGCTGCACTGTGTTATTTACTGTCAACAGTTCATTTTGCGTCGTAATTCTTCATATTACTATGAAAAATTGTTGTCAATTTGTTGTCAACTCGAATTCGAAATTCCTAAATGTATTGAAAATACAAGGGTTTATTTATCAATAGACTTCATCGTGGGGAAGAGCAATACGTCGCGGATAGCCTGAGAGTCGGTAAGAAGCATACACATTCTGTCGATACCATAACCGATACCGCCTGTGGGAGGCATACCGATCTCGAGTGCGTTAAGGAAGTCCTCGTCGGTGTGGTTTGCTTCCTCGTCGCCCTGAGCGAACTGTTCCTCTTGAGCGGCAAAGCGAGCGCGCTGATCGATCGGGTCGTTAAGCTCGGAATAAGCGTTTGCCATTTCCCAACCGTTCATAAAGAACTCAAAACGTTCAACGTAATCGGGATTTTCGGGCTTGCGCTTGGTAAGAGGCGAGATTTCAACGGGGTGGTCCATAACGAAGGTGGGCTGAACAAGGTGCTCTTCAACGAATTCCTCGAAGAAGAGGTTAAGGATATCGCCCTTCTTGTGACGGGACTCGTAATGAACGCCCTTTTCATCTGCAATTGCGCGTGCTTCTTCAACTGTGTTGATCTCGTTGAAGTCAACGCCCGAATATTTCTTGACCGCATCGACCATAGTAATGCGCTCAAAGGGCTTACCAAGGTCCATTTCAATACCGTTGTAAACGATCTTGGTCGAGCCGAGAACCTCGTTTGCAACGTGGCGGTACATATTTTCGGTAAGATCCATCATACCGTAGTAGTCGGTATATGCCTGATAAAGCTCCATAAGGGTGAATTCGGGGTTGTGACGGGTGTCAACGCCTTCATTTCTGAAAACTCTGCCGATTTCATAAACCTTTTCCAAGCCGCCTACGATAAGACGCTTCAAATAAAGCTCAAGCGAGATACGAAGCTTGAGATCCTCGTTAAGTGCATTGAAGTGGGTTTCAAAGGGTCTTGCCGCCGCACCGCCTGCGTTGGAAACAAGCATAGGGGTTTCAACCTCAAGGAAGCCCTGCGCATCGAGGAATCGACGGATAGAGCTGATGATCTTCGAACGCTTGATCATGGTATCCTTTGTTTCGGAATTCATAATAAGGTCAACGTATCTTTGACGGTAACGAAGATCGGTATTGGTAAGGCCGTGATATTTTTCGGGAAGGATCTGCAAGCTCTTCGAAAGAAGGGTAACCTCCAATGCGTGGATGGATATTTCACCGGTTTTGGTGGTGAAAACCTTACCCTTGATACCGACGATATCGCCGATATCGAACTTCTTGAAGCCCGCGTATTCGTCAGCGCCGATATCATCGCGAGCGACGTAGCACTGAATAAGGCCCTGAAGGTCCTGAACGTGACAGAAGGATGCTTTACCCATAACGCGCTTGGACATAAGACGGCCTGCAATGCAAACCTCCTTGTCCTCGAGCTCGGCATAATTGTCCTTTACGTCCTGACTGTGATAGGTAACGTCATACTTGGTGATCGCAAAGGGATCCTTGCCCTCGGATTGAAGATCGGCCAATTTTTGACGGCGGATGGCAAGAAGACTGTTAATATTAACCTCTTCCGCATTCGCGTTGTTCTTGATTTCTTCACTCATGATATTTTAACTGCCTTTTTAATTACTTGGAAATATCGGTAATGGTGTACTTAACGATGCCCATAGGAGTTTCAACGTTAATGCTGTCGCCCTTGCGCTGACCGATAAGAGCCTTGCCCAAAGGGCTGTCATCGCTGATAAGACCCATAATAGGATCTGCTTCTGCGGTGGAAACGATCTTGTATTCCGATTCCTCGTCTGCGTCGATATTGTGAACGGTAACCTTGTTACCAACGTTTACCTTGTCGGTGCCGAGCTCGGAGTCGTCGAGAACGATTGCGTTTTCAAGAGTAGCCTCGAGGTTCGCAATTTTGCCTTCGATTTCTGCCTGCTCGTTTTTAGCTTCGTCGTATTCGCTGTTTTCCGAAAGGTCGCCGTATGCTCTTGCCTTCTGGATTGCCTGAGCAACTTCCTTACGCTTTACTGTTTTGAGATGCTCCAATTCCTGCTGAAGCTTTTTAAGTCCCTCGTGGGAAACGATGATCTGCTTTGCCATTTGTTTTTTCTCCTGATTTATGAAAATTATTTATTTTGAATTAAGCAATTCGATTGCCTTTTGAAGCTGAGTGTCTTCCTCTATGGGCATTTTGAAATATCGGTTTTCCCAATATTCGGTAAGCTTGATTTCGTAATCGGGCTTGATGCCGATTTTGTCGTAGCTTACGTTGGAGGGAGGGTTGTAGAATGCCACCGAAAGCTTAAGCGCGCTTCCGTCGGACAACAATCTTGTCGTTTGCATTGTGCCCTTGCCGAACGTGGTCTGACCTACGGTCTTTGCAAGCTTGTAATCGCGCAGTGCCGCTGTAAAAAGCTCTGCGGCAGAAGCCGTGTTGCCGTTGCAAAGCACAACCATTTCACCCTTGATGCAGTTAGCGTCGGAATTATGGGTTTGGGTGGCGCCGTTTTTATCGACGATGTTGATTATCGGCCCCTCGGGAAGTAGTGTATCTAACACCGCAAGGATTTCATCAAGATAACCGCCGCCGTTGTTGCGGACGTCGAAAATAAAGCTTTCGCATTGCTCGCTTTGAGCAAGCGCTATGATCTTAACAAATTC
>JAFYON010000149.1 GCA_017560145.1 Clostridia bacterium | reverse complement strand
GTTGCGGGGTTTCTGGGGTCGTCTTCGGGAATGTGTTCTTCGGTCTTACCAACGAGGTCAGTACCCATGTCAGCAGCCTTGGTGTAGATACCGCCGCCGATACGAGCGAAGATAGCGATGATAGAGCAACCGAGAGCGTAGCCCGAAAGAGTCATGGTGAAGCCTGCACCGAAGTTGAGGTTTTCGCTGATCATGCCAAGAATGCTCTTGCAAGAGGAAGCCTGTTCTTCGATGATTTCAGCATCGATCTGACCGAGAGCAACACCGAAAATAATGAACACGATAAAAATACCGAGAAGAGCACAGCCGGAAACACAGAGGCCCATTACGGAACCGCCCTTGAAAGCAACCTTAAGAGTGTTGGAGAGCGATTTGGTGGTACGTGCGGTGTTGGTAACGCGTACGTTTGCATAGGTTGCGATCTTCATGCCGACCCAACCTGCGGTACCACTCATGACTGCGCCGATGATAAATGCAACAGCGGAAGACCACGAGATGATGAGAGAGAGCAAAAGAGCAACTACAACCGCAACGATTGCAACGATCTTGTACTCATAGGTGATAAATGCGTTAGCACCGACACGAATTGCGGAAGCGATTTCCTGCATTCTTTCGGTACCTTCTTCGAGTTTCTTGACCGAGAAAAAGTTGAACGCTGCGTATGCGAGACCGCCGAGCGCTGCAACGATTACCAAGCCAAGGACGAGAGTGATGTTCATAATCTTGTCCCTTTCGTAATTATTAACGGATGCTCCGTTTTATTGATTATGATCGTGCGTTTCGAGCTCGTTTTTTACACTTTTCGTGCCGATGCCCATACTTCGCACGCTACATATTATATAAATATGATGCAATAGAGTCAAGCAAGAATTTACAAAAAAGTTATTTTTGTGTTCTTGCCCAAAAATATCGGTTTTTCGATTTGTTTTTTGGACAATATTAAGAAACGGCAAAGAAAACTCGTTTACGATTAAGATGCGGTAAAGCAAAAAGGAGCGTTTCGGCAGAAAAAACCGAGATAAGATTGACTTTTCTCACAGGGTGTGATAAAAGTTTAATTGATATAAATAATGTAACAAGGAGAAAATTGCCATGACAATAATTCCCCAACCCAAAAAGCTTAAAAAGACGGGCGGCTTCGTTGCAACCGCGGGACTCGATATAGTTCTTACCGTAAAATGCGACAGCCGTATCTTCAAGGCGGCACAGAAGCTCGCTAACGAAATATACGAAGAAACCGGAATCGATCCTGCCATCACCAAGGTGCTCGGCACTCCCGATATCGACGGCAAAATCGTTATCGAATGCCTTGGAAAGAAGAGCGGAGAGGGATATAAGATCTCTGCGCGTGAAAACGGTATCCATATCGTGGGCGACACTCTTGCAGGCACCTTCTACGGCATCCAGACCCTTCGTCAGATGCTTGAAAGCTGCGGCGAGGATATCGAATGCTGCGAAATCGAGGACAAGCCCGATATGTCCTACCGCGGATTCTATCACGATGCATCCCGCGGACGCGTTCCCAATCTCGACGGCGTGTTCAAGATGATCGATTTCCTTTCCTATTACAAGCACAATTCCTATCAGCTTTATATCGAGCACACCTTTGCTTTCGACGAATACAAGGGCATTTACAAGGCGTTCGGCTATATGACCGCCGAGGAAATTATGCAGATCGACGATTACTGCTATGAAAACTTCATAGATTTCGTTCCCTCGCTTTCCTCCTTCGGTCACCTTTTCCGTCTTCTCGAAAGCAACAAATACAAGCATCTTTGCGAGCTTGACGGCTTTGAAGCAACCAAGAACCCTTGGCACAACTTTATGCTTCACCACACCATAAACGCGAACGACGAAAGAAGCTTTGAGCTTGTCACCTCGCTTATCGATCAATACGTTCCGCTCTTCAGAAGCAAATATTTCAATATCTGCTGCGACGAGACCTTTGATATCTGCAACGGCAAGAACAAGGGTCAGGACAAGGGTGCGCTTTATCTTGACTTCACTCTTAAAATTATCGAGCACCTCAAATCTCTCGGCAAGACGGTTATGATGTGGGGCGACGTCGTTCTTAACCACCCCGAAACCATTTCGCGCTTCCCCGACGATATGGTAATGCTCAACTGGTGCTACGATTGCAACCCCATTCTTGAAAACGTTGACCGCTTTGCGGCTGAAAAGTTCAGTCAGGTCGTTTGTCCCGGTACAAGCTGCTGGAATCAGTTCTGCGAATGCGTCGGCTATGCAGAGCAGAACATCTCCAAGATGGTTCAAAAGGGCGGCGAATGCAAGGTTATGGGTATGCTCAACACCTCTTGGGGCGACTACGGCGCGGTATGTCCGATGTCCTGCACTCTTTACGGCGTGGTGCTCGGCGCGGCGCTTGCGTGGAACCGCAAGACCAAGGTTATGTGCGAAAAGTTCGACCGTGCGGTTTCCGAGCTCGTTTACGGTGATGCAAGCGGCGAAACCGTTAAGCTTATCCGCAAGTTCGATTCTTATGAACGCGTTCTTTGCTGGGGTCAGTTCGTCAACGCGATGTTCGATAACCGCTTTGCGACCTGGGGCGACACCGCAATGCCCACCGACGCGGCTCCCTTTATTGAAAACGCGAAGAATTGCTTCGCGCTTGCAGAATCCTTCCGCAGATTGCCGGTTCAGAGCGAGCTGACCGTTGACCTCCGCATTCAAGCAGAGGGCGAGGGCATTATCAATCTCCGTATGGCACGTCTTATCGACGGCGTTACCGAGATCGACGAGGCGCGCGTTGAAAGCTGGATCGAAAGATATACCGAATCCTGGCTCCGCGACGATAAATACGGCGAGCTCGATGCCGTTATCGCGGTAATGCGCGGCAAGAAGTTCGGATATAAGGATCTTCTCACCAACGCATAAAATGGGATATTTTTACGATTTTCACGTTCATTCAAGCGAATGCAGCGGCTGTGCCGCAACCGGAATAGCCGAAATGGTTCGCGTCTGTAAGGACGTTGGATATTCGGGCTTTGTCCTTACGAACCATTTCCTTACGGGTAACAACTGCATTCCTGCCGAGCTTTCTTGGGAGGAAAAGGTTATGCGCTATTGGAACGCTTATCTCGAGGGTAAAAAAGTCGGAGACGAGATCGATTTCGACGTATTTTTCGGGCTCGAGCATCATTACGGCAACGCGCGCGAGATATTGATCTACGGTATCGATGCCGAATTCCTTATCGGCATACCCGATTTTTGCTCGCTTTCCGCAGAAGAGATTTGTGACCGCGTTCACGCTTACGGCGGCTTCGTTTCGCATTCGCACCCCTTTCGTGAGAGGGGATATATTCCGAGCGGAGATTATTTGATGGACCTTTCCTACGTCGACGCTATCGAGATATACAACAGTGCCAACCGAGAAATCGAGGACGAGCGCGCCGAAGCGCTTTGCAGGGAAATGAACCTTGCCTATACCGCCGGAAACGACCTTCATTTTGCTCCGCATCTTAAAAGCTTTCCGCACGCGGGGCTTGAATTTGACCGCCGCATAAGGACCGACGAGGAGCTTGTTTCGGCGCTTAAAAACCGCGAGGGCCGATTGAGATTTACCGGCGAAAGATATTTTAAATAATAAAGAAGCAGACACGGCTTTGAATAGGCTGTGTCTGTTTTTTAATAAAAATTTATCGAAAAACGATAAAAATATATTGACAAACGGATTTTGATGTGTTATTATGATGGCACAACAATGACGATTTCCGGAGGTCGTTATGCTTAAAATTTCAAAATCTACATCTACTGCGATTTCGCTGATGCTTGCTCACGCATTGCTTGCGATATTACTGTTTTTTGCAATAGTTATGCCGTTGGTTATCGAGTCTGCACCCATAATGATGGGCGTTAAGGCTTATTTCACCGAAAAGGGCGGCGACGTTGTTTTCTGGATATGGTTTTATCTGCTTATGGTAAGCGCGGCGGCGTGCTGCGTTGCATTGATAGCAATACTTAAGCGAGTTCAGCGCGAGCTTGTGTTTACCGAAAAAACGGTTTCGTATATTCGTTGGCTTTCGTGGGGATGTATGTTCATCGCGGCGGTTTGCCTCGGTGTGGTTTATTATTTCCACATGGCTTATCTTTTGACCTTGGCGGCAGGATTTTTGGGACTCTGTCTGCGCGTTGTCAAGAACGTTTTGGAAACGGCGACCGAGATCAAAAACGAAAACGACCTCACGGTTTAGGAGGTGCGATATGATCGTTATAAATCTCGACGTTATGATGGCGAAGCGCAAAATGTCGCTTAACGAGCTTTCCGAATCGGTCGGTATTACGCTTGCCAACCTTTCGGTGCTTAAAAACAACAAGGCAAAGGCAATCAGGTTTTCGACTCTCGAGGCGCTTTGCAAGGCGCTTGATTGCAAGGTGGAGGACATTATCGAATACCGCGAGGACTGAATATTGAAAAGGAGAATTCTTTATGAATAACACTGATATTCAAACCCCTGTTCAACCGCTTGAAAACGAAAATACTACCGTTACCGATCTGCGCGATTACGATGCCTTTGAGTGCGCTTTTGCCTGGCTTTGTATATTGATCGGCTATCTGTTCTGCTGTGCTTTTCCGCCGACACAGTTTCCGTTGGGAACCTTTATCGTATCGGTTCTGTGCGTTGCCGTTACCGCAATCACGCTTGTTAAAAGAAATGCAACCATCGGTGTTACCGAATGGATCCTTGCGGCGACGTCGCTTGCATTTTCATTTGCGTTTATGCTTAACATATCGGGCTTTCCGACATTTATCGCCTTCCTTTGCTCGTTGACCTGCTATGGCTTTTTCGTTTACCGCGCAAGCGGAAACAGACTTTCAAAGGGTAATTCGGATTTCCTTCCGCTTGAGCTTTTGCGTGCTTTGAAGGGCTTTTCGGTCTACGCCATCGCGGATATGTTCCGATTGATGTTTGCACGTAAAAACAAGAGCTTCAAGGCTATTTTAAAGATACTTATCGGACTTATAGCCGCGGTTATTCCCACCGCTATCGTTATTTCGCTGCTTTCCTATGACGGCAGATTTTCCGAGCTTCTTAAAAATGCGTTTTCCTTTATTATCGACTTCGATTTTGCCGAGCAGCTTGCGTATATCAGCTTCGGCACAGTAATTGCGATGTATATTTTCGGTATGTATGCCGTCAATACGTCGAACAGAAAACCGCTTAATTGCGAAGCGATGCGCGAAAGATCCGAGCGCGTTCGCGTTGCTCCTCTTCTTACGGTTGCCGCAACTCTGCTTCCCTTGGCGGTAGTTTATCTGTTCTTCTTCGTTTCTCAATGGGATTATTACCTTTCGGCGTTTACCGGCAAATTGCCCGAAGGCGTCGTTAACTATGCCGAATATGCAAGAAGCGGATTTTTCGAGCTCTGC
Organism: Clostridia bacterium; assembly: GCA_017560145.1. Classification (GTDB taxonomy): domain Bacteria; phylum Bacillota; class Clostridia; order Oscillospirales; family CAG-382; genus Coliplasma. The sequence goes on along the minus strand of JAFYON010000149.1, from coordinate 1,011 downwards.
ACCGTTTCTGCAATAAACCTTGCGATAATAACCGCGATCGCGCTGTTTATGAAGAGAAGCGGAAACGGCGAAAAAATATTTTTGCGTATCGTTTCGGCGCTGTTTTCGGTAATGACGCTCGTGCTTATCGGCACCGCGCTTGCGAAGATGTATCTTTATATCGACCGCTTCGGTCTTACCGTAAAGCGACTTCTTTCCTCCTGGCTTATGATCATTATTGCGCTGATATTCGTGTTTGTGATAATCCGCAGCGTCGTAAAAAAATTCCCGCTTTTCGTTGCCTCGACCGTTGCGGTCGTGCTTATGTGCGGCGTGCTTGTTGCGTCGGATTATAATTCGTTTATCGCAAATTACAACGTCGACCGCTATATTTCGGGCAAGACCGACGTTATCGACGTGACCGCACTCATCAAAGCCGACACCCCTGCGATCCCTGCAATCACAAAGCTTATGGAGCACTGCCAAGAAACGGGAAAGACCGAAAGCTATGACTATAAACGGCTTGAACGCGAAATTTGCGATGAAATAAAGCGTCTTGAGAACCAAAACGATATCTTCTCGTTCTCGTTCCCGAGCAATCGTGCCGAAAAGGCGATCAAGGAGTTTTGCGAAAAATATCCCTTGGAGCACGAGACCGAGGAATGGTATTACACTTAATGCGGACGATGCTTTATGAGGTTGCGTTATGAATAAAAATATTTGGTCGTACATAATACAGCATATAAAATACAAGAAAGGCATCGTACTCCTATGAAAAAACACATATTTTTAATTTCAACGCTTATTATATTGGTTATTGTTTCTGTATTGGCAGTTTCGTTTATGGTGTTCAGGTATACTCATTTATGGGCTCTTTCTGCAGATTACGAGGGGTTTGAAGATGATTTCAATTCGGTAAAGAACTATCTTGCCGAAAAATATCCCAATGAGTCCGACAAGTGTCTTTCGGTTTCAAAAAAGGGTATATTTGACATAGACGCAGAGACCCATTTGGATTTGCCCAATGATGTC
>JAFYON010000148.1 GCA_017560145.1 Clostridia bacterium | reverse complement strand
TGCCGCAAACGTTTCGGCGTTGCGGGGAATGGCGGTCGAAATGGAGCATACATGGCAGGCGACCTATGACGTAAGATATGCAAAGCGTTATCTTGAATATCTGTCGAAGGGCTATATTTACGGCTATCACGAGGCTGTCAACATCTATTATGACGACGGCGGAAACTTCTCTTCAATGGGCTATTCCAAGGATTCGCTTTGCCGCTTGCAATACGATGCGACCTATCACTATACAAAGGGCGACCTTGATTATAAGCCCAAGGCGAGAGAGGATTTGAAGCTCGAAGCCGAAAAGAACAGCGTTTTCGTTACCAAATTGGAGGGCGATAATTTGTATACCGAATTTTCGGTTGCATCGATGCCCAAAAACGGATGCGTTTCGATCGCTTCTGACGGAAGTGTTGTATATTATCCCGATAAGGATTTCCAAGGCACCGACAGATTTACTTATACCTATAACAATCTCGTTGGCGAATCCGAGGAATGCGTTATCGAAATAACGGTTAAATAACAAAAAAGCATAACAAAAAACGGCTTCTTTTCGGAAGCCGTTTTGCTTTTTAAGTATTTGATCATATCTCGAAAACGATCGCTTCGAAGGGGGCGAGCGCAAGAGCGCCGTTTTCGGGGAGAGTCGCATCCTTATAATTCGCAAGAAGGAGCTTTTTGCCGACGATTTCGGTGTTGACCGTAATGTCAACGGGCGAGAAGGAGCAAACCACCGCAACGCGCTTGCTTCCGTCGGTACGAGTGTAAGCGATAACGTCGTCGCAATCGAGCATTATCGGGGAAATACTGCCGACCGAGAGGGCTTCGACGTATTCGTCGCTCTTACGGAGCTTGACCATTTCCTTGTAATAGGAAAGAACGCTGTTTTCGTCCTTTGCTTCGTCCTCGGCGTTAAAGCGCGCAAATTCGGGGTGGGGCTTCATCCAAGGCGTAACGTCCGAAAAACCGCCGTTTGCGCCCGAAGTCCAAGGGAAGGGGATACGACCGTTATCACGGCTGTAGCGGTTGACCGCCTTTATCGCCTCCTCGGGCGTTAAGCCGTCGGCAAGAGCAAGGCCGTAATGGTTCTTTGTCGAAATATCGTCAACGTCGTCAATGCTTTCAAAAACGGTGTTGGTCATGCCCAATTCTTCGCCCTGATAAATAAAGGGAATGCCGCGCAGGAAGAAGAAAAGAGTGCCGAGCATCTTTTGAGAAATATCGCTCTGATATTCGGTAGGAATGAATTTTTCGCTCGCACGGGGGTAATCGTGGTTTTCAAAATAAACCGCGCCGAATCCGATCTTTTCGGTTTCGATCTGGCTTGCAAACATCTTATCGCGAAGCCAGGTTATCGGCCATTCCCAAGCCTTTTTGCAGGTGTGCCAAGCGTGACCGTAGGCATAAAGCTCGGAATAGGAAAAATCGAAAAGGGTAGAGAAATAACCGTTTTCGCCGATATATTCGCCAAGCTGCTCGTAAGGCACTCCCGCCGCCTCGGCAACGGTGATGCAATCATAGCGGTCGAAGGTCTGCTCGCGAAGCTCGGTAAGAAAATCTCCGATGCCGGGGTAATTTCTCGTAGGTCCGAAGCAGGCAACCATTCCGTCGTCACCGTCGGGCTCAAGCGAGGAAAGGGTGGGCTCCTTCTTTAAATGGGTGATGGCGTCGATACGGAAGCCGCCCAAGCCCTTGTCTAGCCACCAACGGATCATTTCGTAAAGCTTTTCACACAATTTGGGGTTTTCCCAATTAAGGTCGGGCTGCTTTTTCGAGAAAAGGTGCATATAATATCTGCCGTTGCCGACGTGCTCCCAAGCGCTGCCGCCGAACATCGATCGCCAGTTGTTGGGCGCGCCGTTTTCGGAATTGCGGAAATAGAAATATTCCGCCTCCTCGCAATTCGGGTCGGCAAGTGCCTTTTGGAACCATATATGCTCGTCCGAGCAATGGTTTAGGACAAGGTCCATAATTATTTTTATGTTGCGCTTTTTTGCTTCCGCCAAAAGCTCGTCCATATCCTCCATCGTGCCGAACATCGGGTTGATGGAATAATAGTCGGAAATATCGTAACCGCCGTCGTCCATCGGGGAAGCGTATACGGGGCAGATCCAGACATAATCGATCCCAAGCTCCTTTAAATAATCGAGCTTTTCGGTAATGCCCTTTAAATCGCCGATGCCGTCGCCGTTTGCATCGTTAAAGCTTCTGGGGTATATTTGGTAAGCAATTTTGCGTTTCCACGCTTCGTTTTTATTCATATCATAAACTCCTTTTTGAGTACCTAAGAAAATTATACACAATAAAATATAAAAAAACAAGATTTGCCAAAGAATTTTTGTAAAAAAGCATTGAAAAAGAGCGTGTTTTATGATAAACTGTATATCGATATGCAAAGTAATGATAACCAAGTAACGCGAACGTATTTTGCATGTCCTTAAAATCGATTAAAAAATAAAAAATAAACATTCAGGAGGATTCCTTAATGGCTCTCACCAAGGAACAAATCGCGGCAAAATATGCCGAACTCGAAGCCTACATTTCCGAAAATAAGGATATGGACGGCGCACTTATCCCCGTAATGCAAAAGGCGCAGGAACTTTTCGGTTACCTCTCTCTCGAAACGATGGAGCTTATCTCCGAAAGACTCGACGTTCCCGTTTCCGAAATCTATGGCGTTGCAACCTTCTATGCACTCTTCTCTCTTACTCCCAAGGGCGAATACGTTATCTCGGTTTGCACCGGTACCGCTTGCTACGTTAAGGGCGCTCAGCTCGTTCTTGACGAGGTTAAAAAGCAGCTCGGTATCGGCTCGGGCGAAACCACTCCCGACGGCAAGTTTTCGATTCAGGACACCCGCTGCCTCGGCTGCTGCGGTCTTGCTCCCGTTATGATGATCAACAACGACGTTTACGGCAGACTTGAGCCCGCTGACGTCAAGGATATTCTTGCTAAATATTAATTTTTTAATTGCTTGAAAGGAAATGAATATATGAAATCATTGGCTCAGCTTGCCGAAATCCGCGATGAAATGAAAAAGAGCATCGCGATTCGTATGCAAGAAAAACCCGGTTCCGACAGCAAGGTCCGCGCTCACGTTCTTGTTTGCGGCGGTACGGGATGTACCTCCTCCGGCTCTGTTACCATCCGCGAGATCTTCGAAAAGGAATTGGCTGCTAACGGAATTGCAGATGAAGTTCAGATCATCCAGACCGGTTGCTTCGGTCTTTGTGCACTCGGTCCTGTTGTTATAGTTTATCCCGAAGGAACCTTCTATTCTCAGGTTACTCCCGACGACGTATCCGAAATCGTTTCTTCTCACCTTGTAAAGGGTGAGCTCGTACAGAGATTGGTTTACGACGATATCGGCGGCGGCAAAAAGGCAGAAGGCCCCGTTTCTCTTAACGAAACCGGCTTCTATAAGGATCAGAAGCGCGTTGCTTTGCGTAACTGTGGCTTTATCGATCCCGAAAATATCGACGAATATATTGCTACCGACGGATATAAGGCTCTCGGTAAGGTTCTTACCGAAATGACTCCCGATTCGGTTATCGAGCTTATGCTCGAATCGGGCTTGCGCGGCAGAGGCGGCGCGGGCTTCCCGACCGCAAGAAAATGGCAGTTTGCAAAGAACAGCGTTTCCGACAAGAAATACGTTGTTTGTAACGCAGACGAGGGCGACCCCGGTGCATTTATGGACCGTTCGGTTCTCGAGGGTGACCCCCACGCGGTTATCGAAGCAATGGCTATCGCAGGCTTCGCTATCGGCGCAGACGAAGGCTTCGTTTACGTTCGTGCGGAATATCCTATCGCGGTTAAGCGTCTTGCAATCGCAATCAATCAGGCTCGTGAATACGGCATTCTCGGCAAAAACATCTTCGGCACCGGCTTTAACTTCGACGTAAACATCCGTCTTGGCTCGGGCGCATTCGTATGTGGCGAAGAAACCGCACTCCTCACCTCAATCGAGGGTCACCGCGGCGAACCCAGACCCCGTCCTCCGTTCCCCGCAGTAAAGGGCTTGTTCGGTCAGCCTACCATCATCAACAACGTTGAAACTCTTGCAAACGTTGCTCAGATCATCAATAACGGCGCTGAATGGTTTAAGTCCTTCGGTACCGAAAAGTCCACCGGTACAAAGGTATTTGCACTCGGCGGTAAGATCTGCCACACCGGTCTTGTTGAAATCCCCATGGGTACTCCTCTCCGCACCATTATCGAGGATATCGGCGGCGGTATTCCCAACGGCAAAAAGTTCAAGGCTGCTCAGACCGGCGGTCCCTCCGGCGGCTGTATCCCCGCATCGCTTATCGACACTCCCGTTGATTACGAATCGCTTATGTCTATCGGCTCTATGATGGGCTCGGGCGGTCTTATCGTAATGGACGAGGACAACTGTATGGTTGACATTGCTAAGTTCTTCCTTGAATTTACCGTTGACGAATCCTGCGGTAAATGTACTCCCTGCCGTATCGGTACCAGAAGAATGCTCGACATTCTCACCCGTATCACCGAAGGCAAGGGCGAAGAGGGCGATATCGAAAAGCTCGAAGAGCTTGCAAACAACATCAAGGCAACCGCACTTTGCGGCCTTGGTCAGACTGCACCCAACCCCGTACTTTCCACCATTCGCTACTTCCGCGATGAATATGAAGCACACATCCGTGAAAAGCGCTGCCCCGCAGGTCAGTGTAAGGCTCTCGCAAGATTCACCATCGACCGTGATCTTTGCCGCGGTTGCTCGCTCTGTGCAAGAAAGTGTCCCGTTAACGCTATCGAAGGCGTCGTAAAGAGCCCCTTCGTTATCGATCAGGACAAGTGTATCAAGTGCGGCACCTGTATCGACAGCTGTAAGTTCGGCGCTATCAGCAAGAAATAAGGAGGAAGTACATAATGAACACCGTAAAACTCACAATCGATGGCATTCAGGTAGAAGTACCTGCCAATTATACGATTCTCGAAGCAGCTCGTGAAGCTAACATCAACATCCCGACTCTCTGCTATCTCAAGGACGTTAACCAGATCGGTGCTTGCCGTCTTTGTCTTGTAGAGATCAAGGGCGCGCGTGCTCTTCAGGCATCCTGCGTTTCGCCCGTTGGCGAGGGTATGGAGGTCTGGACCAATAACGAAAAGCTCCGTAAGGCAAGAAAGATCAACCTCGAGCTTATTCTTTCCAACCACAACCGCGAATGTACCTCTTGCGTAAGAAGCGGCAACTGCGAGCTTCAGCAGCTCTGTAAGGAATACGGCGTTGACCAGTATCCCTTTGACGGCAACAAGTCCGAAGCAACCATTGACGAAATTTCTCCCTCCATCGTTCGCGATAACACCAAATGTATTTCCTGCCGTCGCTGTGTAGCGGCTTGTAACAGCGTTCAGAAGATCGGCGCTATCGGCGTTGCAAAGCGTGGATTTAACACCACCGTTGGCTGTATCTTCGGTATGAGCCTTGCAGACAGCCCCTGCATCAACTGCGGTCAGTGTATCCTCGCTTGTCCCGTTGGCGCATTGCACGAAAAGGACAGCACCGCAGACGTTTATGCTGCACTTAACGATCCTACCAAGCACGTTGTTGTTCAGCCTGCTCCCGCAGTAAGAGCAACTCTCGGCGAAGAATTCGGTATGGAAATCGGCACCTCGGTTACCGGCAAGCTCGTTTCCGCACTCCGCAGACTCGGCTTTGATAAGGTATTCGATACCGATTTCGCGGCTGACCTCACCATTATGGAAGAGGGCACCGAGCTTTTGGGCAGACTCAAAAACGGCGGCGCACTCCCCATGATCACCTCTTGCAGCCCCGGCTGGATCAAGTATTGCGAAGAATTCTATCCCGAATTCATTCCCAACCTTTCCTCCTGCAAATCTCCTCACGAAATGCTCGGCGCTATCATCAAGAGCTACTATGCAGAAAAGGCAGGCATCGATCCCAAGGATATCTACGTTGTATCGATCATGCCCTGTACCGCAAAGAAGTTCGAAGCAGGCAGAGAAGAGCTTTCTGTTAACGGCCTTCAGGACGTAGATGCGGTTCTCACCGTTCGCGAGCTTGCAAGCATGATCAAGAATGCAGGTATCGACTTCAAGCGTCTTCCCGATGCAGATTTCGATTCCGTTCTCGGTGAATCCACCGGTGCAGGCGTTATCTTCGGCGCAACCGGCGGCGTTATGGAAGCAGCTCTCCGTACTGTATACGAGGTTGTTACCGGCAACACCCTTGAAAACGTTGAATTTGCGGCAGTTCGCGGCACCGACGGCATCAAGGAAGCAGAGGTTGACCTTAACGGCACAAAGGTTCGCGTTGCGGTTGCTCACGGCACAGGCAATGCAAAAGAGCTTCTTGATATGGTTAAGCGCGGCGAAAAGGATTATCAGTTCATCGAAATCATGGGCTGTCCCGGCGGCTGTGTAACCGGCGGCGGTACTCCCATCGTTGATGCAACCACCCTTTCCTATATCGACCTCAAGGCAGAGCGTGCAAAGGCACTCTATTCCGAGGACGCAGGCAAGGCAAAGCGTAAATCTCACGAAAACGAAGAGGTTAAAACACTTTACAAGGAATTCCTCGGCGAGCCGAATTCCCACAAAGCACACGACCTTCTCCATACTCACTACATTCCCAGACCTAAGTACATCAAGAAATAATTACTTCTTAAAGGGCTTCTTAAAAAAGGAGCCCTTTTTGTTTCGCTTCGCTCTCCCCAAAAATGCAAGCATTTTTAGGGACCCCATAGTCGCTTCGCTCTCGACACAAAATGCAAGCATTTTGGTCGTTTTTTGTGAGCATCGTGCGTTCGCACCAACCTTGTGCGCGCCTTCGGCTTGTCCAAGGTTGCGATGCTCCAAGGTATATTTTTCGACGCACATGTCGCCGAAAAATATGTTTGTTTGATTATAAAAACACTGTGTGTTTTGAATTAACGTGTCAACCACACACCGTAGGGGCGATTCACTTTCTCGCCCGTTAGCGTTACGGTTTGAATTAGCGTTTCGTTTTATTTCGTTACGTTTTAGGGGTATGTGTTTTGTGTGTTGTTTTTGTGTCTGAATAAAAAGAGAAATAAATTATTTTTTATGTGTCTATGTGTTTATGTGTCTTGTGTGTATACAACAACACTTAACAACATAAAAAACGATTCGTATAGTATAGTTGTTTGGTTTGGTTGTTTAGTATAGTTGTTTAGTATAGTTGTTTAGTGTGTATACATACAAACAACAACAGACACCGAAAATTCTTTTTTCTCTTTTTTTTATTTTTCTCTTTTGGTTCTTTTCTTTGTTTCTTTGTTTTCTCTTTTTTCTTTCGTTTGCCGCCTCGCAAGTATATTATACACCCGTATGTGAAAAAAATCGTCCCAACTTTGTCCCGTCTTTTTCTCACTAAAATCCCAAAAACAAAGCATATTGCACATATATAAGATTGGTTTTTTGTTAATATATTACGAGAACCCCTCATCCGTCAGGCTTCGCC
>JAFYON010000147.1 GCA_017560145.1 Clostridia bacterium | reverse complement strand
GTCATACCTTGTTCTTTCAACTCCAATATTTCTTTTTCATACTTTTTGATGTGTCTATATCCTCTGGGCATAAAAAATCCCTCCTATGGTTTTTCTTAATTATACCATAGGAGGGTTCTTTTTTCACTGTCCGTTTTTAACGGTTCGGTTCATTATCGGAGCCGTTTTTGTTGTTTAAATTAAAGTGCGCGAACCTTTGCAACGCCTGCGATTGCGGTGATGTCATCGATAACGACCTGATTGATAGCATCGTTGGTATCGAAGAAGGAAACCGCGTTGTTGCCCTTTGCCTGCGAGAAGAGCGATTCGATATTTACGTTATCCTTCGCAAGTGCCGCAGAGATCTGGGTGATGATGTTGGGGATGTTCTGGTGAAGAACTACAACACGGTTGCTTTCGGTTCTGTTCATCACGATTTCGGGGTAGTTAACGCTGTTGCGGATGTTGCCGTTTTCGATGTAATCGATAAGCTGTTCAGCCGCCATAACCGCGCAGTTGTCCTCCGATTCGGGGGTGGAAGCGCCGAGGTGGGGGATACAAACAACGTGGGGAACGCCCAAAAGCTCTTCGCAGGGGAAGTCGGTTACGTAAGAAGCAACCTTGCCGCTTTCAAGCGCTTCGATAAGATCGGGAATGTTTGCAAGATCACCGCGCGAGAGGTTGATAATGCGAACGCCGTCCTTCATCTTTGCGATGTTTTCCTTGTTGATGATGCCCTTGGTGGTGGGAAGCGAGGGGATGTGATAGGAAATATAATCCGCTTCTGCATAGATAGCATCGTAATCGTCTGCCTTGCGAACCGCACGGGAGATCGACCAAGCGTTTTTAACGGTGATATAAGGGTCGCAGCCGACAACCTTCATCTTGATATCGCTTGCGGTGTTTGCAACCATACCGCCGATCGCGCCGAGACCGATAACGCCGAGAGTCTTGCCCTTGATTTCGGGGCCGACGAACTGGCTTTTGCCCTTTTCAACCTGCTTTGCAACGTCGGGAGTGCCCTTGAGGCTGCTTGCCCAGTTGATACCGCCGACGATATCACGCGATGCGAGGAGGAGAGCCGCGATAGCAAGCTCCTTAACGCCGTTTGCGTTTGCGCCGGGGGTGTTGAAAACGACGATGCCGTTTTCGCTGCAGCGATCTATCGGAATGTTGTTAACGCCTGCGCCTGCACGCGCGATAGCGAGAAGCTCCTTTTCAAAGGGCTCGTCGTGCAATGCCGCGGAGCGGACGAGAATACCTTCCGCCTTTTCTGCGGTTTCGGAAACGTTATAGTTTTCGTTAAATACGTCAAGACCAACCTTGCTGATCTTGTTATGAAGCTTAATGTTATACATTATGCGTTCTCCTTTTCGTAGTCAGCCATAAACTGAACAAGCTTTTCAACGCCTTCAACGGGCATTGCGTTATAGATAGATGCGCGCATACCGCCAACGACGCGGTGACCCTTGAGGTTTACAAAGCCTGCCTTGGAAGCGGCGGAAACAAACGCCTTGTCCTTGTCTGCATCGCCGGTAACGAAGCAAACGTTCATAAGC
>JAFYON010000146.1 GCA_017560145.1 Clostridia bacterium | reverse complement strand
TTTAGCGAAAACGCCTTTTTGAGGTTTGTTGAGTTTTCTCTCGGGGATGTCCGAGAAGCCGAGCTGAACTGCTTCATAGCCGTTCTTTTCGTTCGTTCTCTTCTGAACGACAACGCAGGGACCTGCGCTGATGACAGTAACAGGGATAACCTTGCCCTTTTCATCAAAGAGCTGAGTCATACCGAGCTTTCTGCCGATGATGCCTTTTTTCATTTGTTTATCCTCCTTAGGTTATTGGTTGACGCGCCATACGCACATCAACGTGACCTTAATTTGACAAAAGTTGTTAAAAAGGATTGATTAAAGCTCTACGTTGAAATCAACGCCAGCGGGGAGATCGGTGCTCATAAGAGCTTCTACGCAAGCCTTAGAGGGCTTGATGATGTCGATAAGACGCTTGTGAGTTCTGTATTCGAACTGTTCGCGGCTGTCCTTGTACTTGTGAACTGCACGAAGGATGGTGATGATTTCCCTTTCGGTAGGAAGAGGAATGGGACCGGAAACGGTAGCGCCGTTGCGCTTTGCGGTTTCAACGATCTTTTCAGCTGCACGATCGATAAGGGTGTGATCGTAGCTCTTAAGACGGATTCTGATCTTTTCTTTCTTTGCCATGGGTTTGCCTCCAAATAAAATATAATAAAATGAAATGATTTGACGGCAGAGCCTTGAACACCGCGCCGGGCGTTTCGTAAAACACCCTTAAAAAATGCTCGAAGCCTGCGCCCGATTGTCGGACATACTCTGCCATAGTTACCTGTCGGTTGACAGCAATCTATAGCTTCATCGCACACCAAGCGGAGTCGATTTTACCATATATACATATAAAATGCAACCCCTATTGCCAAATTTAATTGTAAACATTTTGTGAACAATTATTATTTTATTTTTTAAGCGTTAAAAATATTTTTCTTAAAAAATCTTCAAAATCTTCTTTACAAAGAGAGGATTTTTGTTATAATGTTTTTGTGATATATTATATATAATAATAAAGGAAGAAAAAATCATGAAAATCGAAAGAAACAACAAGGGCGTTTGCTCGCGCAGCGTATCTTTTGACATTGACGAAAACCGCAGAGTTACCAACGTATCCTTCGTTGGCGGCTGCAACGGTAATTTAAAGGGCGTTGCCGCGCTTTGCGAGGGTATGCTTGCAGACGATATTATTTCGAGATGCAAGGGCATAAAATGCGGATTCAAGTCCACCTCCTGCCCCGATCAGCTGGCGCAGGCGTTGGAAGAAGCGCTTCAGAACGCATAAATTTCAGAATGTTTTCGGAGGACTCCTTTTTATGTACAAGGAATTCAATAAATGGCTTAATAACGAAAATCTCGACGAGGCTTCTAAAAAGCGCCTTTTGGAGATCAAGGATGACGAAACCGCAATAGCCGAAAGATTCGCGATCCCCATGAGCTTTGGCACGGCAGGTCTTAGAAGCACGATGGACGTCGGCATTTCGAAGATGAACGTATATACCGTCGGACAGACTACTCAGGGCTTGGCAGAGCTTGTTATTTCCGCCAACGGATGTGAGCGCGGTGTTGCGGTATGCTACGATAGCAGAAATAACTCGGAGTTGTTTGCAAAAACCGCAGCAAGCGTGCTTACCGCAAACGGCATTAAGGTTTATTTGTTTGACGGAATGAGACCCACTCCCGAGCTTTCCTTTGCAATTTTGCACTACGGATGCATTGCGGGTATCAACGTTACCGCATCGCACAATCCGAAGGAATACAACGGCTATAAGGTTTATTGGGAGGATGGCGCACAGCTTCCGCCCGAGCACGCAAGCGTCGTTTCGGAATCCGCCGCAAAAACCGATATTTTTAACGGCGTAAAGACTATTCCGCTTGACGAGGCCGAAAAGCAGGGACTTTTGGTTATGATCGGCGATGAATGCGACGAGGCATTTTTGGCCGCAGTGCTCGATTGCCGCCTTGATGCGGAAAACACAAAGAAATACGGCAACGACGTAAAGATCGCATACACCGCACTTCACGGTACGGGATACAAGCTTGTTCCCGAGGCTTTGAAGCGTTGTGGTATTAACGGACTTATCACCGTTGAAAGTCAGATGATACCCGACGGTAACTTCCCCACCGTTGCATCGCCCAACCCCGAAAACCGCGAATGCTTTGAGGAGGCTGTGAAGCTCCTCGACGCAAAAGGAATCGATTGTAACGCAATAATCGCCACCGACCCCGACGCGGACAGAATCGGTCTTGCAATCAAAAACGAAAAGGGCGAATTCTTTGCACTTAACGGAAACCAGATCGGCGCACTGCTTATCGACCATATTATTAAAATAAGGAAGAAGAACGGCAACCTTCCCGAAAACGCGTGTGCTATCAAATCGGTCGTTTCCTCGAACCTTTTCGACGCCATCTGCGAAAAGAACGGTGTGCGCCATATAAGCGTGCTTACCGGATTTAAATACATTGGCGAAAAGATAAAGCTTTGGTCGGCAGACGGAAGCAACACCTTTATCTTCGGCTATGAGGAAAGTCAGGGTTATCTTTCCGCAGGCTATGCAAGAGATAAGGACGCTGTTGGTGCAAGCGTGCTTGCGGCGGAAATGGTTTGCCGTCACTACGCCGAGGGCAGAACCGTTTATCAAGCGCTGCAGAACATTTACCGCGAATACGGCATTTATAAGGAAAGCGTGCTTAACGTTAAGATCAGCGGCATCGACCCGATGGGACTTATGGGCGAGATCATGGCGGATATCCGCGAAAAGACCATCGATACCATCGGCGGTATGAAGGTAACCGCAAAGCGCGATTATGCAACCGGCGTTATAAATTACGCGGACGGCACAACCGGCGAAACCGGACTTCCCGCAAGCAATATGCTTTATTTCGAGCTTGAGGGCGGCTCTGCGGTAATTGTCAGACCCTCCGGCACGGAGCCCAAGATAAAGGCGTATATCCTTATCCGTGCGGAAAGCGACGGCGAAGCCGATGCTATGATCGGATCCTGCACCGAGGATTGCAAAAAATTACTTTGTAAATAAAGGAAATTGAAAATGGACGAAAGACTGCAAAGGCTTTTTGACGAAATATATACTCCCGTTTCAAAATTCGACGTTACAGCCTATATCACCGACGAGCCCGTAACCTATGAAAACCGCAAGGAAGGCAGATTTATGCCTCTTAACGCAGGTGAGCGTTGGGGCAAGCTTTGGGATTGTGCTTGGATGGAAATGAAGGGCAGCGTTCCCGCAGGCACCGATTTCGGCAAGATCGCATTTTTGCTTGACGTCGGCGGCGAGGGTTTGGTTTTCGACCGAAACGGCGTACCCTTTAAGGGCATTACCAACAAGGACAGCTTTTATTCCTTCCATCTGGGCTTGCCCGGCAAGGTTGTCGTTTACCCCGACGAAAAAATGTTGAACGGCGGAGATATCGACATTTGGGTAGATTGCGGCGCAAACGATCTTTTCGGCGAGGACGAGCATTCGCCTCTTGACAAGATCGGCGTGCTTCACAGAGCCGATATTGCCACCGTTGACAACGCAAAGCGCGATCTTTATTACGACCTCGAGGTGATTTGGCATCTTGCCGAGGCGACCAAGGACGAATCTCTTAAAAAATCCGCAAAGGAATGCTTTGAGAGTGCGATCACACTTTATTCCGAGGATATTGCAGCTGCAAAGGCGATAACCGAAAAATTCCTTGCACAGAAGAGCGAAAGCGATTTTAACATCACCGCGCTCGGACACGCGCATATCGACCTTGCTTGGCTTTGGCCGATAAGAGAAACCAAGCGCAAGGCAGCAAGAACGTTTGCAACCGTTTTAAGACATAGCGAAAGATATAAAAACTATCTCTTCGGCGTAAGCCAGCCGCAGATGCTTGAATGGGTGCGCGACGAGCATCCCGAGCTTTACAAGCAGATGAAGGAGCTTTACGATGAAGGACGTCTTGAGCTTCAGGGCGGCTTTTGGGTAGAAAGTGATACGAACGTACCCTCGGGCGAAAGCCTTGTACGTCAGATGCTTTACGGCAAAAAATTCTTTAAGGAGGAATTCGGCTACGAGCAGGAGATACTTTGGAT
>JAFYON010000145.1 GCA_017560145.1 Clostridia bacterium | reverse complement strand
TCTGTATCCGAAGTACTGCTCGCAGATATAGGAGTCATATCCCATGCCGTTGATCGGGCTTACCATAATGGGCTTCGATTCAACGTAACCTACGTAGTCGATGAAGTTTGCGCCGTAGAAAACGTTGGAATACATACCACCGGTTACGTTCCACATAAAGAAGGGAACGGTTCCGTTACCGGTTATCGCGATCTCGTTTCCGTTGTAATCGGTATAGGTGCCGTAATCACCCGAACCGGGGATATGCTCTAAGGTATCGTAATAGGTAGGATCGAATTCTTCCTCGAATATAGGCATATTGTAGCTGCCGAAGATAACGATTTCGAGGTCGTTACACATATAGAACGCTTTGTGTCCTATTGCGGTGGTGGTGTAGGGCATCTTGACTCTGGTTACGTCGCTGCCTGCAAACGCCATTGCGGAGATACGAACGGTATCGTCTGCAACGGTAACGTTGTCCTTATCGGTTCCGGCATAGGTGATAAGCTCCATGCCCTTAACGTTGTCGCAATAGAGCGAGCCGTCGATAACGTGTACGGTGCTGCTGATATCGAAGTTGAAGGAATCAATTTCAAGCTCGTGACCGTTAACGGTGGTTTTTGCAATCGTCTTGAAGGGCTCTACCTTACACATTGCAAAGGGATTGTCGCCGAGCTTGACGAGCTTTTCGCCGAGAATAACGGTTACGGGAGTGTATTCCTCCTTCATAAACGCGTTGATGCCGACTGTTACAGCGCCGCTGAGGTCGATTTCGGTAATTGCGGTGTATGCGAAGGAATAGTCGCCTACGTTTTCGGATACCGAAAGGTTTTCAACGGTTTTAAGAGGATCGCAATATGCGAAGGTGCTTTCGCCGATATCACTTCCCTCTCCGTTGAGCTTGACCGATTCGAGCAATCTGTTGGAAACGAATGCATAATCGTCAACAAGCTTTGCGCCGGAAAGATCAACGTTTTCAAGACCGCATTCCATAAACGCATATTTGCCGATGGTTTCAACACCGGTAAGGTTGACGGTCTTTAAGAAATCACAGCCTGCGAACGCATAAGCGGGGATTTCCTTGATCGCTTCACTGATCTTGATCTCGTTGAGCTGACGGCAATACGAGAAGCTGTATTCGCCGATGCTTTCCGCAGAGGAGATGTCTATCTTTTCGATCTTGGGACCGTGATAGGTGTAGATATATGTGCCCTCGGCGCTGATCGCCGCAACCGACATATTTTCGTCGAGGCAGGCGTAATATACGTCACCCGAGATTGCATAGTCGCCAAAGGATTTGACCTTAGAAAGATCGATTTCCTTAAGGCTGGAGTTGTTGTAGAATGCCATCTTGCCGATGATCGCGCCCTCTCCGAGGTCTACCGATTCGAGCTTAGCCGCATTGGAGAATGCGTTTTCGCCGATATTGGCATTCTTGCCGATGGTAAGCGAGGTGATCGGCGAGGTGAATTCATACTTGAATACCTTTTTGCCGTTTTCCTCACCCTCGACAACCTTAAACGCGAGATCCTTGTTGAGCGAGAATGCATATTTGCCGATTTCGACGTCATCGCCGATAACGATGGTTTCGAGCTTCTGACATTCACTGTAGGTACCCTCGGCAATGGTTGCGCCGTTGGGGATATTAACCGAGGTGAGCATCGTATGCGAGAACGCATATTTGCCAACGTAGGTTTCGGCGGTAATTGCGGGCATTTCGGTGATCGAGGTTTCGAAATATCCGTATTCGCCGATATAGCTGAGCTTGCCGAGATTTACAGATGCGAGATAGGTGTTGGATGCAAAGCCGTAATCACCGACAACGGTAACGTTGGGAAGGTTGACTGCGGTAAGCTTTCTGTTGTGAGAGAATGCGCCCTTGCCGATTTCGGTAACCTTTGCGTTATCGATATCAGACTCGGTAAACTCTCCGCTTGCCAAGGGAGAAACCGCAACAAGCTTTT
The DNA here is from genome assembly GCA_017560145.1 of Clostridia bacterium. GTDB lineage: Bacteria > Bacillota > Clostridia > Oscillospirales > CAG-382 > Coliplasma. The sequence continues at coordinate 10,088 of JAFYON010000145.1, read as the reverse complement.
TGCCGTCTGCAGAAATGATATATCCGAACGTACCGTTCTTGTATACATTGTTGCCGCCTTCGACGATAAATTCCTTGATCTTGGTATCGCGGAATGCATAAGCGCCGATATCCTTAACGTCCTTGCCGACAGTCACGCTCTGGAGCTGCTTACACTCGTAGAACATACCCTCGGGAAGAACGGCGGAATTAACGGTGAATTCCTTAAGCGATTCACATCCGGTGAAGGCATAAGCGCCGTATTTAACCTTGCTTGCCTTTACCTCTACGCTTGCAAGCTTCTTACAGCCTGCAAAGGCGTACTTACCGACAGAAAGTGCAGATTCGGGAAGGATGACACGCTCGAGTTTTTGGTTACCTGCGAATGCATAGTCGGAAATTACACAGATAGAGCTTAAATCGAGCGTACCGCGAAGGTCGCAGTTTTCAAATGCGCTCTGGCTGACGATGATAAGATTGTTTTCGCCGCTGAAGGTGATCTTCTTAAGCGAGGTACATCCGTAGAATGCGCCGTATTCGATCGACTCCATAGTGGAGGGCAAAACTACCTCTTCAAGTGCGGTAAGATTTGCAAACGCATAGCTGTTGATCTTCTTGACGCCTTCGGGGATAACTACCTTGGTAACGGTGTTGTCACCGATGAACCACGCTTTGGAGGTTTCGGCATCGTCGAATGCGAGCTCCTCGGCGGTTTTCATAACATATTCGAAATTAGAGAATGCGAACTGACCGATTTCGGTAAGCGAAAGTCTTTCGGGGATTTCTACCAAGCCGCCAAGACCGTAATAGTGGGTAAGGCTGGCACCGGTGGTAATGTAGGGATCCTTTACCTCGACCGAAACGGTTTCGGAGTAATAGGTGCTTTGACCGTCGAGGAGGACCTTGACGGTAACCGATGCGAAGCCTTCGGCAACCGCGGTAACGTTTCCGTACGCGTCGATCTTTACTATATCCTCGTTGCTCGTTTCGAATTCGAGCGTTGTATCCTTGGGATAGTAAGCATCGAGCGAGTAATTGAGAAGCACGCTTTCGGAGGGATACATCGAAAGATTGTATTTGCCCTCGAAGAAGTTGATATTGCCGGTTTCGCCGATATCTCTTTCGGCGTTATCGATAACGTAATACGCCTTTGTGGTCTGATATCCGTCGAGCGTGAATACGTCGACAACCGACTTATCGTATTTTACGTAGCCCTCGTCATCCTCATCAAGAACGGTAACCTTAAAGGTAACGCTCTTGCTGTTTGTGGGATCCTGAGCCTTGATTATTGCCGTACCGCTCGAAACAGCAACGATCTTGTTGTTGACGATACGTGCAACGCTGGGCTTTTGAGAGGTGTAATCGAGCAATTCTGCCCATTCGGTGTAAGGGAGCACGGTGGGAGAAAGGGTGTAAACCTCATTGGGGCTCAACACGATTCCGTCCTCAAGGCTTTCGAAATAGAAATCGGTGAAATCATCGGGGAGTCCGATTTCATAGGTTGCATAGTTAAGTGCATAGTCGTAAACGGTTACGACGAAGGAATTGGTGGTTGCGGAATTATTTTTGATGTCATAGAGATAATCTGTGAGCTCGTAGGTTACCTTGGTGGTACTGTTGCGCTCGGAATATATGGGAGTCATATATTGCTCGAATGCGATAAGCTCGGAGCTGGGATTATCGTTTTCATCGGTGCCCATGGTTACGTAACCGATCTGGGAGCTCATGGAATAGTGGTTATCGTAAACAAGCACGTCTGCGTAAAGACGGTTTTTATTAAGTGTTTTATCGTACTTGTAGTAATATTCAACGCCGGTGACCGTGGGTGCTTGGAAGTCGATGGTCATCGGGAATTCAAACACGTTGTTTTCGTTGGTGGTAAGACCGCCGTCGCCGTAATCGAGATAGCCGACGAGCTTAACGATATATTCGCTGTTGTTCGCGAGATTGCGCTCGGTGGTATCGAATTCGATCTCTACGTTCGCGGGATAGATCGATGCGCCGCCGTCGCTATAGGATTTTCTTACGTCATATTCGGTATGCTCGAAGATGACCGCGCCCGTTGTAGCGTTGGCGATGGTTATATCGATCTTCGCGGCGTTACGGAGCATACCTGCCCAGACGAATCGGAGCGAGTGGACCGAGCCGACCTGATTGGAAAGTGCGATATAGTTTTCGTTCGCGGAGATCACCATATCGTCGGGATCCTGAATAAAGTAGTAGGAGCCGAGGTAGCTTACGTAGTCGTCGCTTACGCCGCCGACGGGACGGGTGGGATAAGCGTCTGCCTTGGTCTTGTCCTCTTCGTCGATACCGTCGTCGAGCTCGTCGGCGTTGGTGTCGAAATAGGTGAGGTCGAACAAGGGAGCAACAGTCCAGTCGCCGTAGAACGCAAGGTAGGGTACGTTAAGATCGATCTCGGTGCCTGCGGTAGCGGTGAGGGTGATAAAGCCTTCAACGTACATACCGTTTGCAAACGATTTATCGAGGTATTCCTTATCCGAATCGCCCAAGGTAACGGTTACGAAAACGTCAACCGAGCTATTTGCGGGAACGGTTACGTTCATATTCTTGAGAGAGCCGTTATTTACCGAAACGGTGATCGAAGCGCCGTCGAGGATATATGCTTCCTCGGTAACGGTGGTTTCGCCTGCGTTGGTCTTGGTTTCGCTGACGCCCTCGGTCATAACGTATGCGCCGACGTCGTAGCTCACTGCTACGTCGCCGAAGTTGTTAACGGTAAACTTCATTTCATAGACGCCGGTTTTTTCTCTGTCGTCGCCGAGCTCAAGCTTTGCTTTATCCATCACTGCGCCGTATTGGTCGTAGGTGGTGATATATGCGGGGGTGTTGATGGAGTTAAGAAGGTTTGCAAGACCTGCGCCCTGCTTTCTTACCGCATAGGGCAAGCCGTTTTTGTTAAGTGCGATATTTGCGGTGGACATAAGGAGAGAGTTGACCATCGCATTTACCTTTTTGCTGTCGTTGGCTATTTCGGGGAAGCGTTCGACAACGTACTGTCTTAAAAGCACTACAACGCCTGCAAGGTTGGGGCACGCCATCGAGGTACCCGAAATACGGTCATAGCCGCCGCCGGTGATCGAGGAAAGGATGCTTCCGCCGTGTGCGGTAATTTCGGGCTTGATTTTAAGGTCGGGTGTGGGGCCCCAGGAGGAGAAGTCGGAGATGAAGGGACCGGAGGTCTGGTTACGCGCGATCTTGAGAGTGCCGTTAGTTGCGGCAAGCATTTCGCCGTCATCCTGAGAAATCGAGCAAACTGCAAGAGTAGCGTCACCGACGTTCATTTTGATATCACCGGATACGTTGTTGTAAATGATGATACCGGCCGCGCCCTGCTGTTGAGCGATAAGCGCTTTTTCCTCGAAGGTGTTCGAGCCGCGGCGCACAAGGGCGATCTTGCCTTTGACGTCAAGGCCTGTATAGTCGGCAGTACGTCCGACACCGGGCACTACCACGTATTCTATCTCAACGGATTCCTTGTCGCCGAGAAGCGTTTCGCAGAAATCGTTTTCTTCGCTTGCGCCATTGGAGGATTCAAGGAAATATATGATCTTATTGCCGAAAAGGATGTAAGGAGTTTCAACGCCTGCGATGGATGCAACAGACATAACGCCGTCATAGGTAGAGGGCGAGCCTACTGTACCGGTATCGGGGTTGGAGGTAAGACCGAGGTTACCGTTTGCTTCGGAGCCGTATGCCGAGCTGTAGCTGTTGGAAGCCGCAACCACCATACTGATGCCTGCATCACGGATTCTGTCGTAAATGCCGTTGAGCTTTTCCTCATCCGACTCACGCGAGAAGCCGCAAGCGGTACCGATAGACATATTGATAACGTCGACACCGAGAACAACGCAGTCCTCGAGCGCGGAAAGGATCCAAGCCGCTCTTGCGGTATCCATTACGTCCGAGAATATCTTCATCGAAACGAGCTGAGCGTTGGGTGCAACGCCACGGATAACGTCATCGTTACCTACGATAACGCCGGATACGTGGGTACCGTGGTTGTTATGGGTAGAATATACGTCACTGTCGTTATCGGCATAGTCGAAGCCGAAGGGAACCTTATCGTTTATATACACGTCGTCAACGGTAAGACCGCCAAGCTGCTTGTTAGCGGTGGTGCTTCCTACGAGAGCAGCGACCTGATCATAGGTAAGACCTAACTTTTGCGACGTGAAATTATCGGGAGAAAATGCGGTATGGTTGGAGTCCAAGCCTGTATCAAGAACCGCTACAACAATTCCCGAGCCGTCGAATCCCGCATCAGAGCTGTCGAAGATACCGGTATCGAAAACGTTAACCTCGTTTTCTACAAGCTCGGTTTGTGCAGGCTTATAGACCTCGCCGACGATAACGTCCATACCCTTGCCGAGCGAATCACAGACGGTTCTGAAGTCCTTTGCCTTAATAAGCAATTCAAAGCCACTCAAAACGGTGCAATACTCTTCGCCCTCCTTGAAGGAGACGTTATTGGAACGAAGTTCTTTTAATACCTTCGCCTTTTCATCCGAAACGTTGGATTTGATTTCGGATACGAGATCCTCATCGGTCGCGAGCGAGAAAAGACTTTGCGCCTTGTCGCCCTTTTCGTAAATATCCATTACGTTTGCGGTGTCAACGGTAACGATGACCGAAATTTCATCGTTGTCGCCGATGTGGTCGGGAAGCTTGTACATTACCGAGCTGTTGAGGTAATCGGTGTAGTCAAACTTCAGATTGTTGTTTTTGTTGATGTAGCCGTTATTACCCGATGCGGATGCCGAAGTGCCTCCGACAAACATTGCGGGAACGATAACGCTGCCTACCAACAAAACGCAAGCGAGAACCGCAGAAAACACGGTTTTGCAGTTCCTGAAAAACTTGGTTTTTTTCATAGTTAAGTTCTCTCCTTACTTGTCCAAACGGACAAATCAATAAAAATTCATTATATTGTACATTATTTTGTTGTAAATTGCAATAATTAATTTGAATTTATCTTATATATGAAGAAAAAAATTTTATATTTTTCTTTGTCTTTACTTTTTGCTATCGCCGTGATATAATATTTAAGATTTCATCAAAAACCGACACGGAGATATTCAAGATGACTGAAAAGGGCTTTTTGCTTTTACACCGAATAATCGGCATTCTCGTTGCGATTTCGATCGTCATTGCGGGAATTTGCCTTGCCCTCGGTTGCTGTTATATTTATTTTTCGGACGATATGAGCTACTCGCGGATTGCGGTCGCGGACGTTTTTGCGGTTATTTGCATTCCCGTTTACGCTTGTCTTGCACTTGTCGTTTTGGGCTTTTTGGCGGAATTGCTTTTGCCCTGCCCAAGGCAAAAGCGCAATATCTCCGTTTCGAGCGAGACCAAGGTCGGCAACACGCTTAAGAAATGCGGACTTTCGGGCTTGAGCGACGCCACGCTTGCGGTGCATTACCGCGAAAAGGGCAAAAGAACGCTTAATGCGATAATTATGACCGCATTAACGCTTATTGCCTGCACTGTATTCTTCATTTATGCGCTTGATCAGGACAATTTCGACAACGTTGATATTAACGGGTCGGTAATTTCGGCGCTTTGCGTGCTTGCCCCGTGCGTGTTACTTCCCTTTTCGTTTTATCTTTATTCACTTATCGTGAGAGAACGCGGCTTCAAACGCATTCTCGAGGCATTAAAGAACGATGCCGATGGCAAAAGCGGCGGCATAGAGCACAAGCCCGATTTTGAAGGATTTGACGTCTTTGTTTCAAGGCTCGGCAGGTTCTTTGAAAGCGCCGTTACGGGCAGACCCTTGATGATCGTAAGAATTTCAATCGTTGCAGTTGCCATACTTTGCGTTGTTTTCGGACTTGTATTCGGCGGCACCGCCGACGTATTTACTAAGGCATCCAACATCTGCACCGAATGTATCGGCTTGGGGTGATTCGTTATGAAAAGATTTTTTAAACGCCTTGCTTCGCTTATCCCGAGCAAGCGCAAACTGATGCAGCTTTATTTTGCATTGCTTTTCAATGCAAATTTAAAGGGATACATAAGCGGCACGATATTTAAGGGTGCCACAAAATCGGCTTGTATCCCGGGACTTAACTGTTATTCATGTCCCGGCGCGGTGGGCGCTTGTCCGCTTGGCTCGATACAGGGCGCTTTCAGCGCCGACAAAAGCACACTGTTTTACGTCGGCGGCATACTTTTGCTTTACTGCATAATATTCGGTCGTTTTATTTGCGGTTGGCTTTGCCCGTTCGGTTTTATTCAGGAGCTCGTTTACAAAATAAAAACTCCGAAAATAAAAAAAGGACCCGTTACCAAAGTCCTTTCGCTGTTTAAATACGTTGTTCTTGTATTCTTTGTTGTAATAATACCGCTTACCTATGCGTTCCGCGACACTCCCCTTCCTGCGTTTTGCAAATACATTTGCCCTGCCGGAACAATCGAGGGTGGCTTGGGATTGCTTTCAAACGAGCTTAACGAAAGCTATTTTTCGATGCTCGGTCCGCTTTTCACCTGGAAATTCGCGCTTATGGTAAGCATTATCGTTGCTTCGATATTTATTTTCAGAATGTTCTGCCGATTCATTTGTCCGCTCGGCGCGCTTTACGGTCTTTTCAACCGCTTCTGTCTTGTAGGCGTAAAGGTAAACACCGACCGCTGCACGAATTGCGATCTGTGCGTAAGGCATTGCAAAATGGACATTTCAAAGGTTGGCGACCGTGAATGTATTGCTTGCGGTGAATGTATTGACGTCTGCCCGACACACGCGATAGTATGGAAGGGCGCAAAAATTTTAAAGCCCTATGAGGAAGTCGTTTCGAATACGGAAAATCCCAAAAGGACGCGCAATATCGTTAGAGCCGCGGTTTGCGTTTTCATGGTTGCGGCGCTTGTCGGCGTTGGGGTTTACACCTGGCTTGACAAAAGCAACAATCTTCCCGATCACGGTAACACCGTTGGCACTCTTTGCTATGGCGAGGAGCTTTCGGTTATCACAAAGGACGGTATCGGTGAAAGCAGGATAAACCCCGCAACGACCGGAAAAATCACCGTTATCAACTTCTGGGGAACGTGGTGCACGCCTTGCGTTAAGGAGCTGCCATATTTCGATCAGATCGCGACCGATTTTGACGGCGACGTAAACGTTATTGCGATCCACACGAATATGATCTGCGAAACCGCACCCGAATATATCGGTAAATATTACGGCGACAGCAAAATAACCTTTGCGCAGGATACCTTGGACGAGGGCTATTATGCAAAGCTCGGCGGCAGAGGCACTTATCCCTACACCGTTATTCTTGATGAAAACGGCGTTATTGCCGAAATTTTCGTTTCGGCTTTGGAATATGAAGACCTTAAAACCGCTATCGAAAAAATTGGATAAAAAACGGGGCGCCGATTTGGCGCCCCAACATATTTAGTCTATCAAATTTAAAAGAAAAAGTCAATAGTTTTGTGATAAAAATTAGCGTTTGACACAATTTTCTCTTATTTGAATAAATATTTATAATGCATTTTGTACGAATTGTGTATTGAAAATGGATATTTTTTATGCTAATATAAAGACACAGAAAGGGTGAGTCCAATGTACAGATAAGCATAAGCTTAACGGTTTTTGACCAAGACCTTTAAATCTTCTGATAAAAATATATTTTAGATTGCGAGACAGTTTCTTTCTTACAAAAGTCGTTAAGGTCAAAAAAGTTTAGCTTAATTTCGGTACGTAAGGTTTGGAATCTTAACAAACCGCTGACACACAACCTTGAATAATCCTTTGGATCTGTTGCGAATGCCGTCCCGCATACGGGATAAAAGATTTGAACATAAGCAAAAGGACGAAAGGCATTTCGAGGTAAGATGATAGCCCGTAGAAAGAGAGGTTAAATTGATGCTGGATATCAAGAATTCAATATAGCCCTTGGTTGCAATTATAGATTATGCAACCAAGGGCTATTTGTTTTTTTCGCCTAAGGGCGATTTTTTCTTTTTCACGCCTAAAGACTTTTAAGCGCCGATAAAAATTTATCGACCTCGTTTACAGTGTTGTATTTCGAAAGCGATATCCTTGCTCCCCCGACCTCATAGCTGCCGAGCGTATAATGTGCACTCGGCGCGCAATGATAACCACCGCGCAAGGCAAAGCCCATATCGGAAAGCCTTTCACACAGTGCTTCGCAATCATACCCCTTTTTATTGAAAAGCATAACCGGAACATAATTTTCGACCGACTCATCGGCTGGCGCACCGTATGTGATTATGTCAACCTCGCGCTTAATTTTACCGACAAGGTACTTAAACACGGCACGTTCGTCAAGGTCGATCGAATATTCATCCAGAGCGGCAGACCAACCGGCGATCCCGTATAGATTCATTGTGCCTGCCTCGAGCCTTTCGGGCAATAATTCGGGCATTTCGAGTGATTTCGAGTTAATACCCGTTCCGCCCTCGATAAGCGGATCGACGATTATATCACTAAAGGGATTGATAATCATCGCTCCTATCCCCATCGGACCAAGAAGACCTTTATGGGCAGGTATGCAAATTATGTCAACCCCTAAATTTACTATATCGATTTCAATATGCCCTGCCGTTTGCGAGGCATCGAGGATGAAAACTGCATCCTCGGGAGCAAGGCCTTTAAGCGTTTCTATCGGCAATATTCTTCCGCAAACGTTCGAGGCGTGCGTTATAACGATATTAGTCGCCGAGCGGCAAACGGTTGAAAAATTATCGCAGGTTACAATATCGTTATAGACGTCGACAAGGAATTGCCGCATAACCGTTTCGCCGTTCTTTCTAAGACTGTTCACGGGGCGCATAACGGCGTTATGCTCTAACGAGGATACCACTGTTACCCCTTTTTTGCGATTGGTTCCCTTTATTGCAATATTAAGCGCTTCGGTTGCAGACGAGGTGAAGATAACGCATTCCTCACGCGTGTTAAAAATACGCGCAAGCTTTTTTCGGCAATCAAACACCGTTTCTGCGGCTTTTTGCGCGAATTTATGGCCGCTTCTGCCCGCATTGCCGCAATCGGTAAGGGCGCGGCACATTGCCCTTGCGACCCTTTCGGGCTTTGGCAACGAGGTTGCGGCGTTGTCAAAATAAATCATTTTTCGTCAATACTCCCAATGATCGGTATTGAGTTTTGTTCGAACAGTTGCATTACCTTTTCATAATAGGTCGCATCAAAGCTGATCCCGTAACCGCAGCCGCGGACGCTTTTTACCGCCTTTGAACGCGTTATATTCGTATATATTCCGTTGGCTTTCAGCAGCTCCTGCGACTTAAGCGCATAGGTTACCGAGGACAGCACGATTGTCTTTTTCATAATTTCACTCCCTGCTTAAAGAATATGAAATTTTCTTTTAACTGTTGAATGGACTTTGATATAAAAAAACGGCGCTTTAAAAAACGCCGTTTTTTGTTATTCCCACAATTGCGGTATTCCGTCAACGTAATGCCAATAGTTTCCGCTATCTTCGGGGCGTGTTTCGGAATAGAAGTAGATGTTCATAGTCCACCAAACGTCATGGAACGATTCGGAGATCTTATATTCGTTCCACTGCGCTTCGCTGCCTTCATAATAAATTTTGCTGAATCCGATATTGAATCCGTTATCATTCGTTAAGCTTGTAATAGGCAGTCCGTTGTAATGCGTCGGTAAAATTATGTTTTTGCTATGAAACTTGGTTATAAATCCATCCAGATTATAGGACGCTTTATCCTCATTTAAAGAGCACATATATTCAGGTTGAAGCAAAACGATACCCGATTCATACCACATAGGACATCCGTGAGTATAATAAGCTTCCATATATTTTGAATTGTACCAGCTATTGGCCTTCTCAATATTGAACCACTCGGTTTCGTTGCCATCATAGTAGCATTCGATAAGTGAGTTACAGTCTGCGAATATCACCTGGCCTAACTTGGTAACGCTTTTGGGTATCTTGAAATATTTTATATTACACCCCTTGAAGGCAAAGTTACCTATGCTTGTTACCGTTTCCGGCAACGAAATTTCGCAAATCGCCGTACAGCCTTCAAACGCCGATTCTCCAATAACGGTTAAGTTGTTGCTTATCCTTACCTTTTCTATGCCGG
>JAFYON010000144.1 GCA_017560145.1 Clostridia bacterium | reverse complement strand
TTCGGCATCATTTTTGTTCAACGTATTCTTATACGGAGTGTTTTTCTTTGATGAAAACGTAAGCTTGGAAACGGAATCGGGCAACGTTTTTAACGTACCCTTCATGAACTGATAGGTATATTCATAGATAAGGCGTAATCTTGCTTTTTCGGACATTGCGGATATTCCGAAATAATCAACGCCCTGATAGTACATATGGATTGCCTCATCCATATATCTGTATTCCTTACCGTAATAGAGGTAATTCATATACTTTTTAAAATAACGGATGTCGTGGATAGCCGCTGCGTCGATTTCCATTTCGACACACATACCATAACGCTTTGCGAGATCGGAAGCGTTCTTAAGTCGGCTTTCGGGGACCTCAAGCGAGAACGCATAATTAGGCTGCAAGCATCCTACATCAAAGCCGAATTCTTCCCATCTGGAATAGCCGGATGCATTGAAATAAGGGATCCAGAAAAGCTGATAGCCTATTTCATCGAACATTTTGTTGACAGCCTTTGAGGTTTCAACATCTCCGCCCGAAATAGATTCATGGAACCAATAGAAGCCGCAAAGCTCAAGATTTTCGTAATTTCTCGAATTGAATTCATTAATGAGTCGCTGAGCATAATACTTTGCGACGTAAACGCGATTTGAAAGCGAGGTCAAGGAATCGTTCTTGCCGTCAAAATCGATATCGCCGAATTCAACGAGAGTATCGTCCATATGAGGTATTGTGAAATATACCTTTAATTTTTCGTTCTTGCCAAGGGCTTTATTGACCTTATCGGCAGTTTTATTAAGCGCATCAAGGTTTTTGCCCGAAGTGAAGAGCTCATCAAAGAGATAATTCCAGTCGGAGGCAATAGAAGTACCGTAAGGATGTCCGCCGCTGGGAAGCTGTCCCGTTGTGGGAAGGAACAAAAATCCGTCGAACATCGTATCTTTAATATTACCGTTTGTATCAACGTACGCAACGTAAGGAAGCATAAATTCCTCATCCATTACCCCACCGGTGTGATACATAAGACAAACGTCTTCAACGCCGCCAAGGATTTCTTCGGAGGAAACCATATAGTTCTCGTTTGAAACTTCGGGATCGGGGAATTTATACTTGGGAAGGCTCGTAAGCGAGCTTGCTCCACTAACGTTTTTACGCGCTGTTATCGTCATTTCATCGGTAAATACGTGGCTTACTGTATCGAATCTGACGAGTATATATCTTGCACGATAGCCCTTATCAAGATCGATTTTTGCGGTTGTAATACCATCATTAGCAGAAAGGACGGGGCTTACACTGCCTGCTTTGTACCAATCCTTGCCGTTTTCAGAAAGGATGAGTGTAACGCTTTCGGGAAGATAGATAGCCCAGCCTACCTTCTTTAACAAACGCATAGAAAAGTCGTATACGGTTGTAACGGCGCCGAGATCGAAATAAACGTTTCTGCCGCCTGCGCCGTTGAACTGATGCCAAATACCGTTATAGCAATGCTGATCTTCGGTTGTAACACCGTCGGTAAGCAGACCCGAATCCTCGGGATAATTGTTTTTCTCGCCCGTTTCGGCGTCGACATAAGTGTCGACGGTTATCTGACAGTCGAGGCCCTGCAAGAGGTTTGTAATTTTGTTATAATCGGAATCGCCCGAGCTCCAATATTTGAGCACGTCGGTAGTTTCGAAATCAAAGCTTCCGTACAGAGGCTCGGTTACATATTCTTCATAGTAATTTGAATAGACCGCCGCTTCTTCTATCCAGCAATAGCCTGAACCCTTTGCGAGAGTAAATCTTACGTAGCGTGCGCTGATAAGCTCGGATAAGGCAAGAACAAAGGCGTAGTTTTCCTGATCACAGTTTTGCGAATAGAGCCTTCTGAGCTTTGTAAAGGTCTTGCCGTCGGTGCTTACCGAAATATCGCAATAGATCGGCAAATTAATAGAAGTTGCCGAACGGTTGAAGCAATGCAATTCAAAAGCAAATACATCGTTTCTTACCTTGCCGAGATCGACGGTTACAGTAGCTGTATCGGCACTGCTTATGCCAACCCATTCCTTCAATTCAAAGGGTGCGCCTGTGATCGCTCCGTCTGTAAGAAGCGTGCTGCTTTCGCCGCTTCTCCAGTCGTAATCTTTGCAATCTACTGTATATTTGCAATCTCTGGAAACGAGAGTTTTGCCGAGGGTAACGTCGGTTGCTTTTCCCGTTGTAACCTTTTTAAGATTAGAAACGATAACAGAATCGCTGTCACGGTCGTTGAGATAAGATTCGGTAACCGCACCGCCTTCGCCGATAATCATCTTGGGGATGCTTGAATATACGAACACCTCGTCAATGAAAACCCACGCGCTTGTACGAACGACAGTGAAGCGAATATATCTGTATTCCACGTCATTGCCAAGCTCAAGCGAAGCGCGCATAACCGAATGCGCTTTATATGCGGGGATGGTCATATTACCAAGCGAATTCCAGTTTTTGTTATCATTAGAGCCGCTTACGGTAATGCTGCGAGGAATATTAATACCTGCTTCATTAACCGAAAGGTAAGAAAGCTCAAACTTATTAATGTTTTTGCCGTCTTCGCAAAGATCGACAATAATGTCGGTCGTATTATTAAATCCGCTGAAGCCGCCGGCGTAATAATTTGTCGAAACGTCATAGATGCCGTCGGTCATTTCGCAATTATAGCTATCGGAATAGCTAGAAGAGGGAGCGACTGAATAGGTGTACTGCTTGCCCGCACTGATCACGTTGGGAACATAAGTGGGCTCGGGCGCAAGCTCGGGCTGTTCTATAACGTAGGTTTTAAGAACGTGGCGCTTGATAAGAATGTAGTCATATGAATTAATCTTTCCGTCGCCGTTAACGTCGGCTGCTTCGGTCTGAACGTCATTAAGCGTGATGGTATTTAAAACCGCGCGCTTGCAATAAATATAGTCATATTTATCGATCTCACCGTCGCCGTTGATGTCGCCAATCAAATTCGCGTTCTCGCCCTGAACAAGGAAAGAAAAGGACGAGGTCAGCATTAAAATTGTCAGAGTAAAAGCGATCAGTCTTTTAATCATATGTCATTCCCCTTTTAAAGTAAAATTTAGCCTAAATCGGGTTCATCGCAGAATTCAACAACATTTTCGCTGCATCCGTGAAGTTCGAAAACGATGATTTCGTTTGCGCCCTCTTTAAGGATGGGTGCAGGAATATAAAGTGTTTTTGTGGGGCCTGCATCGGTCCAATATCTGCCGACGTTAAAGCCGTTTACTGTTACAAAGCCCTTGTGGAAGCTGTCAAGACGCATAAAGGTATCGTTGGGAGTTCCTTCGATATTAAGCGTGCCGCGGAAGAAGGTGCTTGTTTGCTCGGTTGCGCCATTCTGCACTACAAAATCAAGCTTCGACAAATCATCCATCGTTAGAGGATACATCGTCCAACCGAAAAGATACTGCTGACCAAGACGGGCAGAGCGGACAAGACCTTTTTCGTTATCTGCCATTTCGGTACCGTAATTTACACGACCCATATTTTCGATAAGGATATCTATTTTTACCTTTTCTCCGCGATTTACAGAAACGATAATTTCTTCGTTACGTCTATCGCGTTCCTTAACACCCTTGAATTCTCCATTGATATAAACAAGTGCTCTGTCACGAATGGGATCAATAATAAGAGGTGCTTCTACAGGATAATCAATTACGGTAGAGTAAAGGGTGAAGCCGAAATCGCAACCGAGCTCTTCCATAGTTTTGGGATGAGAGCTCTTTACGGGAGAGGAAAGGTTGTTCAGATTATCGAAAAGGCTTGCGGATTTTGTAAGCTCAAGTTTACCGTATGCCTTCTTTTCGGTATTCTTAACGGTAATTTCGGGAAGGTTTTTAAAGTGTTTTTCAGCTACAGCGCGAACCTCGAAGAAACGCTTTGTAAGGTCGCCTGCTTCGGTGAGTGCAGCATCATAGTCGTAGCTCGTTGTTTGCGGTGCGTAGACCTCAAACTTATTTGCACCGTTATTGAACGCAAAGTTAGTACCGCCGCAGAACATATAAAAGTTTACGTTACCGCCGTAGCCGAGCATTCCGTCGAGCAATTCTGCTACGTCATCGGGCTCGCGTCTATGGTGAGGATCATACCAGGTATCAAACCAGCCCTCCCAGAATTCAGCGCACATAAGAGGTTCTTTTTCTTCAGAATAATTTTTGATAAATTCAAAGCTTTCCTTCCAAGAGGAACCGAAGTTGCCGGTTTTCAGCAAACCGTCGACAGTGCCGCCACCAAAGAAGAAGTTCGAGGGACCGTCGGAGGTGAACAAAACAACGTCGATACCGTTTTTGCGGTAATATTCAGCAAGGAATTTAATGTATTCGTGATCGTTACCGAAAGAGCCGTATTCATTTTCGACCTGCATCATAATCACATTGCCGCCGTTGGTAATAAGACGGGGGCGTACAATGTTGAATACCTGATCAAGATAACGGGTTTCGTACTTAAGGAATTCATCATCCATACAACGGATGTGCATATCACGATGAGTGAGCAACCACGAAGGGAGTCCACCGTAGTCCCATTCAGCACATATATAGGGACCGGGACGAATGATACAAAGGAGTCCGATCTCGTTTGCAAGATCTATGAAACGACCAAGGTCGAGGATCCCTGTGAAATCGAAAGTTCCCTCCTTGCGTTCGTGCAAATTCCAGCAAATATATGTTTCAACGGTGTTGAATCCACACTGCTTAAGCTTCAACAATCTGTCATACCAATATTCGGGTACGGTTCTGAAATAGTGAATAGTTCCCGAAAGAATTTGAATTTGTTCTCCGTTGAGATAAAATTTGTCGCCTTGATAATTAAATGTTCCCATTGTTTTCCTCCATAACTGAATGGTGAGAGTTTTCTTTTATTTTGTAGTGATCGATGTATCTTTCTTCGGATTGGATCCAAAGCTTTTTGAACGCCTCGTAAGCCTCGATTCCGTTACGATCGCATATACGGTCTTTTTGAGTTTCCTCGTCAATATCGAAGAAAATTTTTAAATCTGCATATTCGCTTAGATTTGGATTATGACTGTACGCGCCTTCGATAAGGATACACTTGGGCGCGCAAACAGAAACGGTTTTTACTATTCTCTGCTCGGCACAATCGAAAATGCCGTAAGAAAATTCTTTTTTCTTTAGATTATCGATTACCTCGCTTTTAAAGCGAATCAGATCGAAGTTGCCGTTAAATTCACTTATTTCGAGTTCACCAAAAGCGTTCTTCGGTCGGTAAAAATCATCGGTATGAATTATTGCGACGCCCGAAAGATTTTCAAAGCGCTTTGCAAACGTGCTTTTTCCCGATGCAGAACGGCCATCGATGGCAACAACGAAGGGTAAATCAAAAGTATTATTGATTTTTTCGGTAATGACCGAAAAAAGCTTATCCTTGTTATTTTTCATTTTCTTTTTTGCGCAACGATACTTTTGATATTTTCAAGTACCGAATAAGGAATCTGCATTGGTAGCTGTTCCTGACCCACACCTATTTCGATATGAGGCTTCATTTTCGCATGGTAATCGGTACCGCCCGAAATTTCGAGTCCAAGCTCTTGGGCTAAGTTATGGAAATAAGCCTGCATTTCGGGGGTGTATTCATTGTAATAGCCCTCGATACCGCAAAGTCCGTAGCCTTTAAGCTTGATAAGGAACTCTCGAAGATCGTTATCGCTTAGGCGAATAAGATGCGGATGAGCAACAAAGCTTACGCCACCGATATCTTCGATAAGCTTAACAGCCATTTCCGCAGTAAGAAATTGTGTTCCGTCATAAGCAGGGCGTCCGTTTGCGAGATATTTTTCAAAGCCTTCCTTTACGCTTTCGGTATAGCCCTTTTCCATAAGGATCCTTGCAAAATGTGCACGACCGATAAGTCCGGAGGGAGCGATTTTAAGCGCCTCCTCCATCGTGACGTCAAAGCCGAGCTTTTGAAGATTTTCACAGGTATTTACCGTGCGTTGCCAACGAACCTTATTTATGTTTTCAAGCGCTTCCTGAAGCTTTTCGCATTTGTGGTCGATATAGAAGCCGAGAATATGCGTTTCTGTTTCGGATTGGACAGAAAATTCAATCGCCGGTACGATTTCAACGCCATATTTCTTTCCTGCTTCTATCGCTTCATCGATACCTGCGATCGTATCGTGATCCGAAAGCGCAATAGCCTTCAATCCCCTCTCGGCGGCGTGTGCGACCAATTCGGTCGGAGTCATCGAGCCGTCGGAGCAGTTTGAATGTGTATGAAGATCTATAAAGCTCATTATTCCTCGTCCAATCTGATACGAATACCCTTTAAACGCATAAAATGGTTTGAGAGGCGTATTTCCTTTTCACCCTCGGGTATTGCATCGAAAAAGTGGTTGTAGCCGTAGGTATCCTTATAAACCGCGTGTGTTTCGGTTCCATCGGTCCAACGGATTATTACCTTTGCGCCCGAATCGAGCACAAGATCGCCTATGAGATAGCTCATAATCCGTACACCTCGGTGAATTTGTTTTCAAGATATTCAACAAAGACGTCGGGATCGAATTCGCCGCAGACCATATTAAAAAGGTCGGTCGGGTTGTACAGACAACCGAACTTCCAAATCTTTTCACGTAGCCAATCGTTGATAGCGGTAAGACGTCCACTTGCAATTGCGGCATCAACGTCAACGTCCTTCTTCATTTCGTTAAGAAGCTGAGCGCCGTAAGCCGAGCCAAGTGAATACGACGGGAAATAACCGACGTTTGCATTTGACCAGTGGCTGTCCTGAAGCACACCGTGGGTATCGTCAGGCACGTCGACACCGAGATATTCTTTGTACATACGATTCCATTCGGAGGGGAGATCCTTTGCAGTAATTTCACCGGACATCATACGCTTTTCGAGCTCGTAACGAACCATTACGTGCAAGGCATAGGTCAATTCGTCCGCCTCGGTACGTATAAGCGAGGGTTCAGCGCGGTTGATCATACGGTAGAAATCACCGTTTTCAACCGAACCGAGCTGTTCGGGAAATTCCTTCTTAAGGAACGGAAGAATAAGATCACAGAAGGGTTTGCTTCTTCCGATGATATTTTCATAGAAGCGCGACTGACTTTCATGAATTGCCATCGAAACGCCACCCTCGAGCGAGGTCCTGAACAATTCGGGCATAGAGTTCAATTCATAAAGCGCGTGTCCGCATTCGTGAACAACACTGTAAAGCGAGCTCGCAAGATTGTCTTCGTAATAGTGTGTGGTTATACGGACGTCCTTGGAGGTAAAATTGATAGTAAAGGGGTGCTCGGTTTCACCAACCGCAAAGTGCTTGCGGTCAATATCCATAACGTCAACGAGGTAATCGGTAAATTTCATCTGCTGCGCCTTGGGATAGTTAAGATGAAGAACCGAGTCGTCGATTTGCTTTGCTTCGCCTACACGTGCGATAAGCGGAACGAGCTTTTCGCGGAGTGCCTTAAAAAATTCATCACACTTTGCTTTTGTGAGCCCTCTTTCGTATTTGTCAAGGCAAACCTCGTAAGGATCCTTATCGGGATCGGTATAAGAGGCGAACTTTTTGAGAGTATCAAAGGTCTTTTGGAGATAAGGCTCAAAGGAAGCGTAATCATTGTTTTCCTTTGCTTTGTGCCAAACTGCAGAGGATTCTGCAAGATGAACCTGAAAATCAACCATTTCCTGCATAGGGATCTTACGGGTTTCATCGTATTCACGATAAAGCTCGGTTACCTTGCGACGGTCTATTTCGGAAAGAGAATCAAGATTTCCGTTAAGAGTTTCCAAAGCCTCGATAAATTTGGGAGCGGTGATAAGCTCATAGCTCATTTTGGAAAGCTCGCCAAGAGTAAGGGCACGAACCTCTACACTTCCCTCCGGTGCGACGGTATCGCCGTCGTAATACATAACGCCCATAGCGTGGTTCAGTGCGGCATTTGTATTTTCAAAAGACGCAATTTCATTAAGTGCTTCTTGAATTGTCATAGTAAACTCCTTTAAACAACTATTTTTTGCCATTTAGCGGATATGAATCTGTACATTGAAAAGCCGAGACGCATATACTGATCGATAAGCAGGCTTATCCACGCACCGAAGAGCCCGAAGCCCAAGGGATAACAGAATATATACGCGGTAAGAGGTCTGAACAAGCCGATAGATATTGCAGAGGTGAGCGCGACGTAACGCGTATCTCCCGCACCTCGCAGGGCGCCGTTATAGATAACCTGCGAAATCTGACCGGGTGCACAGATGATGATGTAATAAACAAGTATTCTGCCGTTTTCAATAACGTACTTATAATGCTCGTCGGACGGATCTGCAAACAGCTTTACAAGCCAACCGCCCGCAAAGAAAAGAAATATCATTAACAATGCTGATATAACGATACCGATACGCTGACCTACCTTTGCATAAATCGAAGCAAGATCGGGACGCTTTTTGCCGAGATTCTGACCTATCAAAGCGCTTGTAGCGACACTGAGACCGTCGCCGCACGCAAACGAAACTGTGATGATATTCATTGCGATAATATGTGTTCCGTATTCGGCGGTACCCAAATCCGCAACGAGCTTTGCATAGATGAAGAAGCCTATGCGCATAAACAGCTGCTCGGTGCCTGCACCTGCGGCAACCTTGGCAAGAGTCGAAAGCAAATTTGCTTTCCATTTGATCATGCCTGCAAAATTGAAGCGCAGATAACGGTTCTTGCGAAGGATAGAGAACATACTCATACAGAACGATGCTATGTTACCGATAAGCGTTGCAATTGCAGCGCCCCTTACACCGAGGTGCGGTATAAGCGTCATTCCGTTGAAGAAAACGCCGTTGATGAGGAGATAATTGAAGCAGATGTTGGTAACGTTTGCAACGATGTTTGTCGTCATCGAAATGCGCGTGTTACCGCTTGCTCGCTGAGCAGCATTGATCATCATACCAAACGACGTGAACATCAAGCCGACCATCGTTATGCGGAAATACACCAAAGCGTATTCAAGCGTATCCTCATTTGCGCCTGCAAAGGTAAGCAACGGCTCTGCAACAAGAATCGCGGTGCCGCAAAGCACTATTGCCAGCACGGCAACAAGACCGAGCGATTGGTTAAGCGACGCGTTTGCACCCTCTTGGTCGCCTTGACCCTTACGGCGTGAAACGATCGTCGTAACGGCAATGCTGAGTGCAAAAAACACTGCATAGAAAACCATTCTCGGTTGAGTGGTCAAGCCTACCGCCGCAACAGCATCTATTCCCTCGCCCGAAACCATTATGGTATCGAGGATGTTTACCAAGCTCATAAGGATCGACTCGACCATTGCAGGCCAAGCCAGCTTTAAGAAATAGGAGTATGCAGACTTGGTGGTGGGAAGCTCACCTTGAATATTCAATTTACGGGACATACCCGCAACGGTTAAAAGTTTTGTTAATTTCATTATGCGTGATACAGCTTTTTAGTTTGATAAGCAGGCTCGCAGGTAAGATTGATACCGAGCTTTTTAAGTAATTTTTCGTCAACCTGGGAAAGAATTACCGAGGAATGCATTTCACAACCGAAAAGCTTCTTTAACTGATCAAGCGCGAGTCTTGCATTAGGATCGGTTACTGCACAGACCGAAAGTGCGATAAGCACTTCATCGGTATGAAGACGGGGGTTATTGTTGCCCAAATGCTCGACCTTAAGCTCCTGAATAGGCTCGATAACCTCGGGAGAGATAAGATAAACATCCTTTTTAATACCCGCAAGCGCCTTAAGCGCATTGAGGAGCATTGCACTCGAAGCACCGAGAAGCGAGGTCGTTTTACCGGTGATGATTCTGCCGTCATCCAATTCGATAGCTGCCGCAGGACCGTTGGTTTCCTCAGCACGCTCGTTTGCGGCAATGACTACCTTGCGATCATCCTGAGAGATATTGCATTGGCTCATAAGAATTTCAAGCTTATGAACGGGACCGCCCTCGCTTAGGCCCTTTCGCTGTTGACAAAGAGCCTCGTAATAACGGCGGATGATTTCCTGATGTGCGGCTTTGCGACAGTTTTCATCAGAACAGATCGCATTGCCCGCCATATTAACGCCCATATCTGTAGGTGATTTATAAGGCGATTGACCGTAGATGCGTTGGAAGATGGCGTTTAATACAGGGAAAATTTCAACGTCACGGTTATAGTTTACGGTTTGCTGACCGTATGCCTCGAGATGATAGGGGTCGATACAGTTGGAATCGTCAAGATCGGCAGTTGCGGCTTCATAAGCAACGTTAACGGGATGCTTTAAGGGGAGATTCCAGATCGGGAAGGTTTCGAATTTTGCATAGCCCGATTTGATGCCCTTGAGGTGCTCGTGATAAAGCTGAGAGAGGCAAACCGCCATTTTTCCGCTACCGGGGCCGGGAGCGGTAACGACAACAAGACGGCGAGAAGTTTCGATAAAATCGTTTCTGCCATATCCCTGCTCGCTTACGATAAGCTTAACGTTGGAGGGATAGCCCTCGATCGGGTAATGCTTGTAGGTCGTTACACCGAGATTTTCAAGACGCTTTTGGAAAGCAACGACCGCGGGTTGAGAATTGTACTGAGTAAGCACAACGCTGCCGACGTAAAGACCGCAAGCACGGAAGGCATCGATAAGACGTAAAACGTCCTGATCGTAAGTAATACCGAGGTCGCCGCGGACCTTGTTTTTTTCGATATCGTTACTGCTGATTGCAATAACGATTTCAGCTTCGTCCTTGAGCGCAGTGAGCATTTCGATCTTTATGCTCGGCTTGAAGCCCGGAAGCACACGGGATGCGTGATAATCGTCAAAAAGCTTGCCGCCGAATTCAAGATAAAGCTTGCCGCCGAAATTGTCGATACGTTCTCTGATATGACGTGTTTGAAGCTCCACGTATTTTTCGCAATCGAAACCGATGTTTTTCATTTTCCGACCTCTGTATTTTGATTGATTATTTCATAAATTTGTGATAGCGAGGATACAACGGGTGCGCCCGTTTTTATTAGAGCGGATTTTGATTGGTGACCGCTTGATATGAGAATTGATTTTGCACCTATAAATGAGGCAACATCGTAATCGTGCACCATATCGCCGATAAATACAGCTTTGCTGATATCGATACCGTTTGAAAGGATATAATCGCGAGTACGTTCTGCCTTGCTTCCGACCTTGCGGTCGGTCGCACCGATTACCGAAACGAAATATTTATCTATGCCAAACCTTTTTAGATAGGGCTCGATTATATCGTTACGGCTTGAAGAGAATATATACTGCTTTATTCCCTGCTCCGAAAATTTAGAAAGAATGTCCCTTGCCGATTCGGAAAGGGCGTCCTCGGGCAGATGCTTTGCCCAAAGTGCATCAAATTCAACGGAAAGAGAATGCATGTCCTCTTTTGACATATCCATAACTCGTTCATAAAAGCGAACGATGGGCACGTCGATATATTCACGGTACTTATCAAGGGTGATAAGCGGAAGGTTTCGCGACGTTAGCATATCGTTTACGGCAAGCCAAGCCGCGCGCGCATCGTCGAGCAACGTTCCGTTCCAATCCCAAAAAATGCAATCGTTTCTCATAATACTACCTCTAATCATATATAGTAACATACAGCAATCGTTTTTTCAACTGTTTTCGAACCTTTAAACCTACTTTTTTGCATATTTTTTAAAGCCTTTTCTATTTTACCGAAGACACGGAGAAGCATTGTTGCTTTTTTCAAGAAAAATTGAAAAATTTTAAATTTCTTGTGACAAATGCCCTGCCTTTTTCGTCTTATAGTGCGAAGGGACTTTTTCATAGGTTCAAATTTGCTCAAAGGAGATAGTTTTATGAAAACAAAGGCAGTTGTTTTTCTTATAGCGTGTGCTATTATTTCGTTGTTGGCTACACCGATTGTTTCGGCGGACGAGATGATCGTAAGCGGAGATTTTGAGTATTACATTTCTCCCGAAACGGCTCACGAGGATTACCGCGGAACCGTTGTGATCACGAAGTATCTCGGTAACGATAAAGAGGTGGTTATCCCATCCGAGATTGACGGCAAAACAGTTACGTTAATTGACACTGACGCTTTTAGAAACAACGAAAAGCTAAAAAGCGTTAAACTTCCCGATACGCTTATAGGAATCGGCGTTGAAGCGTTTGCGTTTTGCAAATCGCTTGAAGAAGTTAATATTCCCGAAGGTATCAAGGATTTCAGCCCTGCGTTTCGCGGATGTGAAATGCTTAAATCGATTGTGATCCCAGAAGGAATCGAGCGTATTGAGCAAGGAATGTTCAGGGATTGTATATCGCTTGAAAACGTAACGTTGCCGAACAGCTTAAAAATAATAGACGGCAGTACTTTTGAAAAATGCACTTCTTTAAAGACCATAACGCTTCCCAACGGCATTATCGAAATCGGTGCGAACGCGTTCGGCGGCTGTACCGCACTTTCCGAAATTTCTATTCCCGAAAGCGTTACGTATATCGGCGCGAGCGCATTTGCTAATACCGCTTTTTATAACGATGCCGAAAATTGGGAAAACGGCGTCTTTTACGCGGACGGTTGTCTTATAGACAGCAAGCGAGAAGAAATAAAGGGCGAATATTCTGTAAAGGAAGGCACAAGAATCATTGCTGTACGTGCGTTTTCGCGTGCAGAAGAACTTGAGATGCTTAAGTTGCCCGAGGGCCTTAAGGTTATCTGCGATGCGGCATTTGACGAATGTACTTCGCTAAAAACGGTAGAGCTGCAAGGCGGACTCGAGACAATAGGCTTATCCGCTTTCCGAAAATGCCCGATAGACGAAATTGTAATTCCCGAGGGAGTAAGATCGATCGGCGATCGTGCTTTTGTCAGATGCGGAATGCAAAAAGTAACGCTCCCGAAGAGCTTGGAGATTATCGGCTATGAAGCCTTTGGCGGTAACAGCATTAACAAGGTATATTATAACGGTGCAGAAAGCGGATGGAATGAAAAGCAATTCGGTGCGGCGATGGGGTTGAGCCCGTATGCAAAGGTTAAATTTGCCGACGGTAATGTTAATGGAGAATCTGTTTCTAATACTTCCGATGAGGGCGTCGAAGCATCTGAAGACTCGGGAAATAATTCGGATGCAGCAGAAACCGCTTCGGCTTCTACAGTTGAAGCCGTTGAAGAAAGCTATGCATATATTTGGATAACGCTCGCTTCGGTTATTGCGATAATCACAATTGCTATAACGATAATATCGGTTAAAAAGCGTAGCAGGCATCATTCGTAACCCAAAACACTAAAAGGAGGAACGTTTTGTTCCTCCTTTTTTCTTGATTTAAAACGAAAACGCACCGTGAAAACGGTGCGTTTTGTTGTTTTACTTTTGTTTTAATGCTCTTTCAAGCCAGATCGTGCCGATTTCAAATGCATCGTAGAAATTCTTCTTTTCGCATTGCTTAACGATCTTTTCGTTGAAGGAAATATCGTCATCGGTATTTTGGATCTGAACAAGAACTTTAGTTGCAATTTCAACGTCGCCGATTTTCTTGGCATCGAGGATGTTCATAAAAAGGATGAACTTATCATCGGGATTGCCATAGAAGACAAAGCGGCCTTGGCGGACAAGCGGCTTGCCCTTATACATAAGTGTTTTCATTTAGGGAATCAACCTTTCTTCTTGCCGTCTGTATTGATGAAATCCTCTACAAGAGTGCGCAAAAGTTCATCACGGTCAATTTTTGAAATGATCGCACGGGAGTTGTTATAGTTTGTGATATAAGTCGGGTCTTCGGAAACTATATAACCTACGATTTGGTTAATGGGGTTATATCCCTTTTCAACCAGCGCGTCATAAACAACCTGAAGACGTTCACGCATTATCTCCTTTTGCTGTTCCTTTATGGGAAACATTAAGGTTTTTTGCTTGTTATCGACAGCTTTTTGGTTCTTATCCTGCATATTCAACCCTCCTTGACCGATTTATACAGACAATAATTTAGTTTATTATACAACAAACTTTTGTTCTTTGCAAGTGTTTTTTTGAAATTGATCAGGAGCGGAGTGCTATACCCTGCTCGCTTTCCAATTTTTTGAGTATTTTCTTTACGCCGGAATCGGCTTCTTCGTCGGTAAGAGTTCTGTCTGCGAGGCGGAATACAAGACGTACTGCTACGCTCTTCTTGCCGTCTTCGACGCCCTTTCCGCGATATACGTCAAACACGAATGCATCCTCGAGAGATTTTCCTGCGTAAGAACGGATATCCGAAAGAAGCTTTCCTGCTTCGTGATCCTTATCACAGATAAGCGCAATATCTCTTTCCATTGCGGGATATACGGGAAGAGGAATATAGCCGCGTTCGGTCTTGACAGAATCCAAAAGAAGCTCGGTGGATATTATCGCCGCGCAAACTCCGCGAGGGAGATCGTAATTTTCGCAAACCAAGGGGTGAACCTCGCCAATAGTACCGATTACAGTGCCGTCGACAACAACGTTTGCACATCTACCGGGATGGAAGGAAGGATCATCCGAAACGGCAACGTAATCACGCGCACGGATGTTAAGACGTGTGAAGAGAGCTTCAGCATCTGCTTTGAGGTTATAGAATCCGCCGCAATCGGGTGTGAAAGCAAAGCAGAGAGATTTCTTTTCGTTGGAAAGATCGCCGTCACGGAAGTAAAGCGTCATAATTTCGGACATACGGCACTTTTCGACCTTGCGGTTTACGTTTCTCGAAAGAACCTCGAGCATAGAAGGAAGCGGATGAGTTCTCATTACAGAGGTATCCTCGCCGAGAGGATTGATAAGACGAATGAAATCGTAAAGGTCGCTATCCTCGGGAATATTGATCTTTACAAGAGATTTAGGAGAAACGAAGGAATAAGTGCAGGATTCGCAGTATCCGAGGCCTGCCATAGCTTCGTTGATGCGGTATCTGAACGCTTCGTGAGGTGTTCTGCCGCCGAGGTCTGCAGCGCCCTTGAACATTGTGGGCTCGATATTATCAAATCCGTAAAGACGTACGACCTCTTCCGCGATATCTGCGGTATTGATGATATCGCTTCTGTAAGGAGGAACGATAAGTCCGCCCTTGCCGTCGGCGATAAGCTCAACAGAGGAAAGGATCTTGTCCATTTCTTCGTCGGAAATGTTTGTACCGAGAAGCGCATTGATCTTTGCGCGGTCGTAAGCAACGACACGTTCGGAGATATCTGCATTATTGATGTCGATAATGCCTTCGACAACATCACCGCATCCAAGGAGATTTACCAATTCACAAGCACGGTCAACTGCAGGAAGTGTGTTTACTGCAGGAAGTCCCTTTTCGAATTTAGCGGAGCTTTCGGTACGAAGACCGACTGCTTTGGAGGTCTTTCTGATGCTTTCACGAGCGAAATTAGCGCTTTCGAACACAACGGTAACGGTGGAATCGGTGATTTCACTGTTTTCGCCGCCCATTACGCCTGCAAGCGCAACAGCGCGACTGCCGTCGGCGATAACGAGCATTTCGGGGGTGAGCGATCTTGTTACGCCGTCGAGGGTAACGATCTCTTCGCCTACATTTGCATTACGAACGTTGATTTCGCGGCTCTTGATATATTCATAGTCGAACGCGTGCATAGGCTGACCGTATTCGAGCATTACGAAATTGGTGATATCAACGATGTTGTTGATAGGTCTGACACCTGCTGCGCGAAGCTTTGCTCTTAACCAAAGGGGCGAGGGAGCAATTTTGACGTTCTTTACGACTCTTGCGGTATAACGGGGGCAAAGCTCGGTGTTGTGGACGTTTACCTTGATATAGTCGGATGCCTTTTCACCTTTGGTTTCGACAACCTTGGGCTCGGGGATAACGGTTTTTTCACCGAAAGTTGCAGCCGCTTCACGCGCGATGCCGATATAGGAAAGGCAGTCGGGACGGTTGAAGGTAAGCTCGAATTCAACAATCGTATCGTTGATCTTGCAAACGTCACGGATATCGTCGCCGAGATTGCACTCCTCTTCGATAAGGAAGATGCCGTCTTCGATAGCATAGGGAAAATCGTTTACGGTAAGACCAAGCTCGCCAAGGGAGCAAAGCATACCCTGAGAAAGCACGCCGCGGAGCTTGCCGGTTTTGATAGTTTTACCGCCGGGCAATTTTGCACCGTCAAGACATACGGGAACGATATCGCCCGCTTTTACGTTTTGAGCGCCGGTGACGATTTGGAGCTTTTCTTCACGTCCGACGTCGATTTGACAGATAATGAGGTGGTCGGAATCGGGATGTGCTTCGGTTGACATAAATTTGCCGACGACAACGTTTTCTATATCGCTGCCAAGCACCTTATAGCCTTCTACCTTCGTGCCGGTCATTGTCATTTCATCGCAGAATTTTTTGATATCTGTAGGTACTTTTACGTAATCTTTAAGCCAGTTAAGTGATACTTCCATTATTATGTTCCTCCCTATTAGAATTGCTTGAGGAAGCGAGAATCGTTTTCGTAAAGAAGACGAAGATCATCGATGCCTGCCATTACCATTGCGACACGTTCAACGCCCATACCGAATGCAAAGCCGGTGTAAACCTCGGGATCGATGCCGCCTGCTCTGAGAACCTCGGGGTGTACCATACCGGAGCCGAGAATTTCCATCCAGCCTTCACCCTTACACAAGCGACAGCCCTTGCCGCCGCAAACGAAGCAGGAAACGTCAACCTCTGCGGAAGGTTCGGTGAACGGGAAATTATGGGGACGGAAGCGTGTTTTTGTTTCGGGGCCGAACATTGTTTTCGCGAACTGAGAAAGGATGCCCTTGAGGTCGCCCATTGTGATTCCCTTATCAACAACGAGACCCTCGAGCTGATGGAACATAGGCGAGTGAGAAGCATCGGCAACGTCGCTTCTGTATACTCTGCCGGGAGAAATGATACGGATGGGAGGGGTCATACCGCGCATTGCACGGATCTGAACGGGAGAGGTCTGGGTACGGAGAAGAGTGTTTTCGGTGATATAAAAGGTATCCTGAAAATCACGCGAGGGGTGGTCTGCAGGTGCGTTAAGAGCATCGAAATTGTTGGTAACGGTTTCGACCTCCGGGCCCTCTGCAACCGAAAATCCCATATCGATAAAGATTTCGGTCATACGCTCCAAAGCGCGTGTAATGGGATGGATATGTCCTGCGTTGGGAGCGATAGCATTATAAGTAACGTCAAGCTTCTCATCCGCCAAACTCTTTGCGAGAGAAAGCTTTTTGAGCTCTGCACCGCGGATTTCGAGAGCTTCCTCGATGCAATTTCTAACTTCGTTTGCTACTGCTCCGATGATGGGACGTTCCTCGGGAGTGAGCGAACCCATACCGCGCAAAATTGCGGTGAGAGCGCCTTTTTTACCAAGATATTTAATTCTGATATCTTCAAGAGAGGTTTCCGCTGCGGCAATTTCAGCCACCGCGGTTGCTCTTATTGATTCAAGTTGTGCTTTCATTGTTTTAACCTTTCACGGATTATTCAAGATAGTCCTTAAGTTTTTTGGATCTGCTGGGATGACGGAGCTTGCGCAATGCTTTAGCTTCGATCTGACGGATACGTTCACGGGTGATATCAAACACCTTACCGACCTCTTCGAGTGTACGGGGTCTGCCATCCTCGAGACCGAAACGCAATTTCAGAACCGCTTCTTCACGGGGAGTGAGAGTGTGAAGGACCTCGAGAAGATGCTCGCGGAGCATTTGATAGGAAGCCGCGTCTGCAGGCGCGGGGGTGTTATCGTCGGCAATGAAGTCGCCGAGGTGAGAATCCTCCTCTTCGCCGATAGGCATTTCGAGAGAAACAGGCTCTTGAGCGATTTTCAAAATATCGCGAACCTTATCGACGGGCATATCCATTTCCTTTGCTATTTCTTCATCAAGAGGATCTCTTCCCTTTTCCTGAAGAAGCTGACGCGAAACGCGGAGAACCTTGTTGATGGTTTCAACCATATGAACGGGAATTCTGATAGTTCTTGCCTGATCTGCAATAGCACGGGTGATCGCTTGGCGGATCCACCAGGTTGCATAGGTCGAGAACTTAAAGCCCTTGCCGTGGTCAAACTTTTCGGCAGCCTTCATAAGACCCAAATTACCTTCCTGAATAAGGTCAAGGAAGAACATACCGCGGTTTACATAACGTTTTGCAATACTAACAACCAAACGAAGGTTTGCTTCGACCAATTGCTGCTTTGCGGCGAGATCGCCGTTGGACATACGGTTGGCAAGCTCGAGCTCTTTTTCTGCGGAAAGAAGAGGAACCTTACCGATTTCCTTAAGATACATTCTTACGGGATCGTCGATGGAAACGCCTTCCTGAGTCAACAGAGTGTCGACGTCCTCGGGGGTTTCTTCGAAATCCTCGTTTTCGATATCCTCTTCGGAAATATCGAATACTACGTCTGCGTGCTCGGTAGCGATTTCGATACCGTTGCGCTCAAGCGCTTCGCAGACCTTATTGATTTTTTCGATACTCAAATCGGTATCGGCGACGGTTGCGAGAATTTCGGCTACCTTGATGGTACCTTTATTCTTCGCCTCATCGATTTGTTCTTGGGTAAATGCGGACAAATCTTTATCCATTATTATCCTCCTGTATGTTGGACTTTTTATTTTTAATCAATTTAAGGTATTCGGCAAGAGCGTTTGCCGGATCGGATTCTATTTTTTCGTCGTATTTATTTCTTTCACGCAGCTGCTTTAATGCAGATATATGCGAATTCAGGGCGTTTAGCGTAATGTCGCCGAGCTCGAGACGTGCCGCACGGCAATTTTCGAGCGCACCTATTTCACGCGGGGTCAACACACCGTCCTTTGAAAGAACGATTTCTCTGCCCTCTTCGAAATCCTCCTTGAAGAATTCAAAGAATTTTCGGTTAAGCGCGGTTGCAAAATCATCGGCAGTAAGGCGCTTTGCGACTTCCTTTGCAAAGTCGCTTCGAATGAGCATTAAGCCGAGAATCGATTCCTCGTGCATTGCTTCAGACGAAAATCTAAGCTTGTCTGCATTGACGTTGCCGCCAAAGCCGCTTTGCTCACGCAGAGCGTTATTTACGACAGTCTTTTTATATTTTGCATCCTGACGCTTTGCCTTGCGCTCTACCTCGGTTCTGACCGATTCTGCAGTAAGCGAAAGCTTTTCTGCCGCTCTTGATGCATAGACCTCACGTTCGGGACGAGAAGCGAGAGTTGCGATGAAATTCGTTATCTCCTCTACGGCGCGAAGCTTTTCCTCGGCAATCGAAATATCGAATCGTGAAATTATCTCTTCGATACGGTAATCGATTTGACCCGAGCTTCCCGTTAGCTTTGCACGGAAAGCATCTGCTCCGAATTTTTTGATAAATTCGTCGGGGTCCTTTGCCTCGGTACCGAGGTTGATGATTTTCGTATCAACGCCAACCTGATTTAAAAGGTCGATACCCTTAAGCGTTGCCTTTCTGCCCGCTTTATCGATATCGTAAGCGAGATACACGGTACGGCAATATCTTGCGATAATGCGAGCATGCTCACTTGTGATCGCTGTTCCG
Source organism: Clostridia bacterium (assembly GCA_017560145.1). Lineage (GTDB taxonomy): Bacteria > Bacillota > Clostridia > Oscillospirales > CAG-382 > Coliplasma. Next base: position 9,298 of record JAFYON010000144.1, on the reverse strand, counting down.
AGTGTCGCTATTGCATTATCAAATCCAGCCTGATGCATCGCTATTGCATCGGGCGAGCCTTCACACAGCACCAACGATCCGCTTTCGGAATTTTTTGCAATATTCAAGCCGAAAAGAACACGGCTCTTTTTGAATACCGGCGTATCCGAGGTATTGATATATTTACGTTCATCTTCTTCGTTCAACCGTCTTCCGCTGAATGCGACAACCTCGCCGTTTACGTCAAATACGGGGAACATCAGACGGTTACGGAACATATCGTACATTCGGTTTGTTTTTTGACTGACACCGCCTAAGAACGCGGTTTGTATTTCGAGATTGTTAAATCCCTTTGAAATAAGGTATTCGCATAAAGGAGCTTTTCCGTAAGGCGAATTCGGAGCATAGCCGATGCCGAAGCGCTTTACCGTTGCAGAGCTAAACTGTCTTTTATCGAGATAGGCGCGAGCAGCAGCGCCGTCTTCGGAAAGCAACGCTTTATAGAAAAATCTTGCGGCTTCACGGTTTAATTCCAAAAGACGCTCGCGCTTAACAACAGGCTCTTCCCTGCGCTTGTTATCGTAATTTTCTTCGACCTTAATGCCTGCGCGCTTGGCAAGATATTCAATTGCTTCACGGTATTCGATATTTTCGGTCTGCATTACGAAGGTGACCACGTCGCCACCTGCGCCGCAACCGAAGCAATAATAGCTTGAAGTTGCCGGAAAGACGGTAAACGACGGTGTACGCTCGCTGTGGAACGGACAGTTTCCAACAAGATTACTTCCTGCGCGTTTTAAATTTACGATTCTGCCGATAACCTCTTCGATATTGTTACGAAGCTTTAATTCCTCGAGAAATTCGCGAGTGAATGCCATATGCTCCTCCTTTCGTAAATTTGTTGTATTATCAGAAATAGAATGCCGTTTCGGGCGGACGTATATCGGTCAAAGCGCCCGTATAGTGGCGTAGAGTGTGCTGCTGATAGGGATATTTAAGACATTCCTCCTCGTTAAGCTCAATGCCGAGACCGGGCTTGTCGGGAATGTCGATATAACCGTCGTGATAGTTAAGCGATTCGTCGGTAACGTCCTTGCGGTATACAACGTCGCTGTACATAATTTCGAGGATCGAGAAATTGCGCGTGCAAGCCGCAAGCTGAAGCGTAGCGGCGTTTGCAATAGGACCTGAGGGGTTGTGCGGTGCAAAAGGGATATAATACGCCTCTGCGAGAGAAGCGATTTTTTTGAGCTCCATTATACCGCCTGCGTGGCTAACATCGGGTTGGATGAAATCCACGGCATCAAGTGCAAAAATGTCCTTGAACGCGCGCAAGCCATAGAGTCTTTCACCTGCGGAAATGGGCACGGGCGATTTATCGCGCACGCGCTTAAGAGCGTGGATATCGTCGGGAGGAGTAGGCTCCTCGAAGAATTTGGGCTTGAATTGTTCGAGCTCGCGTGCGATCTTTATACCCGTTTGAACGTCGAATCTGCCGTGACCCTCGATCAAAAGCTCAACTTCGTTGCCAACGGCTTTTCTTACCTCGTCGATGCATTCGAGTGCGGTCGTAAGATCTTTATTTGATATTTCAAGATAATTCTTTCCGAAAGGGTCCCATTTCATAGCGGTGACGCCGCGTTTGACGGCTTCTTTTGCCTTTTCACCGAACTCCTTGGGAGTTTTTGCGCCCGAAAACCAGCCGTTGACGTAGATTCTGACAGAATCGCGCATTTTTCCGCCCAAAAGCTGATAAACAGGCACACCGAGAGCCTTGCCCTTGATGTCCCACAAAGCCATTTCGATACCCGAAATAGCGGACATAAGCACAGCACCGCCACGCCAATATGCATCACGATAAAGGTCGTGCGCAATAAGCTCGATTTGCATCGGATCCTTACCCAAAATAGCTTCCTTTGCATGTTGAATCGCGCCCTCAAGCGCAAATTCTTTATATTCAAGAGTAGCTTCACCGACACCAGTGATGCCCTCGTCGGTATATACCTTGACAAAGACCCAATTGGTTCGGAAGCAGTCGACTACAAACGTTTTTACGTCAATAATTTTCATAATTCAAACTCTCTGTAAATTTCGGGAATGTAGGTGTTTTTGTATGTGAAAATATGCGGATCTATATCGTCGAGCATACCGAAATGCATTGGTATTGCAAGACTTGCGTCGATATCTGCGGCAAATTTTCGCGCATCTTCGGCGTTCATATTGTTTCCTCTTCCGTTAATCGGAAGAATAACTACGTCGACGTTTAAAATTTCTTTTAACATGTACGGACAATAAAGCGTGTCGCCCGTGTGATATACTTTTTTTCCCTCGGTTTCGATAATAAAGCCAACCGCGAATTCATCGGAATGTCTTGCGGAAACGGTTTTAATCACCACGTCGTCATTTGTCCATACGACACCGTCGGAGACCTCGACAAGGTTATGATTTCCCTTGTATTCGGAAAGACCTTTTCTTACCGATTTGGGAGAAAGCACCGTTCTGCTTGTGTTTTCGTTGATGAAATGCTTGAGCGTTTCTTTATCGTTGTGATCGATATGATCGTGGGTAATAAGAATAATATCGGGTTCGATTTCCCAGACCGATCGGTCAACAGGCTGCTTACGATGGCACGCAACCGAAGCCGCGCTGTCGGAAAAATATGGATCTATGAGCAGGGTTGTTTTTCCGGTTTCGATTTTATAGCCCGCCTGTCCGAGCCAAGTAAGCCTCATCGGAAATTATTGCCGCCGTTAACGTCAAGCGTAGCGCCCGTAACGTAACGAGCTTCGTCGCTTGCGAGGTAAACGGCTGCATATCCGACGTCCTCGAGCGATCCGATACCGAGCGGAACGGATGCCGCGAGCTTTTTCATTTCCTCTTCCCCGTGGGTTTGGAGGAAAAGCTCGGTTGCGATAAATCCGGGGGCGATCGCATTAACGGTGATATTATAGGGAGCACCCGTGCGCGCAAGGGTTTTTGTTATACCGATCTGACCGCTTTTCGTTGCAGCGTAATGGATATGGCCGTAAAGCGCACCGCGTTCACCGACAACGGAGGAAATAAAGATGATTCGACCGAAGTTTTGTTCGCGCATCATTTCCATTGCACGCTTACTGCAAAGCATTCCGCTCGTAAGATTTGTTTTGATTATTCTGTCCCAATCAGACTTGTCCATCGCAAAAATGTCCTTATCCTGAGAGGTGCCCGCATTATTGACGAGAATATCTAATCTGCCGAACTCGTTTTTGATTTTATCAAACATTATGTCAACCTGTTCTTCTTCGCCGACGTCGGCTTGAACAACAAGCGCTTTTCTGCCCATTTCACGGATGAGGCTTGCGGTTTCCTCTGCCGCTTCGGCGTTGCCGGCATAGTTTACGACGATATCTGCGCCCGCTTTTGCAAGTGCAAGCGCAATGCCGCGTCCGATACCGCGCGAAGAGCCGGTTACAAGTGCGATTTTGTTATCTAATCTGAACATACACAAGTCAACTCCTGAGGTTTTAAGGTGATTTCTTTATCAAAGACGGTGAATTTTACGGTTTCGTCCGAATCGTTCCAGAGAGCATACATATAATCGTTGCCGTTTTTGAATTCTCCGTGCTTTATACAGCAAGGAAGATCGGGACGATGCTCGCAAAGATATTCGCCTTCATAGAAGAAGCGACGGTATTTTTCCTTGAGTGCCAAAAGATTTGCGACCTTATTTCCGAGATCGGGCATTGACGAAATATCGGTTCTGCCGCGCCACGGACAGATATCAAGACGGAAGCCGTGGATGAATGCGTTGCCGAGTGAACGGTCGGTCCCTTCCTTGTTATCGTGAACGAAGCGGTCGGTTTGGATGACCTCCGGGAAGGTGCGCATAAACATTTCGGGGAAGCAATTCGGTCCGAAAACAGCGCCCAGCTGTATTCCGTGGATATAATGAACGTGCGAAAGCACCATATCGTTGACCATTTCGGTACCCAAGGCTTTACCTTCGGGACAGTTGGCAAACATCTTTTTAAACGCTTCAACACGCCAAATCTCGCATTCGTCGGCACGAGCGCCGTGAAAATGATCCTCGTTGAAGCAAGGAAGCGGTGCGGCGCCGCCGATCTGATCGAAAAACGCAGAATCGCAACCGTACGCGAGCTTCATTTTTTCGTGCATAACGAGCCTGTTTTGCCATTCCTCGTTCGCAGGGCAAGCGGTTACAAAGGATTTGTAGCCGAACGCGCGCAACGTCGTGCCGTCGTTACCGAAGCGATAATGATCGCGGTAATCGTTGCCGTCGATATCTATACGGCATATCTTATAGCCTATTTCACGGTAATAATCGGTATTCACGTCGATAAGCTGACCGTTTGTGTAAAGAGCAACTCTGCCACCGAGCGACTGAACCTTTTTGATCGCTTCGGCAAGTCCTTCGGCTCCGCCAAGCTCATCGTCGGGCTCGTATACGGGATAACCGTTGTCGAATCTTCCCTTCCACCAGCCGAACACCATAAGCATATCGAGGCCGTATTTTTTGCCGTTTTCGTAAATACGCGGCAGATCCTCGTATTTGAAGTTTATCTCACCGAACTGATGACGTAGAATAATTCTTTGCCAACCCGTAAAATTCTTGACCCATTCGGGCTTTTCGGGCGGTGTATACCAATTTTTGCGAGCATATCCGCCGTATATATCCGAGCCCGTGCGCCAATCTCCTTCGTTGAGAGATACAAAGCACTCGGTAACGTTAACGCTTTCGCCTTTTTTCGCAAAAGGAAAGTGCGATACGGTAATCATAAGACGGGGATCTGCGTTACGCGGCGAGGTGCCGACCGAAAGAACGCAGATCTTTAATTTTTTATCGTGTCTGCCGACGTAAAGAAAGTTATCTTTGGTCTGAAGTCCGAACCAAGCCATTGCGGCATCGCCGGGGTAACGCATAGAATTCCATACCTGACGGTTGTCCGAGGCGATATATTCGGTATGTGAGGAGCGACGCACGGCTTCCCACGGGTTGTTTATCGTTTGTCCCAAGCCGTTTATGTGATAAAACACGTCGTTTTCTCTGTTTTCGTCACAGCCCTTTTTCAAATCGACAAAGGGGAGCATTATTTCGTTTACTCTTGCATCGCAATTATTTTTTACGGTCGCACCGAAAAGAAAGCCTTTATAGGTTTCTGCGGTCGCAGTGATTTTTACCGTAAGAGCAACGTCGAATATTCTGCCGTTATCGGCTTTAAGAGAGTTGTATTTTACGGTAATAGTGTCGCCGTCAACGCAGGCTTCGCCGATTTGCTCGGACGAGCTTACCTTCACTTCCCTTTCATAGCCGTCATCCATAAAGACACGCCAGAAATCGGCATTTTTGCTTTGAGAAAGCGGAGTGCCTTCGGCGCTCCAAGCAACTTTATTTCCTTGTTCGTTAACCGAAAAAACAAGTTTGCCCGATTTTAAAGTAATCATATCAACCTCGAATTACTTATACTGCCATACTCTGGGTACAAAAAGCTCGTTAAAGCAGCCGAGAGCGTAACGGTCGGTCATACCTGCGATAAAATCGGCGGTTACAACCGAAATGCCGTCGCGTTCGGCATATTTCATATATTCCTTGGGAATCGAATCGGGATGTGCGAAGAAGTGCTCGTAAAGGAAGGTTATCATATTAACGACCTTACCGTCCTCACTTTTCGCCTTTTGGTTGCGATAAACTCGATCAAACATAAAGTCGCGAAGCTTATTCATCGCATCGGCATAAGGAGCAACCATACCGATACCGTTTTCGACACCGTTTTCGATCGTTGCCGAAACAAGAGAGGTTATTCTTTCGCCGTGAGTGTGACCGAGTAGGTCGCTTATTTCCTTGGGAATATCGGTTATTTTAAGAATTTCGGCACGCGCCGCATCATCGATATCGTGATTTATGTAGGCGATACGGTCAGCTATTTTAATGATCTGACCTTCAAGCGTGGAAGCGGGCTCGTCCCCTGTGTGGCAAAGTATCGCATCGCGAACCTCGAAGGTAAGATTCAAGCCGTTGCCTTCGTTTTCGAGGAAGTCAACAACGCGCAAGCTTTGCTCGTTATGACGGAAGCCCTGAGGCAAAAGATAATCCAATGCCCTTTCGCCCGAATGTCCGAAGGGGGTATGTCCGAGATCGTGGCCGAGTGCAGATGCTTCGACAAGGTCCTCGTTAAGGCGTAATGCACGGGCGATCGTACGGGCGATCTGAGCAACCTCTACCGTGTGTGTAAGACGGGTACGGTAATGGTCGCCCTCGGGTGCAAGGAAAACCTGCATTTTATGCATAAGGCGACGGAAGCTTTTGGAATGAATTATACGGTCACGGTCACGTTGAAACTCGGTTCTAACGGGACATTCATCAATGGGGCGAAGTCTTCCTTGAGTGTTTTTTACACGGAAGGCCTGCTCGCAAAGAAAGGTTTCTTCAAATTCAAAGGTTCTGTCTTTAAACATACAAAGCTCCAATCAACGCTTAAAACGCAATAATTTATGTTTACAAGTATATATACGCTTCAATACGCGATTTTGCTTTTATTTTTTCAAAAATTTATATTTTCGTTAAAATAACAAAATTATATACATAAATTTTGTGATCGGGCGACAATTTTTGTAGGTTATTTTAGCTTATTGCACTTGTGTTTTTTCTTTTTTTGTGATAAAATAATTTGATTAGTTATATAATGGTGATTCTATGTTTGGATATATACGTCCGGTAAAGGGCGAATTGTACGTAAAGGACAGCGAATTTTACTCTTCTGTGTATTGCGGTCTTTGCAGATACGGCGGAAAAAACATATCACACCTTACGCGTTGGCTTTTGAATTACGATTTCGTTCTTCTTGCCCTGCTTCGCATGAAGCTGACCGACGATAAGGTTTGCGTTAAGAAGAAAAGATGTCCATACAGCTTAAAAAAGAAGAATTGCGCCTGCGCCGATGAAAGCTATTCGTTCGTCTGCTCGGCATTCGGCTTGCTGACATACGGAAAGCTGCTTGACGACATCAAGGACGAAAAGGGCTTTAAGCGCTTTTGCAAGATACTTGTGAAGCCGTTGTTTAAGCACATTGGCAAAAAGTCCGATAAATTCGACGGTCTTAAGGGTATAGTTTTTAACGGTCTTAAGGCAACGGATGAGGCAGAGGCTCAGGGATGTGATTCCGTCGACAGAGCCGCAGACGGATTCGGCACGATGATGAAGAAGATCGCATCCTACGGTCTTGAAGGCGACAAGAAAATGATCGCCGAGCAATGCGGCTACCACATCGGACGTTTCATTTACATTGCAGATGCTTTTGACGATCTTGAAAGCGATGAAAAAAGCGGCAATTACAACCCCTTACTAAAGAAATACGGCTCGGCTTTAGGTGCTATGGAAATGGCAGACACCATCAAGGAAACCCTTTGGGACAGTTTGAATGCCTTTTCAAACTTTTACGCACTTGCGGTCAACCAACCTATAAACGGCATCGACCGAATAATTTTTAACATTATCGAGCTCGGCGGACGAGATGCCGTGAAGCGCATTATCGAAAGGAAAAACAAAAAATGAAGAACCCTTATGAAATATTGGGCGTTTCGGAAAACGCTTCCGACGAAGAGATCAAAAAAGCGTACCGAAAGCTTGCAAAGCAATATCACCCCGACAACTACACCGATAATCCCTTGAAGGACCTTGCCGACGAGAAGATGAAGGAGGTCAACGAGGCTTACGATACCATCCAAAAGCTTCGTTCAAGCGGCAGCAACGGCAGCTTTAACTCCAACAACGGCAGAAGCGGCACCAACGGCAGCTATTCCGGCGAATCGGTTTATTCGCGCATTCGCCGTCTTATAAGCGCAGGCAGAATCGGCGAAGCCGAAACCATGCTTAACGGCATTTCCGACAGAAATGCGGAATGGCATTTTCTTATGAGCTTGGTTCTTTACCGCAAGGGTTGGCTTCAGGATGCAAGAAATGAGATCAACATTGCTTGCCAGATGGATCCGTATAACCAGGAATACCGTTCCTTCCAGCAAAGAATGAGCGGCGGTGCATATTCAAGCCCCTATTCCGGTATGAATACCAACAACGCGGGCGGTTGCTCCGGCTGCGACGTTTGCCAGGCCTTGCTTTGCGCAGACTGTTGCTGCGAATGCATGGGCGGCGACTGTATAAGATGCTGCTAATATGAATTCTACTAAAAAACTAGCATTGGCAGGTATTTTTTCTGCACTTTGCGTTGTATTTTTGTTTGTCGGTTCGCTTTTCCAAACCTTGGATCTTAGTGCGGCAGCGATTGCAAGCATAATCGTTCTTATTGCGTATATCGAGCTTGGCAAGGGATGGGCTTTGGGCGTTTACGCCGTTGCCGCATTGCTTTCCGTTCTGCTTCTTCCGCAAAAAACCGCGGCGGCAGTATTTACGTTTTTCGTGGGCTTTTATCCGATATTCAAGGTTTTGTTAAACAACATCAAGCCTTTATGGCTATCTTACGTTGCGAGAACCGCTTGCTTTAACGTATTTCTTACGCTTTTGATCTTCGTATCCACAAGGCTTTTAGGAATCGAAGAGGATTTTTTAGGCTTTGGATACGTTATTTACGGACTTGCTAACCTTGCATTTATCGTGTTTGATTTTGCATTGGAAAGGATATCTCTCGTTTACTTAACGAGAATAAAACCCAAGCTTTTCGGCAGACGATAATTCGCCTAAATATTGACAAATTATTAAGCGCGTGATATAATTATATGATACTTTTCTCGGAGGATTGCTATGATCAAGAGTATGACAGGCTACGGTAGACACCGCGAGGTGATCGACGGCCGTGATATATTGTGCGAGGTTAAATCGGTCAACAGCCGTTACCTTGACACCAACATCAAGCTCGGACGTATGTACAACGCGTTGGAGGACAAGGTAAAGCAGTATGCTATGACCCGTGTTTCGCGCGGCAAGCTTGATATTTACATTTCTATCGAAAACATCGCAGGTGACGATAACGGACTTGCGGTAAACGAAAAGTTTTTGGAAAGCTACGTTAAGCTTCTCCGCGAGATCAAGGAAAAATACGAGCTCGCAGGCGAAGTAAGTATTCACACCGTTGCCGGCAGAAACGAGGTTTTCGTTACTACCCGTCCCGACGAGGATACCGAAGCGGCGGGCAAGGCTTTGCTTGTTGTTATGGAAAAGGCGTTCGACGGATTTACCGCAATGCGTGAAGCAGAGGGTGAAAAGCTTGCAGCCGACCTTCTTTCACACCTTTCGGTGCTTGAGGGAATCCGCGCAGACATTGTTAAGCGCGCACCCGAATCGGTTAGAGAAAGCAACGAAAAGATGAAG
>JAFYON010000143.1 GCA_017560145.1 Clostridia bacterium | reverse complement strand
TTGTAAATAAAGACGTTAAGGTACATATTTTCAACGACCCACGCTATTTGTCCGATAAGCGAAAAAAGAATAAGCGTGAGCTTGAATTTTGCCGAAAACCTTGTTTTCATAAAAACGCTCCTTTAAGGCTCATAAACGGATTTTACCATATTAAAAGGGAAAAATCAAGGTGAAATCAACGATTAAGCATTTTATCAAGCAGCTCGATAGCTTTGACGTTGCGGCTGACGAACTCCTCGTCGCTAAGGTCTTTAAAGAGCGATCTTTCACCTCTGTAAAGCTCAAAGCCGAACTTTTCGTAAATTTTAACGGCAGGGTAGTTGCGCGTGCCGGTTGTAAGATAAATAAAGCCGCAAAAGCCGAGCAGGTTGTAAAGGTCGAACAAGCGCGTAAGCATCGCCTTTGCAATGCCCTTGCCGCCGTGACTGTCCTTAACGGCAACCCAATGTATTCTCGGCAGACGCTTGCCGAATTCATCGCCGTCCCAAAGCGCGGCAGTGCCGATATATTCTCCGTCGGGCGCAACTACGAATATCATTCTTTCTTTCGCATCAAGAATTTCACCGTCGACAAAGCTGTCGTTAAAAACCTTAATGCCGGTTTCGACCGAGCCGAACGATCCGACGGCAGTCTGGATCTCCGACCATTTCGCCTCGTCGCCCTCCTTGAAGAAGGCAAAGCTATAGCCCTCGGGTAACTCGAATTTGGGGTAATTGTCTGCATCGGTCTTGTGCATCACGAGAGGGTAATAGGGGATCGACGTATCTATCATAATTTGCTCCTTGTTTTGTAAGTGGATGCGCTTGACCGCGATCTTCCGAGGCGCATCGCCGTGATTGTAAACGAAGTCTATGTATCCTTGTTTATTGTTGATACCATTTTCGCTGTATAGGAAAATGGATTGCGACTTGACCATTTTTTTCATCTATGTGAATTTTTGCATCCCATTTTTGATAACCATCATAAAATTCCTTATGTTCAAGATATTCCGATAGCGTAATAAACTGAGAGCCTCCGCTTGACAGACGGTCGGCAACTTCGTTTTGATACTCTGAAGAATATGGATCAATTCCGGGAAGTCCAAAATATCTCAATATGGAATCTCTCTCCATATCAGACAAATCGCCAAATGTCCATGAGTCGAGATTTTTTTTGATTTCAGAAATTCCATTAGAGATATAGATTTTATAATCGTTTAGCAAACGGTAGACGACCTCGTTGATTTGTCCCTCCGTATATTCGTACGATTCTGCATAAGCGAGCTCGTAGGCATAATCAAATTGACGCATGGTTGCGTGGGTAATCAAGCCGTCGAATTGTCCGAAATTCGAAAATTGAGCCCCAAGTACAAATCCCTTTCCGTTTTTTCCGTTAGGGATTTTGAGTATGATTTTTGTTATATTATCTCCGGCGATAATAGCATAATTCTCATTTTTTATATGTTCAAAGCCGTGTTCTAAAAGAATCTTTTTAATAGGCTGTTGTAATAATGATTTTTTCATTAGTCAAGCTTCCTTTACTTAAACTATGGCTATATTATACCACAACTTTGTAATCATTTCAACCGTTTCGTCGGTTCGAATCTGTCGTGGGACCCGAAATGCCTGAAATGCATCTGCAAAATTTCGAAAAACTTTAGAGACTAAAAAAGCAGAGAAATCTCTCGAAATCTCCGCTTTTCTTTTTTTTACTTGTTTTCCTTGGCTGTGTTGATGGAGGCGATCAAATCCTTTTCACCTCAACACATCTATCCAAAATTGTCTTATCGTAATAATATCCACTTTCAATTAAAAGCTCAAGCCAATATTCTGTTTCTGAGCATTCTTTTAAGGCAATATGTAATTTCGCCACAAAATCCGCCTTGCCGTGAGCAAAAAAAGCTTCATGAATATTTGCGCCAATGCTTGTTCCCGAACGTAAAAACTGATTGATCAATGCACTCTCACACTTCGCTTCTCGCAATACCTTGCAAGCGCGAATAACCTCCAAAGCAAAAGCTTTCGATTTTATCATCAAAGGACTTTCGGACATATTACATACCTCCTTGCTGACTTTATCCCATTATACCATAAAACCTATTACTTTTCAACCTATAAAATAAAAAATGCTTTTCACCCAACGGGCGAAAAGCTACCTTACTTTTGCACTATTCACTATTACTTATTACTTTGCCAAATCCCCGAGATAGTGAAAAGTGAAGAGTGAAAAGTGAAAAAGTGAAAAAGTAAATCCCCAAGGACAAGTCCTCGGGGATTTGTGACGTGTGTCCGATTTAGATGCACACGGATTTTGCAGAGGGTAGACGACCCCCTTGGAGATGATGAGAGTTAAAAGCTTCCGCGATCTTCCGGGA
>JAFYON010000142.1 GCA_017560145.1 Clostridia bacterium | reverse complement strand
TGCAAGAATTAGCTCTTCGCGCGAAATATCGCTTTCGGCAAGCGCCTTTGCCCAAAGAGCTTCCTCGTAAAAGCGGCTCTTCTTGGGAATGACCGAAAGTGCGGTTTCAAAGCACTTGTCAACGTTCTTTTCGGTGAACGCCGCGGAAATAAGCGCGGCAAAGAACATTTCGCCGTAAATACCGTTTTTAACATGAGAGAAAAACGCGTCGACGTGAGCAAGTTTTGATGCAAGCTTGGGCATACCTGCCGCAACGTAAGCGAAGGCATCGCAGCGGATCTGTGCGCCGATCCATTCGCGGTAAGGGTTAAGATAGCTGCTTACCCTTTCTCTGCGCATGATATCGACAGCGCCCTCGGGCTTGCGCCAATGCGTGCATTCATCGAGGTTTATAAAATTCAGATAGCTTTGAGTTTCTGCGGTGAAAACAAAGCGGTAAGGCAGAGTGCGTATCCAATGCTCGGCAACGTCCCAGGAATCTACCTCATAGCCCTTTTTGCCGAGAAGGAGATAATTGATAACGGTAAAACGGGTATCGTCGTCAAGCGGCATACCGCACAAATTCTCGTCCGACGAGGGATGCTGACTGCGGTTTTCGCCCGAAACGGTGGGCACGAAATAGCGAATGGGATATTTTCCTGCCGCCTTGTACCATTCGATTATTTTGTCCGACATCCAACCCTCGACAGGCTGACCGAAGGCACAGCCGATGCATCTGCCCAGCCAAGCGCCGCGGAAATAATCGGAATCGATCTCTTCATATTTATCGTCGGGAAGCTTATCTATATCGCTCTCGGCATAAATTTCGTCAAGCTCGCTCGGCTCGATATAAGGATAATCGCTCCTTACAGGCAGCTCGCAAAGCTTGGCATAAACGTCCATAAGCTTTGCTTTTTCGTTATTGCAGGAATCGATCTCCTTTAGCCAGAAATCAATATCGATCTCCCTGCCCTCTTCCTTCAGCTGATAAAGCTCAACCTTTAAAAGCTCTCTTAATTCACATTCGCCTGCCATATCAAAACCTCCGTTGTTGTTTACGCTTTTATAATAACACAGAGCGTTTTCAAATTCAAGAGATTTTTCCTTTTGGTGAATATAACGCATCCAAACGTCAACAATAAGAATACAATCTAATTTTTCGGAGGTAAACCAATGTCACCCAAAGAGCTTCTTTACGTTGAAGACGCGCTTTCCCACACTCAGCAGATCAAAACGGTATGTACCGATTTTTCGAATCAGCTTGGAGATACCGAGCTTTCAAATTTCGTTTCGCAGATAGCACAAAAGCAGCAAAAGGTTTTTGACAGTATTTACAATTTGCTTTAAGGAGTTTAATATGCAGGATAAGGTAATTATGAACAACATTCTTACGAGTGTTAAAAACGCGTGCGATATCTTTATGCACGGCACGATCGAATCTTCCACCCCCAACGTAAACAGCGCGTTCAAGCAGGCACTTAACGAAACCCTTTGTATGCAAAACGAAATTTATGCAAAAATGGCGCAAAAGGGCTGGTACCCCGCGACTCAGGCAGAGCAGCAGCAAATTCAGCAAACAAAGCAAAAATACGCCAACTCCTAAAAAACAAGACCGCCGTAAGGCGGTCTTGTTGTGTTTTAAAGCTTGGTTCCGTCGGAATATTCAAACGGCAATCTGTCGGCATAAATATGCGAAACGTCCGAAAGCGTAAACACTTGGGGCGTTGTTAAGCCGCTTTTGTTATTGTTGAACTTTATGGTCGTTACGCTCGAGTGAGTCAACGTGAATGTCGACCAGAAAATTGCAGGAGGAATATCGAGCAAATGCGCCAACCAAGTCGTACCGAAGCCGTAATGGCAGAAAACCGCAACACGTTCCTCGCTCGGATTGATAATGCGATAATGCTTACCCTCGTGCTTATAGCCCAAGCTTTCCAAAAACGCATCCGATTCGCGTTGGATTCTTTCAAAGCCTGCTTTTGCGTTACAATGGGTAAAGGGGAAAGTTTCATACCATTTATCGCCCAAAGCGATCGCTTCCTCGCGATAACGGCAGGGATCCATACCGAACGACCAGCAATAACGTCCGTTATCCTCGGGATTGTGGAACATAAAATCTCTTGCTGCGTGGTTTTCGCTTGTCCAATCGAGAATCACAGCTTCCTTTTCGAGCATCTCGCAGGTAGGACGCGCTGTTTCTTGCGCTCTGCCGTTGGGCGAGGAATAAACTCTATCAAGGCCGTGAACCGAAAAACGCTTTCCCAACGCTTCCGCTTGGCGCATTCCCTTCGGTGTAAGGGTGTCGGGATCGTATATAGGATGTCCGTGACGAACAACGAATAAAATCATATTTTTTCTCCTTATTTGCTTTCAACAATGTAAAAATAAGAGCTTGTGGGCGAATTGATTATGCGGAATTTCGCACAGCAATATTTTTTGCGGTCGAGCAAGGACAGCATATCGTTTATAAGCTCGCCCTCGATCTCGCCCTCCTCGTGACCGGGGTATACCGCGATAAGCAATATCGCATCGTCATCCAAAAGTCCGATCGCCTTTTCAATGGCGACCAAGGTCGTTTCCCTTTTGGTGGTAATGCTTTTATCGCCGCCCGGAAGATATCCGAGGTTGAACATTCCGGCCTTGATCTTACCCTCGATATATTTATCGGAGTTGTGGTGCGAATCGCAGATCAAGGTGTAATTTTCGGGCGCGCCGTTTTCAACAAGACGCTTTTTCGTGCTTTCCAAAGCCGCAGGCTGTATATCGAAGGCGTAAACGTGTCCACTCTCACCAACCGTTTTGGAAAAGAAAAGCGTATCGTATCCGTTGCCCATCGTAAAATCGGCAACCGTGTCGCCCTCTTTTATATGCTTTAATATAAAGCTTTTTTCGGTTTCCAAAATATCGAGCATAAATCACTCCGAAAATTCAAAACAAGGGAGGTCGGCGACCTCCCTCTTTTTTTAGGCTTATTTATTGATGTAAACGCGTTCGCCGGTCTTGCCGCTCTTATAGATAGCGCAGATCATTTCCATAGTTTCGTATGCGCTTTCAACGGGGATGAACATATCTTCGCCCGATTCGAGGCATTCATAGAAGTTGTTGATCTGCTTGCAGTGGTTAACGCCCCAGTAGGACTTAACATTGCCGTAGCCGAAATCTTCGTTAGGCTGAACAGCGTGGAATTCTCTGCCGTCGTAAAGCTTGACGTCAGCTCTGTCTGCGAGAAGGGTCGCAACACCGTTTTCGCAGTGGAATTCAATGAACACCTCTGCATCATAGGTGTAGTAGTTGATAGCGTGGAAGTTTGCGAGCATACCGTTGTCGAAGCGGATAACGCCTTCAGCGGTATCTTCAACGTCGATCTTAGCGTGACCGCGGTTTGCGATGGTAGCGTAAACCGATTCAACGGGACGGTCGATGATGTAGCGCATCATATCGAGAGTGTGGATAGCCTGGTCGATGATAACACCGCCGCCTTCCTTATCCCAAGTGCCCTTCCAGTCGCTGCTTCCGTAGTAAGCATCGGAACGGTCCCAGGTAACGTAGCACTTAGCGGATCTGATAGCGCCGAGAGTGCCGTCTGCAAGCAACTGCTTTGTAAGAATAGTACCTGCATTGTAACGGTTCTGGAAGATACAGCCGAGAACAACGCCGTTTTCGTTAGCGGTGTCGATCATAGCGCGAGCATCTTCGATATTTATAGACATAGGCTTTTCGGTAAGCACGTGTTTGCCGCGTTTGCTGCATTCGATAGAAACGATGGGGTGCAAATAGTGAGGCAAGCAAATGTGAACTACGTCGATTTCTTCTTTTTCAAGCATTTCGATATAGTCGTAATAAGCCTTTACGCCGAATTCCGCTGCCTTAGCGTCTGCTCTGTCCTTCTTAACGTCGCAAACTGCAACAAGCTCTGCATTGGGGCATCTTACGATACTAACTGCGTGCATGGGGAAAATGTTGCCGCAACCAATCACGGCCGCCTTAAACTTTTTCATAATAAACCTCTGAATTCATAAGTGATACCACAGAAATTATACCACAAATATCAAGAATTTCAATACTTTTTAAATATTTGTGTAATTATTTTCTGCGGAAAATACAATTAATTTTTCTGAAATAATCGGCATCGATTCCGTCGATGGTTTCGTTGGTTGTGCGGAAGCACCATTTTCCGCTGTCGTCACCCGGAATATTCATTCTCGCATCGCTTCCGAAGCCGCACATATCCTGAAAAGGAATGATCGCAAGGCAGGCGTTCGAACGCCAAACCGCCTCGATTATCTTCTTGCAGGCAGGAGCATCGTAACCGCCCTTGCCCCAATCTCCGTTATCGAATCCGCAATAATCGAGTGCAAACGCGCGTTCCTCCTCGCTTGCCTCCCAAAGCCAGCCGAGAAGCGTGTTGTTATCGTGCGTGCCGGTATAGGCAATGCAGTTTTTCGGGTAGTTGTGCGGAAGATGAGTCGAATCGTCGTTCGGTACGAAGCCAAACTGAACTATTCTCATTCCGGGGAATCCGCTCTTTTCGAGAAGCTTTACAACGTCGTTTCCGAAAACGCCAAGATCCTCGGCAATTATCGGCACGTCGCCAAGCGCCTCCTTAACGGCACGGAAGAGCGACATTGCAGGGCCCTTCTTCCAAACACCGTCACGCGCGGTTTTTGCATCGCCGTCGATCGCCCAATAAGAGGCAAACGCACGGAAGTGGTCGATTCTGAGCATATCGTAAAGCTCGAACTGACGTCTGATGCGCCTTATCCACCAGGAATAGCCCTGTTCCTTGTGATATTTCCAGTTATATAAGGGATTGCCCCAAAGCTGACCGTCCTCCGAAAAATAATCGGGCGGACAGCCCGCAACCATCGAGGGCTTATAGGTTTCGGGGTCTACGTCAAAAAGATAGGGGTTTGACCATACGTCGGCACTATCGCGCGAAACGTAGATAGGCATATCGCCGATAATATTTATTCCGTAAGAATTTATCTGCTTTTTGGTTGCGCGCCATTGGGTGTCGAAAAGATACTGAACAAAGCCGTGATATATTATTTCATCTTTAAGCTCGCCAACGTAAAGAAGTGCCTCGCGGTAGCTTCTTCCCTTTTTCCATTCCCAAAACTTTTTGCCGTTGTTTATTTTCTTGAGTGCACGGAAAAGGCAATGCGGCAAAAGCTTTTTTTCGTCTATAAAATCCGAAATAGCGCGCTTTGATTCCTCTTCAAGGCGAGAAAAAGCAAGTCTTAAAAGATATTCGCGCTTTTCACGGGCAAACTCGTAATTTGCAATATAAGGGCTTCCCGAATATTCGGTGCTCGCCGCCTCTTCCTTTGTAATAAAGCCGTCGACCGCCATCATATCCGGCGAAATATAAAGCTCGTTACCTGCAAATGCGCTGTCGGATCCATAAGGCGAATTTGCATAATCGAGCGGAGTAAAGGGCAGCACCTGCCAATTTGAAAAGCCCATTTCGGCGATCCTTTTGGCAAAGCTTACACAAGCCGATCCGAACGTGCCGACACCGTAACGCGAGGGCAACGCCGAAATGCTCATCAGCACACCGCTGCTTCTTTTTTCGGATAGCATAGAAAACACCTGCTTTTTTCGAAAATCGTTTTTTTCAGTATATAACAAAAATATCAAAAGCGCAATAGTTTGACACAAATTAAAAGGGAGCCGAAAGACAGCTCCCTTTGTAATTATTTTTTCTTTGCGGTTATAACGTTGAGAAGATAGGTAATGAGCATTACCGCACCTACAACAACGAAAATACCGAGCATACCCAAGCCCATATACTTAAGGTTGTTAAGCGCTCCCTCGGGATGCCAATCGAGCTCAACGTCGGCAATTGCGCCGTCGGTCGAAGCCTCGCCCTCTGCGAAAGCAACGGTTGCAAAAAGCGAAAGAAGCATTAAAGCGGTGAGGAGAACGAGAATGAATTTTTTCATAGCAATAAATCTCCTTTCCCTATTAACCGAAGAAGTTAAGGATCATACCGCCGGCAATAACAGACGCGATCTGACCCGAAACGTTAACACCGGTTGCTTGCATAAGAAGGAAGTTTTGAGGATCCTCCTTAAGTGCCATCTTGTGAACGACACGGCCTGCCATCGGGAACGCCGAAATACCTGCGGCGCCGATCATGGGGTTCATCTTGGTCTTTAGGAAGAGGTTAAGGAACTTCGCGAAGAGGATACCGCCCGCGGTATCAACGATGAACGCAACAAGGCCGAGGCCGAGGATGAGAAGCGTTGCGGGAGAAAGGAACTTTTCTGCCTGCATCTGGTTTGCAATGGTAATACCAAGGAAGATGGTGATAAGGTTTGCAAGAACCTTTTGTGCGGTTTCGGAAAGCGAATTAAGAACGCCGCATTCACGGATAAGGTTACCGAACATAAGGAAGCCGATAAGCGCAACCGAATCGGGTGCGATAAGGCCAGCGATAACGGTAAGAATTATCGGGAAAAGGATCTTGGTGGTCTGAGAAACCTCGCGCTGAACGTAAGGCATTCTGATCATACGCTCCTTCTTGGTGGTAAGAAGCTTGATAACGGGAGGCTGAATAATAGGAACGAGCGCCATATAGGAATACGCCGCAACCATTATCGCACCAACGTAAGGAGTGCCGAGCGCCTGAGCAACGACGATCGAGGTAGGGCCGTCTGCCGCACCGATGATCGCAATAGATGCAGCGTCTTTATCCGCAAAGAAGAGCGAAGCGGTGCAGAGAGTGAAAAAGATACCGAACTGAGCCGCCGCACCGAAAAGCATAAGCTTCGGATTGGAAAGAAGCGGGCCGAAATCGATCATTGCGCCGATACCGATAAAGAGTATAAGCGGGAAAAGCTCGTTGGCGATACCCGCATCGTAAAGAGTGGAGATCGGACCGTGTTCGCCGATCGCGCCGGATAGCGGAAGGTTAACTAAAATTGCGCCAAAGCCCATAGGAAGGAGAAGAGTGGGCTCCATATCCTTTTTGATTGCAAGATAGATAAGAATGCCGCCGATAAGCCACATTACGCACATCTTCCAATCGAGGTTGGCGAAATTACCAAATACTTCGAGAAGTGCATCCATTTTCAGAACTTTCCTTTCGTTGATGGAATGAATTTACATACAGCAAAATTTTACCACAATTCAGGACATAAATCAATATAAAAATCAAAAAATCCCTCTTCGGTTTTTCTTGCAAACACAGCATATTTCACCGTTTTTTATAATCCTTTACTGTTTCTTTACCGCAAAAAATCCCCTCGAACGCTGTCGAGGGGATAAATATCGGTGTTTCAAATTATCGTTCGTTATCAATATGCACGAGCGATTTGCTATGACAGGCTTACTTTAGACAACGCTCTGTAAAGAGCATCAGGGTGGTCACCACAATTCGTGTAATACATAACGTCGTTGACATTTATGGTATCTGT
>JAFYON010000141.1 GCA_017560145.1 Clostridia bacterium | reverse complement strand
TAAGCTTTACGAAATAGTATCAAAATATAAGCTCGGTATTGTATTTGCGCCCGATAATTTCGAGGAAATTTTGGTCTACCGCTCTGACTTGAGCCGTCCCGGACTTCCTTTTACCGGGTTTTACGAAAATTTCGAAAACGAGCGTTTGCAGCTTATCGGTAATATGGAGCACAGCTATCTTGCTTCTTTAACACCGGAACAGAGAAGAGCATCGCTCAAAAAATATTTTTCGTATAACGTAAAGGCTCTTATCGTTACTTCTTCGCTTGAAATTTTTCCAGAGCTATACGATGAAGCTGTTGCAAGCAACACTCCTTTGCTGACAACCGATTCACGAACCTCTGATTTTATGGCTGCGGCAACTTCCGGACTTCACGTTTCGCTTGCAGAGCGAGTTACTCAGCACGGCGTTCTCGTCGAGGTTTATGGCGAAGGCGTTCTTATATTAGGCGATAGTGGTATAGGTAAAAGTGAAACCGCAATAGAGCTTGTTAAACGCGGTCACCGTCTTGTGGCTGATGATGCGGTAGAGATCAAGAAGGTTTCTGCAATAACTCTTGTTGGTAGTGCGCCAGATCTTATAAAGCACTACGTCGAGCTTCGCGGTATCGGAATTGTCGACGTAAGACGTATTTTCGGTATGGGTTCTGTAAAGGAATCCGAGAAAATCGACCTCATAATTAATTTTGAAAACTGGGTACAGGGTAAAATGTACGACCGTTTTGGTCTTGAATCGGAATTTACCGAAATCCTTGGTATCAACATTCCGTCGATTACGGTTCCCGTTAAGCCGGGTCGTAACCTTGCTGTTATTATTGAAATCGCAGCAATGAACCACAGACAAAAGAAGATGGGGTATAACACCGCGGCTGAGTTCGAAGAAAGATTGAAAAAACAAGCCGGTATTTTTGAATAATTCTTTTGGAGGATTTTATGTATTATCTTGGTATTGATTTAGGCGGTATGTCCATAAAAGCAGGCGTTTGTGACGATAACGGAAAGATTTTGTTTTCCGATACATGCGTTACCGTACGTAACGAAGATGGCGACCGTATAATTAACGATATGGCTAACCTTTGTCTTAA
Source organism: Clostridia bacterium (assembly GCA_017560145.1). Lineage (GTDB taxonomy): Bacteria > Bacillota > Clostridia > Oscillospirales > CAG-382 > Coliplasma. Next base: position 7,513 of record JAFYON010000141.1, on the reverse strand, counting down.
GGTTATCAAGGATGCCGGTTTGACGGTTGACGATATTGAATATGCAGGCATTGCTTCTCCCGGAAGTACTGATAGTGAAAAAGGTGTTATCATTTATGCCGCAACGTTGCCTTTCTTGAACTATCCTATAGCAAGCAAGCTTTCTGAAAAAACCGGTATAAAAAAGATTTACATCGATAATGATGCTAATGCGGCTGCAAAGGGCGAAGCTATCTACGGTGCCGCAAAAGGATATAAGGATTCTTTGTTTATTACAATCGGAACCGGCGTTGGCGGCGGTATTATTATTGACGACAAGGTATATTCCGGATTTAATTTCTCCGGTGCCGAGCTTGGTCACATCGTTATAGTAAAAGACGGATTGGACTGTCCATGTGGAAGAAAGGGCTGCCTTGAGAGCTACGCTTCTACCACCGCACTTATCCGTCAAACGAAAGAAAAGATGCTTACAAACAAGGAAAGCGCGCTTTGGAAGGTTTGCGAAGGAAATATTGACAACGTAAACGGCAAAACTGTTTTCGATGCAATGCTTTTGGATGACGAAACCGCTAAAGAGGTTTACGAAGAATATATCGAATACGTTGCTTGCGGTATAACCAACTTCATCAACATATTCCAACCCGAGGTTTTGAGTATCGGCGGCGGTATTTCAAAGCAAGGTGATATTCTTATTAATCCCATTAAAGAAATTGTTGAACGTGAACAGTATTCTCGATTCAGCGACAAAAAGACTATTATTAAGGTTGCCGAACTTCAAAACGATGCCGGTATAATCGGCGCTGCTTCGCTCGGCAAATAACGGAGATAAAATGGCTTATATTTTAGAAACCGATACCCAGGTGCTGAATACAATTGCATTAAGAGGTATCGTGGTTTTCCCCGGAACGACTACAAGCTTTGAAATAGGAAGAAAAACGTCGATCAACGCTCTCAAAAATGCTGAAGCGCTTGATGAACCGTTGTTTCTTGTAACACAGCACGATGCTTCGGTTATCGCGCCTTCTTCCGGCGACCTTATGCGCGTTGGCGTAATTGCACGAGTGATACACTCGGCTCGACTTAACGACGGTAGCATACAGGTTGTTGTCGAAGGAATACGCCGTGCAGATCGTGGTGAAACGTATATCGATGAAGAATGCATTTCTTGCGAGGTTATATGTAATAAAAACAAGAGATCTTCATCTTTTGCACAGGAGCGTATTGCAACAAAAGAGCTTTTTGAAATATTTGGTGACTATCTTAATTACGTTTCTAAGCCCACAGAGGAAATTATCGAAGAGGTTCATAAATTAAACGATTCCTCGCAGATAGTCGACTTTTTGGCAAGCAATTTCGTTGTTAACATTGATGAACGCAAGGATCTTCTCGAGGAATATGATACAACCAAGAGAATAAAGCTTCTCTGCAAGATTTTTAAAAAGGATATTGAGATTTTCAATCTCGACAACGATATTCAGCAAAAGGTTAAATATAATCTTACAAAACAACAGCGCGATATGTATCTCAGAGAACAGATGCGCGCGATCAAAAGCGAGCTTGGCGAAGATTCGCACCCCGATGATATGGAAGACGGTGACGAATATTATACCAAAATCAAAGAGGCTGATCTTCCTAAAGAAATCGAAGAAAAGCTTATTTCCGAAAACGCAAAGCTTGCAAAAATGCCGTTTGGTACACCTGAAGCAACCGTTATAAGAAATTATATTGAAACCTGCCTTGACCTTCCTTGGGGTAAAAAAAGCAAGGATAGGGTAGACGTCAAGGCGGCAAGGCATATTCTTGATAAAGAGCACGACGGTATCGAAAAGGTCAAGGAGAGAATTCTTGAATTCCTTTCGGTTAAGCAATTGAAGCCCGACCTTAAAGGTCAGATTCTTTGCTTTGTTGGCCCTCCCGGTGTTGGCAAAACATCAATCGCAAAATCTATTGCGAATGCTACGAACAGAGAATTTGTCAGAATCTCGCTCGGCGGTATCCGCGATGAAGCTGAAATTCGCGGACATAGAAGAACCTATATTGGTTCTATGCCCGGACGTATTATCAACGCTTTGAAAATTGCGGGTACCTCAAATCCCGTAATGCTGTTTGATGAACTTGATAAATTAACCAAGGATTCTCACGGTGATCCCACAAGTGCGATGCTTGAGGTATTGGATTCAGAACAAAACGGAAGTTTCCGCGACAGCTTCCTTGAAATTCCTGTTGATTTATCGGAATGCTTGTTCATTGCAACAGCCAATACTACCGAAACCATACCGGCGCCTCTTCTTGACAGACTTGAGGTAATTCAGATGGATAGCTATTCCGATAAGGAAAAGCTTGCCATTGCAAAGAACCATCTTATTCCTAAGCAGCTTAAGCTTCACGGCTTAAAGGCTTCGTTGTGCAAAATCAAGGATGATGCAATCAAGCTTTTGATAACATCTTACACGCGCGAGAATGGCGTGAGAGGCTTGGAACGCGAGATCGCATCCATCTGCCGCAAGAGCGCAAAACGCATCGTAGACGGCGAAATAAAGGTCATTGTAGGTGCAAAAGAGGTCAAAGCGATGCTTGGCGCTCCTAAGTACATACCTGATAAGGTTTACGATAAAGATGAAGTCGGCATCGTAAACGGTCTTGCATGGACATATTTAGGCGGCGATATGCTTAGAATTGAATGCGGCTCAATGAAGGGCAACGGTAAACTCGAGCTTACCGGTCACCTTGGAGACGTAATGAAGGAAAGCGCCAGAGCGGCTGTAAGCTATATTAGAAAGCATTGCGACGAATTAGGTGTTGAAGAGGATTTCCATTCTACGCGCGATATTCATATTCACGTGCCCGAAGGAGCTATTCCGAAGGACGGACCTTCTGCAGGTATTACTATTGCAACGGCTTTGGTAAGCGAATTAACAGGAAGAACCGTAAAGCAAGACGTGTGTATGACCGGCGAAATTACACTTACAGGTCGAGTTTTGCCGATCGGCGGTCTTAAGGAAAAATCGATGGCGGCTTTCAAAGCCAATGCGAAGACTGTGATTATTCCTTACGATAATCTTTCCGATGTTGAAAATTTTGATGAGGAGGTCAAAAACGCAATTAGCTTTATTCCGGTTAAGCATATATCCGAAGTAATCAAAATTGCGCTTAATCCCTGATCATGGAAATGTCATTTGGCGGAGTTAATCTCCATAAAACCGATTTAAAAATGACCGCAGGCTTGCCTTGGCAGCTTATTAAGGGCGGCGTGCTTCAAGTTGCTTTTGTCGGCAGATCCAACGTTGGAAAAAGCTCGCTAATTAACTCCTTGCTTGGCAGAAAAAAGCTTGCAAGAGTTTCTTCTGAGCCCGGTAAAACCATAACGGTTAATTATTACGAGGTCGATAAAAAGCTTTGTCTTGTCGACCTTCCCGGTTACGGCTTTGCCCGACGTGCAAAAAGCGATATCGGCAAGTGGTCGTCGCTTACCGAAAACTATTTTGTTGACAATACTGCTTTGACTTATGTTTTGCAGCTTATTGATATTCGCGTCGGTATAACCGAGGACGATAAAATGATGCTCGGATACTTGGATCATTACGACGTTCCTTATATGGTTGTTGCCACTAAATGCGATAAGCTTAACAAAACTCAGTTGAACGAGGCATGTGCAAAGCTTTTATCCTCTGGTGTTTTGCGCAACAATACCGAAGTGATTCTTTATTCTTCCTTGAAGGGTACCGGCAGAGATTTGCTTTGGTCTAAAATTATAGAAAAATCCCTCGGAGGCTCCGATGATTCACAGTAATATTTCCGTTTTGGAAAACGGACATATAGCTTTTTCCAATACTGACGTTGTCGAACTTGCAAATAAATTCGGTACACCGCTTTATTTGTTGGATGAAAAACGCTTCAGAGAAAATTGCAAAACCTACAGAAATACAGTAGAAAAATATTTTGGAAGCGAAAGCATACCGCTTTATGCGAGCAAAGCGCTTTGTTGCAAAGAAATTTACCGAATCGTTTCACAAGAAGGACTCGGCACGGATGTTGTTTCGGGTGGCGAGCTTTATACAGCTTTGAGTGTTGGTTTTCCTTCTGAAAAGATTTATTTCCACGGAAATAATAAAACAGAAGAGGAAATAATTTACGGTCTTAATAGTAACATTGGAGCTTTTGTCGTCGATAATTTTGAAGAGCTTGCTTTCATAAATGAACAAGCAGGCAAGTTGAACAAGGTTCAAAACATATTGTTAAGACTTTCACCCGGAATTGATCCTCATACTCACAGAGCCGTTGTCACCGGTAACGTTGATTCGAAATTCGGCGTTGCGATTGAAACCGGCCAAGCATTTAAATTCGTAGAAAAAGCGCTTGAATGCAAGAACGTGAATCTTGAAGGCATCCATTGCCATATCGGCAGTCAGATTTTTGATAAATATCCTTTCACAGATGCTGCATCAATAATGTTGGATTTCGCTTCCGATATTAAGAACAAGCTTGGTTTTGCCTTCAGAAAAATAAATCTCGGTGGCGGAATCGGCGTTAGATATGTTGAAAATGATCCTCAAATGGACATTGATAGCATTATGGGCGAAATAAAAAACGAGTTGGATAAACTCGTTTTGGAAAGAGACCTTGAACAGCCGATATTCTTGTTTGAAATGGGTCGATTTATCTGCGCAGATGCAGGTATGACGCTGTATACAGTTGGTTCTGTTAAAGAAATCGAGGGTTATAAAAAATATGTTTGTATTGATGGCGGTATGCCCGACAATCCTCGTTACGCTTTATACGGTTCGAAGTATACTGCGTATAATGCGACACACGGAGATAGAGAATTTGACATCGTCGCATCGATCGCCGGACGCTGTTGCGAAAGCGGCGATTTGATTGGCGAGGATATGAATCTTCAAAGATTCGATCGCGGTGATATTATGGCAGTTGCAGTTACCGGAGCATACAATTACTCAATGTCTTCGAATTATAACAGAATTCCTAAGCCCGCGATGGTTTCTGTAAACAACGGCGAAGCAAAGCTTATCATTAAACGCCAGAGTTATGAAGATATACTAGCAAACGAAATTTAAAACAGTGATAAAAAGCGTGGCTTTTTAGCGGTTACTGTCATTCCTTCCAAGTAACCCAAAAGCGCGCTTTTTTTACATCCCTTAAAGGTAAGCGAATAAGCGCACAAGGCCTGAGATTTATAACCCATCTCACGGTCTTTTTTATTTACCGCATACTTGCCGTCGCCAAGCAAAGGATGCCCAACGTGAGCAAAGCTAACTCTTATTTGATGTGTTCTGCCGGTGATCAATTCAATTTCTACCAAAGAAAAGCTTTTGTTAGCAGAAACAGCAACAGTCTTATAGGCGGTAACAGCAGTTTTGGCGTTTTTGGTTTGGCGATTTTTGACTTTTACGATGTTTCCTTCCGCTTCCTTTTCAAGCAGAAGCTTTATTTCTCCGCTTTTTGGTGTTATTACGCCGTGTATCGCCGCGAGATAAATTTTCTTTACAAGACGCTCCTTGATAATATCATTCATTTCGCGAAGCGCCTGGGCGTTTTTAGCGGCTATTACAAGCCCTTCGGTATTTCGGTCGATTCTGTTACAAAGGGCAGGGGAGAAGCTATTTTCGGATTCAGGCGAAAACTCACCCTTGTTGATCAAATAAGCAGTAATACGATCTATTAAGGTGTCGCCATCTTCATTGTTGTCGGAATGGACCAACAAACCCGATTCTTTGTCAACGATGATTATATTCTCATCTTCGTAAACAACGTTTATATCAGCCTTGGCAACAGAACGCTTAGGCGACTTTTCGTCAAGAACGTCATCGGGAGCAAATATTCTTATAAGATCGTTCTCGCAGACAATATAGTTTTCCTTCGTACGACTTCTGTTAACAGTAATATCTTTTTTGCGTATTAATTTATACATCATTGAAAAGGGGAGATTTTTAAATTTCTTAGAAAGGAATTTATCTAAGCGCTGTCCGGCGTCGTTTTTGCCCGCGACTATCTCTTTCATAAAACACCTCAAGATATTTTAACTTAAAAACAAGAGTATTTGATCTATAACTCGGTTTTATTATATCATTAATGAAAAAGAATTACAACAATTAATTTTAACAAAAATCAAGATATTGTCATCAAAGCGCACGGCAAACACAATATAATGACGAGGTTCACGAGGTTGACATAATGCGGTTTACATAATTGTGCTCAATAATGCGAATTTTTCAGAAAGTTTTGAAAAACCCCTTGAAATTAGTGTTTATTTGTATTATTATAATATTCAGCACACTTCGTCTCAGAGGTACATAATATGTCTCAATATAAAAATCTCTTGTTTATTGGCGGCGGAAATATCGCCGGAGCAGTTGCTTGCGGTTTGGTTTCGAGCGGCGCTGTACCTGCTGAATACATTTCGGTTTTTGATATCGATAAATCTAAATTTGATAAATTTGCTCAAGTGGGGATAAAGACTTTTTCTTGCCTATCCGAAGCAGTTGTCAATGCAGAGTATATTTTCCTCGCCGTTAAACCCGGGATTGTAAAAACAGTCATGCAGCAGCTTGCCGAGTTCGATAATTTGCTCGATAAGGTAACGGTAGTCTCTTTTGCGGCTGCAGTTGATATTAAGCATATAGAGGATTCCTACGGCAAGCATATATCAGTTATCAGAACTATGCCCAGCACACCGATTCTTGTAGGAGAAGGTGTTTTGGCCGTTTGTCGTAATGATAAAGTATCTGCAAAGGAATTTCAGTTTTTCTGCAGAATGATGTCCTCTGTTGCTCACGTTGCAGTAGTTCCCGAAGAAGCAATGAACCCCATTATTTCGGTTCACGGTTCTTCGCCGGCATATGTTTATTTATTTGTTAAATCAATGTTGGATGCTGCCGAAAAAGAGGGAATTGATCCTTCTGTTGCTTTGCCCTTGATCCTTAAAACTGTAAAAGGCTCGATTACTATGATCGAAAAAAGCGACGTATCTATCGAAAGGCTTATTTCTAACGTTGCATCGCCTAATGGTACAACTTTAGCGGCTATTAATTCTTTTGCTAGCGATGATTTCAGCGGTGCGATAGAAAGAGCTATGCAAGCGTGCACCAAACGTGCCAATGAAATAAGCGAAGAATTGTAATTATTTTGCGCTTGTCCGCATATCACTGTAACGGTGATATAAATGGAAGAGAATAATCATTCTAAAGCGCTTATAGTTTATAATCCTAAGCAAAACAAGAAAAATTTTCATGGTTTTAAGATCCTTATCTTAAATTACGATTCTGATTTAAAAAGATGGTTTTTTGAAAAACGCAAATACTTTCTGTTCTCAGTTATTGTTTTTTCATTTTTCTTTTTATCGGGGAATTGTTTTGCTGCTCATTACATTAAAAAATTGCCTTATATACTTGATGTGTTTTTTGATAAGTATTATATAAAAGCTTTTCTTATAACATTTTCTTTTATATTTGCAAGCGGCTATACTATTTTCGGTAGTTTTTTATCCGTTTGCTTTTTTGCGCTCTTTTCATTCTTTATG
>JAFYON010000140.1 GCA_017560145.1 Clostridia bacterium | reverse complement strand
TGTGGGCGCATCAGTACGACCAGATGAGCAACCAGATCGCCTGCCAACGCTTCCTTGGAAAGCCGATATTCAGAACCAACTTTTTCGATTCGCACCTTTTTGGACTCGAGCCGAATTACGGCTGCTGCACTGCCAACTTCAACCAAGGCTGGCCGAAGCTTGTGCTTTCCTCGTTTATGCATAACGGCGATAATATAATCAGCGCGATCCCCATCCCGAGCGTGCTCGATCACGAAGGAACAAGCATTACCCTAAAGACGAATTACCCCTTTGAAAATTCCTTTAAATACAACATCAAATCGAGCAAGGACTTTGATTTCACCGTCCGCATACCTACCTTTGCAAAAGCCCTTACCGTCGACGGAAAGGAAATGCAAACATGCGATCTGACATTCGAAATCAAGTCGGGCGACGAAAGAGAGATAAATATCTCCTTCGAGGTAACTCCTTATATCGAAAAGCGCCCGTTGGGACTCAACGTTGCAAGATGCGGCTCGCTCCTTTTTGCGCTTCCGATCAAATACGAAAAGAATATGCTTGAATACGAGCGCGACGGAATAGAACGCAAATTCCCCTATTGCGATTACGAATATATCCCGAAGAGCGATTGGAATTACGGATTTTTTAACGACGAATTAAAAATCGAATACCGCCAAATAAGCGACGTTCCCTTCTCTTCACAAAATCCGCCGATAATACTTAAGGCAAATCTCGCCAAGATCGATTGGGGCTTTGAGGACGGATACGACACGGTCTGCGCCAAGGTGCCGCAATCGAAAGCCGCGATTTCAAAACCCGAAAGCATTGACCTTTACCCCTATGGCTGTGCAAAGCTCAGAATGACCGAAATGCCGTATATTGAAAAGTGAGGTACCTATGAAAAAGATATTGATTTCTACAATTGCAATTTTATTACTCCTTACGAATCTGCTTTGCTTCGAGGCGACGGCGGCGACGAAGGTGCCGACGGCAGACGATATGGGCGGGTATGAAAACCTTTGCCTTACCTACACCTTCAGATATTCTGCCTCCGACAACGGAAGACATTACGAGAAGGACCTTTTGCCCTATACCGGATATCTCGATAAAAACGGCAAGGTGCAGGATTTCTTCTTCGACAGCTATCTCTTTTTGCCGTGTATGGGCTACGGCCCCTCGGGCGCAAGAATGCACCTTCAAAGCGGCAACCCCACAAAGGCTATCGACTGGACGGCATACGTTGACGATACCTTTTACAATAACGCAAACGTAGATGCGCTTGAGTCTGCATTCGGCAAGACCAAGGCGGCGCTTAACGATACGAAAAGCAAGGCAGGCGTATTCTTCACCCTGCTCTACCCCAGCACCGAGGCAACCAATTTCGGTAATTTAGGCGGAAAGAGCCTTAACTTTTCAAAGCTCGAGGACAGAAAATACGCGATTAAATGGATGATCGACGAGCAGATAAAGCGCTTTGAGCAGGCGGGATATAAGAATCTCGAGCTTGTCGGCTTTTACTGGCTCGAGGAATTCACCAATTCAAGCGGCGACGATCAGCTTCTAAAATACGCGTCCGATTATCTCCACTCCAAGGGCTTGAAATTTATATGGATCCCTTGGTATCAGGCAAACGGATATCAAAAATGGGAAAGCTTTGGCTTTGACGTAGCTTGTATGCAGCCCAACCTTATGTGGCTCGGATATAACGATCCCCTCCGTGTCGGCAAAAGCATCGAGCTTTCCGAAAAATACGGTCTTTGTATGGAGATCGAATGCGACGGCAACGTTTATACCGACGAATATTTTTCAAGATATTTAAGCTATCTCGAGGGCGGCTTGAATTCCTCGATGATGGATGCCGTAAAGATGTATTATCAGGACGGCAAAACCGCGGTTTATTACAAGGCTTGCTATTCAAGTGACCCTCAATACCGTACGGTTTACGATCTTACCTATAAATACGCCAAGGGCACGCTGACACAGAGCGATATCGACAAGGTTCGCCCCGCACAGTTAAATACCGACTATGAATACGTAAGCGATATCGGTCTTGATTCGCTTATGGCAAGCAACGTCGATTGGATCTCTATCGGAAAAACCTATGGCGGATGCAGATCCTACGTTGACGGCAACGGACTTAGCTATCAGGACGTTAGCGGCAAAGAGCTTACCGACGGAATTCTCGCAACGAAGGCATTAAGCACCGATTGGCACGCCTTCCACCACACCATCCTCGATAAAGACGGAAGAATGAGCGTTATTCTCGATCTTGGCGCGATACACACCAATCTCACCCACTTCTACGCCCATTTCGACAACCGTATGGAATCGGGCATAGGCTCGCCCACCGGAATCGTTTTAAGCGTTTCGACCGACGGCAAAACCTTCCGCGAGCTTACAAAACCCAAGCTTTTTATGGATGCAAAGAATTCCTGCTTCAAATATGAAACCACTCCCGTTGCGGCAAGATACGTAAAAATGTCCTTTACTCCCGCAGGCGGCAATTTTGTGTTCTGCTCGGAATTTCTCGTTGGCGTTAAAAAGAACGGCTCCACCGAAAGCTCGGCTCCCGAGGAATCAAGCAAGCCCGAGGAATCGAGCAAGCCCGAGGAGTCGAGTAAGCCCGAAGAATCCAAGCCCAATGAATCGAGCAAGCCCGAGGAATCGAAGGGCAACGACGATATAACCGATAATTCCTCGAAAAACGAAAACACGGAAAGCAATACCACACCGGAAAGCAGCGTTTCGTCCGAAAGCGTTGACGCATCTCAGGACGTGAATGCTTCGACCGAATCGGAATATCCCGTAAGCGGCGAAGCTTCTCAGCCGACCGCAGAAGATGACGGAAACGGCGTTCTCGTCTGGGTTGTCGTCGGCGTTGCGGTAATCGCGGTCATCGCAATAATTATCATCGTTATTAAGAAAAGGAAATAACTAAAAAAAGAGAAGCTCATCGCTTCTCTTTTTCTTTTATTCGTCTGTTTGTATCAATTCTCGCAACGCGTCCATTCTTGCATCAAGCTCGCTTGAAAGCTCGGCACAGCGCAAAAGCTCGTTTGCCATACGCTCGTCAAAGGCATAGTCCTTTTTATAACGAAGCTGATGCTCCAAGCTTGCCCACGAATCCATCGCAATTGTGCGAAGCTGAATTTCTACCTTCATCAAACGCTTTTCGTGCGCAAGGAATATCGGCACCGTAACGATAAGGTGCAGACTTCTGTAACCGTTGGGCTTGGGGTTGTTAATGTAATCTTTAGCCTCGACAAGCGTAATATCGTCCTGATTAAGCAACGCCTCGGCAAGCATAAATACGTCGTCGGTAAAAGAGCATATAACTCGCACGCCCGCAACGTCGTTAAGGCATTCCTCGATACTGTTAACCGCAAAGTCGATTCCCTTTCTTTGAAGCTTATCGCGCATGCTCTGAAAGGATTTAAGCCGTGTTTTGATACTGTTAATGGGATTTCGGTCGTAACGGAGCGAAAATTCCTCGTTAAGCACGTTGAATTTCGTTTCTATCTCCATAAGAGCGCAACGGTAATATGCCATCAGCTTGGAGAAATTCTGCATTATCGGCTTTCCCCACTCGATGACCTCATCGCTGAATACGTTATCGAGCTGTTTTTTAATTTCTTCTGCGTTCATCAATTATTCGTTGGGTTCCTCGGTCTTTTCGGTTTCTTCGCCAACAGGCTCTTCAACCTTATCCTTACCGCCGAAAAGCACTGCAATTGCATCGATAACAGCTTCTACGATAAGAGTGATACCGATAAACTTAAATATCCATTCCGCCGCGGTAGAAGCGTTGAAGAGGATCAATACCGCACAAACAACGGTAATACCTGCGCTGATTGCGGTAAAATACCATTTGGTCTTCTTAAGGCGAAGCATATCAACGGTTTTCTGAACCTTGGAAAATCCGGTAACAAGCATTATCGCACCGTAAACAAATGCAAGGAATGCCGAAATTTCAACGATAAATCCGTTGCCGAGCACGCAAAAGCCGCCAACGGAAAGAGCGATAAGTGCCTTAAACATATTCTGCTCCAATGCAGCCTTACCTGCCTCCTCACGGAAATATCTGAAAAGACAGATAAGACCGACGAAAAGCAAAATAGCGCCGAGCACCATAATAATTCCCGAGGTGAATTCAAACGGGTTGATAAGCAAGAGTACGCCGACGAAAATTTCCAAAAGGCTTAAAATCATTCCGCCGAAATATTTCTGTAAAGACTTCATAGCATTTACCTCGCTTCATTTTTAATATTGTAAAAACATTATACTACAATCTTAAACGATAATCAACAATATTTTTTAAAAAATCAAGCCGTGCAAAATTTGCACGGCCCGACTTTTATATCACCAAAAGAGGATGCTTTTTGTGGCTGTGTCGCGCTGAAAAGCAAGAGAAACGTATTTATTGGCCCTTTCTACGGACACGCCCTCGCAATCATCGCCGCAAAGCGAAAACTCTCTCGATTCGACAAGCTTCCACCCCATCGACTCGAGCATCATAACGGTAAAACCCGATTTTTTTATATCCTCATTAAAAACAAAGATTTCATTCATATTTATACTCCCAAAATTATGACATTCAGTAAATGTCACTCGTAGAGTGATTATAGCATAAAATAATTAGTATGTCAATCACTGAATGTCAATTTTAGGAGTTATTATGTTTATCAACAAGACGGACGACGGAAAAAACAATCTGTGCGGTAAAAACGTTGCAAAGCTTCGCAATAATCTCGGCATTTCCCAAAGAATATTGGCAAACAAATTACAAATCCTCGGGCTTGACGTTGACAAAAACGCCATACAGCGCATCGAAGCAGGCAAGCGCTTTGTTACGGATATCGAGCTTTATTATCTTTGCAAGGTATTCGAGGTAACATACGACGAGCTTTTATCGATCGAATAATTTAAAAAGGCACTTGAGATTTTGACCTCAGGTGCCCTTTTTCTTTAGCCGTAAAATTTGGTTGTCCAGATATAATCAGTGGGGTTTTTGGAATTGTAATATTTCTTTGCCGCCGATTCGAAAAGCACCATTACTCTTCCGCTTGCATCAAGCGTGATGCCCTCGGTCATGCACATTGCGGTAACCGTCATTCTGCGGTTGGTCTTGTCAAGCACGGTCAAGGGATAGGTCTTGCCGTCAACGGTAATGGTTTTGTCGGTATTTTCGGGATCGATCTTGAAATACTCAAGAGTGGAATTATTGTTTCTGCCATAGGACTTGCTAAGGCATACCTTGCCGTCCTTATATGCAAAGCCCTGAACCTTATCGGGTGTTGCAAGAACGAACGAGGGAACCGCATAGCTTTCGCCCGATTTAACGGTAAGACGCTTTTCCTCGCCATCGAGCACGAACGCCGCCGCATAACCGCCGTACTGCGTGCCCTCTGCATTGGCGGTCTTGAAGTTAAAATACTTGCCGAGATCATAAGAGCCTGCAAGATAGAAAGTACCTACCCAAAGAATACCCGAATCATAGAAAAGATAGCTTGTGTGTATCGGGAGCGCAACAGTCGCGCCGATGGTAATATTGTGCGAGCCGCTCTTGGGAAGATCGTCAAGCGCAAATTCTACAACCGAATAATAATTACCTACCGAGGGACCCGAGAAATAAAGGTAATCCTCGGTAACGCAAATGCCACCCATATGTCCGGTAAAGGGCGTGCCGTCCTGATTGTAAACGAAATATTCTGCAACGAATTTGCCGTCGCCGTCGAGCACAGTGATAACCGAAGCCTTGCCCGACTCGTTAAAATAAGAGGAAATATAGGTATAACCGGTTTCGGGGTTTCTGCCGATGCCCTGCGGAACCGTATTTTCGGAAAGACCGGGAACGAGTGCAAACCGTTCGGAATTGTCAAGGAATCCCTTAAACGCCGAAAGATTTACAAAGTTTTCGTTTGCCACGGTATTTACCTGTGTTAAGGTCAATTTCGGCTCTTCCACGGGCTCGTCCTCACTTACCTCTTCGCTTTCTTCTTTACTCTCTTCCTTGCTTTCTTCTTTACTCTCTTCCTTGCTTTCTTCTTTACTCTCTTCCTTGCTTTCTTCTTTGCTTTCTTCCTTGCTTTCTTCCTTGCTTTCTTCTTTGCTTTCTTCCTTGCTTACGGCATCGCTGCTTTCTTCCGCTTCGGAAGAGCTTTCTTCTGCTTCGGAAGAGCTTTCCGCTTCAACCTCCAAAGAGCTTTCAAGCAAGCTTTCGGCTTCGCTTGATTCGACGCTTTCGGTTTTGCTTGATTCAACGCTTTCCGTGCTGACCAAAGCGCTGCTTTCGTTGACCTCTTCAACCGCACAGCCGACCGAAAGCATACTCACCAAAAGCATTGCGAGAGCAAAACATAAAATTCGTTTCATAATTACCTCTTAATTTCGCGACTGTTCTTTTTCAAAGCGCTCAAGAGCGCGTACGAATATTTCGGCATGGTCGCCCGCAAGACAGGATTCGCCGATCTGCTTTATTATCGGATCTCCGCTTAATTTGGTTTTATCCGCCGAAACCGTAGCCCTGAATTTTCTTCTTTCGCCCGAATCGTTGATAGTTACCTCGTAGATGGTAACACCGTTAAGCGTAGATTTTTTATAGGAAAAATCATACCAGCTTGCGCTTGCGGCATCGTCGCCTGCACAAAGCTCGCTCTCATCGGCAATATCGCAAAGGAAGGGCACGGTGATTATGCGCGTGCGCGGATCGCGATTCGGTGCAGAAGCAACGCCAAGCTGTGTCAGACCTATCGCGTTCAAGCCCGTCTCCTCCTTCAACTCACGCGCGGCGGCAGTGTAAACGTCCTCATTCGGGTCGAGAAATCCGCCCGGAAAGGCAAGCTTGCCAAGACTTGGATGTCTTTTGCGCTTTATCAGCAAAACGCGCGAGCTTTTAAATATGATTATGTCAACCGTAACCGAGGGGCGTTCGAACCGCGAGGCATCGTACCTCGCGATAAACTCCTGTTCGGTCAAACCGTTTTCGTCAAGAATTTCTGCCATAATGAACCTCCTGATTTAAAGGGGTTTTTTCTGTATCTGGCTGTTTCGTCTTGGATAGCCCTTGGGAGTGCTTTTTGTTTTCTTAATAATAACGAGCGTGTGAAGATATTCAAATTCGGGGACTTTGATATCAATTATGTCAACCAATTCTCCGCCGAGCACCGAAATCGCCTTTTTAGCCTCTTCTGCCTCTTCTCTGCCCTTTTCACCCTTCATCGCAACGAAATAACCGCCGTTTTTAACGAAGGGCATACACCATTCGCAAAGCACGTTAAGTCTTGCGACGCCGCGCGCAACCGCGATATCGAAATTTTCGCGGTGCTCGGGAAGAACCGACAATTCCTCGGCTCTGCCGCAAAGCGTTTGCAGATTGCCGATCCCCGCCTTCTTTGCGGTTTCGGAAACGTAGGTCAGCTTTTTCGCGGTCGCATCGTTTGAAACGATCGTACAGTCGCTTGCACAAAGCGCAAGCGGAAGCGAGGGAAATCCGCCGCCGCAGCCAACGTCGATAACGCGCTTGCCCTTGAAAAGATTCGTGTCGATAAGCGTAAGCGAATCCCAAAAATGCAACAGACCGACACCCTTTTCGTCGGTAAGCGCGGTAAGGTTCATCACCGCGTTCGTATTTACAAGCTCGGTACCGATAATATCAAGCGAAGCGCATTCCTTATCGGTAAGCGAGGCACGGTATTTTTTTGTTATTTCAGAAAAGCTCATTGTTTACCACCCTGTGCAAGATAAATGAGTAATACCGAAATATCGGCAGGCGAAACACCGCTTATGCGCGATGCGCGACCGACGTTTTCGGGACGAAGCTTTTGAAGCTTTTGCGCCGCTTCGATACGAAGTCCGCGTATGGAGGTATAATCGATATCGGGCGGAATCTGCTTTTCCTCGAGCTTCGAAAATCTTTCGACCTCGGCAAGCTGACGCTTGATATAGCCCGAATATTTTATCTCGGTCTCCGCACGGCTCAAAAGATTTTGGTCGTATACGCCCTCACAATCGGAAAGCGCCATAACGTCGTTTATCGTAATTTCGGGACGCTTTAAAAGCTCTGCCTTAACGATTCCTGCGCCGGTGCGCGCATATCCGCGCGATTCGAGCAGATCGTCGAGCCGTTCGCCGCCCTTTATGCTTTCGTGCTCAAGCGAATAGATAAGATCGGCAAGCGCCTTTTCGTCGGCTTGGAATTTTTCGTAACGCTCCTTGCTTACCAATCCGACCTCATAGCCCTTGGGCAAAAGACGGGTTTGCGAATTGTCCTGACGGAGGAGCAAGCGGTATTCGCTTCTCGAGGTCATAATACGGTAGGGCTCGTTCGTGCCCTTCGTTACAAGATCGTCGATAAGGGTACCGATATAGCTTTCGCTTCTTAAAAGCGTGAACGGCTCCTTACCCTGAACCTTGAGTGCGGCATTAATACCCGCAATAAGTCCTTGTGCCGCCGCCTCCTCATAGCCCGAGCTTCCGTTGAACTGTCCTGTGCCGAAAAGTCCCTTTATATCGCGGAATTCAAGCGTATTGGTAAGCTGCAACGGATCGCAGCAATCATATTCGATAGCGTAAGCGGTACGCATAAATTCGGCGTTTTCAAGTCCCTCGATGGAATGGATAAGCTGAAGCTGAACCTCCTCGGGAAGCGAGCTCGAAAGGCCCTGAAGATAAATTTCCTTGGTGTCGGTTCCCATCGGCTCGACAAAGATCTGATGTCTTTCCTTATCCGAAAAGCGAACCACCTTATCCTCGATGCTCGGACAGTATCTTGGTCCGGTGCCGTGAATAACACCCGAGAACAAGGGCGAGCGATGAAGATTTTCGCGTATGATATCGTGTGTTTTTTCGTTCGTATAGGCTATATAGCAGGGCAAAAGATTCTCTCTGCTTTCCGCAAAGCCGAACATCGTCGGATTTTCGTCGCCGTCCTGACGCTCGAGCTTTGAATAATCGATCGAATCGGCGTGAATACGGGGCGGTGTGCCTGTCTTGAAGCGTGTAAGCTTGACACCCGATTTGACAAGCGAATCGACAAGGCGCTTTGCGGGAAGAGTATTATCGGGGCCCGATTCATAAGCCTCCTCGCCGACAATAATTCTGCCGCCGAGCGAGGTTCCGGTTGCAATAACAACGCACTTTGCGGGATAAAACGCGCCGAAGGACGTGGTTACACCCGTAACGCCGTTTTCATCGGTTTCGACCGAAACTACCTCGCATTGCTTTAGAAGAAGGTTGTCGGTTTTTTCAACCACCTGCTTCATATAATCGCGGTATCTTACGCGGTCGGACTGCATTCTCAACGAGCGTACCGCAGGACCCTTCGATGCATTAAGCATACGGCTTTGAAGCATAACGGCATTCGCCGCACGTCCCATTTCGCCGCCGAGCGCGTCGATTTCAAAAACAAGGTGTCCCTTGCCCGTGCCGCCGATCGAGGGATTGCAGGGCATATTGCCGACAAGGTCAAGCGTAAGCGTGAACAAAACGGTGCTTGCGCCCATTCTTGCCGCCGCAAGAGCCGCCTCGAGTCCGGCGTGTCCCGCACCGATAACGGCAACGTCGATTTTTTGTGCTTCGTACTTTATCATAATTTATAGCGCCGAAATACGGCGATTCCTTTAATTTTTATTTTCCGACGCAGAAGTGCGAGAATATCTCGTTAACGATATCCTCCGAAACGCTTCTGCCGTCCGCCTCGGCAATAGCCGAAAGCGCAACCTCGATATCCATCCCCGCAATATCCTGAGTGAAGGAATCGAGCGCGTCGATCGCATTTGCAAGAGCGTTCGAGGCGTTGATGACCGCGGCGCACTGACGTGCGTTTACGACGATCTCGTCGTTTTCGCCTATCTCGCCTGCACCGAACATATCCGAAACCGTATCGATAAGAGCGTCTATTCCCTCTCGGTTCTTCGCACTCACGCAAAGCCTTTTTTCAAAGGGAAGCTCTGCAACGGAATCGCTTGCAATGTCGGTTTTATTAAGTATGCAAACCGTTTTATCCGCCTTGCCGCTCGCCTTTATCTCATCTATAATACGCTCGTCATCGCCGTCAAGCGGTCTTGAAATATCGAACACGGCAAGTATAAGCTCGGCTTCGTCGATTGCTCTTTTGCTTCGCTCGATGCCGATCATTTCAACCTTATCGTCGCTTTCGCGAATACCTGCGGTATCCGAAAGGCGCAATATAAGATCGCCCAACCGTACCGTTTCGGTAACGACGTCACGCGTGGTACCCGCAACGTCGGTAACGATTGCCCTCTCCTCACCGCAAAGCGCGTTAAGAAGCGAGCTTTTACCGGTGTTGGGCTTGCCGACGATGGCGGTGATAACGCCCTCGCTTATTGCGCGGCCGTAGGTGTGGCTCCCTGCAAGACGGTCGAGCCGTTCCTTGCAGCTCTTTAATCGATCTCGCATCTCCTCGATCGAAACGTCGGTCATATCCTCGTCGGGATAATCGATAAACGCATATACCGATGCGGCAAGCAAGCGAAGGTCGGTATAAACCGAATCGAGTGCGCGGCTCAACGAGCCGTTTGCCTGTCTTGCCGAAACGGCAAGATGCTTTTCGCTTTTGGAATCGATGATTCCGCCGATCGCCTCGGCTTGGGTAAGCGAGATTTTTCCGTTTATGAACGCACGCCGTGTGAATTCACCCGGCCCTGCAATGTTCGCGCCGTTTTTAAGCGCGGCGGCTAAAAGCTTTTGTGTAACGAGTATACCGCCGTGGCAGTAAAGCTCGGCAACGTTTTCCCCCGTGAAGGACGCGGGCGACGCGAAAAGAACACAAAGACCGTCGTCGAAAACACCGCCCTCATCGGCAAACGAGCCGTAATAGGTGCAACCGCTTTTTCTTTGTGCAAAGCGCTCCTTGTTGGCAGGAAGAAATATCCTTTCGGCAACCGAAAAGGCGTCCTCACCGCTTATTCTTATCATCGCAACGCCACCCTTACCGTGGGGCGTGCCGACAGCCGCAATCGTACTCATTTCGCAATTCCTTTTTGTGCTTGCATAATAATTCGTTTTATTATACACCTTTTTGAACAAGATTGCAATAATTTTACAAATAACTATATACTTTTTAATTTTTTTATGTTATGATATACTTTGTATAATTATATCCCCCGCGCGCCGCAAAGGCGTGGGAAAGGAGCTTAAAATGGGCTTATTCAAAAAGCTTTTCGGCACCTACAGCGAAAAGCAGCTTAAAAAAATCGAACCGATCGCCGCTAAAATAGAGGCGCTTTCGGATGAATACTCGGCAATGGACGACGCCACCTTAAAGGAACAGACCAATATCCTTAAGGGCAGATTGGCAAACGGCGAAACGCTTGACGATATCCTTCCCGAAGCATTCGCTACGGTAAGAGAGGCATCGTGGAGAGTTCTCGGCAAGCGCCACTACCACGTTCAGCTTATCGGCGGTATAGTGCTTCATCAGGGCAGAATCGCAGAAATGAAGACCGGTGAAGGTAAGACTCTTATGGCTACCCTCCCCGCATACCTCAACGCGCTTTCCGGCAACGGCGTGCACGTTGTCACCGTAAACGATTACCTCGCAAAGCGCGACAGCGAATGGATGGGCAACGTTTATAAATTCCTCGGCCTTTCGGTCGGTCTTATTGTTCAGGGACTCGATTCCAAAGCGCGTCAGGAGGCTTACAACGCCGACATCACCTACGGTACAAACAACGAATTCGGCTTTGACTACCTCCGCGACAATATGGTCGTTTATAAAAAGCAGGTCGTTCAACGCGGCCACCAATTCGCCATCGTCGACGAGGTAGACTCTATCCTTATCGACGAAGCGCGCACTCCTCTTATCATTTCGGGCGCAGGCGGCGAATCGAGCGATATGTATAAAAAAGCGGACGAATTCGTGCGCCGCTTAAAGTGCTACCGCATTAAGGAATTCGATGCCAAGAAGGGCGACGAGGACATCACCGAGGATTACATCGTCGACGAAAAGGCAAAAAGCTGTATGTTCTCGACCGTCGGTCTTGAAAAGGCAGAAAAGCATTTCGGCATCGAAAACATCGGTGACGGCGAAAACAGCGAGCTTATGCATTACCTTAACAACGCCATCCGTGCACGCGGTGTAATGCAAAAGGATATCGACTATCTCGTAAAGGACGGTCAGGTAATTATTATCGACTCCTTCACGGGACGTATTATGCCGAGCAGACGCTTCTCGAACGGCTTGCATCAGGCTATCGAGGCAAAGGAAGGCGTTGAGGTTCAGAACGAAAACCGCACGCAGGCGACCGTTACCTTCCAGAACTATTTCAGAATGTATAAAAAGCTTTCGGGTATGACCGGTACCGCAATGACCGAGGAGGATGAATTCCGCGAAATTTACGGTCTTGACGTTATCGAAATACCCACAAACCGTCCTATGGTCAGAAAGGACCACAACGACGTCGTTTATAAAAATGTCCGCGGCAAGACCGAGGCCATCGTTGCTCAGATCGAAGCGTGCCGTGCAAAGGGTCAGCCCGTGCTCGTAGGTACCGTTTCGGTTGAAAAGAGCGAGCAGCTCTCCAAGGTGCTCAAGGCAAGAAACATCCCCCACAACGTATTGAACGCTAAATTCCACGAAAAGGAAGCCGAGATCATCGCTCAGGCAGGTAAGCTCGGCGCGGTTACCATTTCCACGAATATGGCGGGCAGAGGTACCGACATTATGCTTGGCGGTAACTCTGAATTCCTTGCAAAGGACGTTCTCCGCAAGGAGGGTCTCGACGATTATATGCTTTACGAGGCAACCAACTTCGGCGAAACCGATGACGAAGCGATCCTTGCCGCAAGAAAGCGCTTTGCCGAGCTTAAGGAGGAATTCGAAAAGGATATCCGCGTTGAGGCAGACAAGGTGCGCGAGGCGGGCGGCTTGTTCATTCTCGGCACCGAAAGACACGAAAGCAGACGTATCGACAACCAGTTAAGAGGCCGTGCAGGACGTCAGGGCGACCCCGGCGAAAGCCGTTTCTTCCTTTCCATGCAGGACGATCTTATGCGACTTTTCGGCGCAGACAGAATCCTTGCGGTGGTCGAAGCACTCAGAATGCCCGAGGATCAGCCTATCGACGCGGCGATACTTTCCAACTCCATTGAAAGCGCGCAAAAGCGCATCGAGGGAACGAACTTCGAGCGCAGAAAGAACGTGCTTCAATACGACGACGTTATCAACCTCCAGCGCGAGATCATTTATAAGGAACGCCGCGCAGTGCTTGACGGCGACGACGTTTCGGACAAGATACTTAAGATGATCAACGACCATATCGAGGAAACGGTTTCGGGCTTTGCACAGTCCGACGTTGCCGACGAATGGGATTTCGAGGGAATGCGCAACGCCTTCAAGGGCTTGCTTTCCGCCGAAGAGGATTTCCGCTATAACCAATCCGAGCTTGCCGATCTTCAGATCTCCGACGTTTGCAAGGTTCTTTCCGAGCGTGCAGAGGAGCTGTTCAGAAAGCAGGAGGAGCTGTTCACCCCCGATATATTCAAGGAGGTTCAGCGCGCTATCCTTCTCCGCAACGTAGACTCCCGATGGGTAGAGCATATCGACGCTATGGACGATCTCAAGGGCAGTGTCGGACTTAACGCATACGCTCAGCGCAACCCCGTTGTCGAATACAAAATCCAGGGCGGTATTATGTTCGAGGAAATGATTTCCGAGATCCGCTCGGGCACAGTAAGAATGATACTTACTGCAAGACCGCGCAACG
The DNA here is from genome assembly GCA_017560145.1 of Clostridia bacterium. Lineage (GTDB taxonomy): Bacteria > Bacillota > Clostridia > Oscillospirales > CAG-382 > Coliplasma. The sequence continues at coordinate 3,665 of JAFYON010000140.1, read as the reverse complement.
CAAGCACCGAGCGCAAGCAGGTGCTTAACGGCAGCGCAAGCATGAAGACCGACGGCAAGCCCGTCAAGCCCACCCCCACAAAGAAGGTCGAAAAGGCGGGCCCCAACGACCCCTGCCCCTGCGGAAGCGGCAAAAAATTCAAAAAATGCTGCATGGGCTCGGATAAATAAATCGAAAGGCGCGGCTCGTGACCGTTCTTAAACGGCTTGCCCGAACGGCAAGGCGTAAAAAATCGGGTCACAGCGCCGCTGAATTGAAATAATGGGATTTGGAATAGCTTTATTGGGCTACGGATGCTTCGCCTTGTATGAAATAGGCGGAGGCGTCTTTGCCGCACCGCTGCTTGCATACGGCTTTTTCCTCGCCTCGCGCTTGGAAAAGAACTTTATGATGGCGGCGATATCCGCACTGTTTTTACTGCCGAGAGGCATATTGCAGTTTTTGGTCGTCATCGGCGTGTTTAACGTTGCGGAAATACCCGCGCTGAACACCGCGACCTATATAGTTCACCTCGGCGCATGGATGCTTATGTCATATTTCTGGCTGACCGCGGTAATAAATATTGCAAGAGAATGCGATGCACCCAAGCTCGAGCGCTCGGCGCGAAACAGATTGGTAATAACCGTCGCGTTTATAGGACTTTCGCTCGCGGCAGGACTTTTGAATATGTTCGGTCTTTTGGGCGACATCGCTTACGGTGTCACCTCGCTGCAATTCATTTTGCAGTACGTCGTAATTTTTGCAAATATTTTGTTCCTCCACACCTGCTTCGTGCTTATCACAAGCGAAAGACAATACGCCAAGGATAAGCAGCAGCTCGCAAAGGAGCAAAACGAGGCGATCAAAAAAATGCAGGAAAAGCAAGCCGCAAGACAGGAAAAGCTTAACCGTCGAAACGGCAAAAAATAAGTTTATTCAACCGAAAGGAGAGACGGTATGTCACCGAAAGCAAATAAAAAAAGCGTTTCCAAAAGAAGCAAGCTTTTAATAATTTTCGGATTTTTGTTCTTTGTAAATCCGGTACCGGCAGGACTTGATTTCATCCCCGACGTTTTCGGTTGCGCGCTTCTCTTCTTCGGTCTTACCCAGCTCGCCTATTTCGACAGCTCGGTCGAGGAGGCAAAAAAATCGCTTCTCTACCTTTTCGGCGTAGAGGTTATCCACCTTATGCTGATGAAGTCGGTATTCCTTACGAACATCGGCTCGAACCGAATGCTCGCGGCAACGGCGTTTTCAGTTGCGGAAGGCATTATTTACGTCATCTTTTTCAAAAAGCTCTTTTCGGGCATTTCCTATTACGCAATGCGTAACGATTGCAACGAAACGCTTGAAAGATGCGACGGAACGGCGTTTTTATCCTACCTCGCATTTTTCATCCGCATCGCCGCATCGCTCCTGCCCGAGCTTATTTCCATACTCGAGCTTCGTCTTAATCTCGAGGTGGATTTTGAAACCTACGATGCCATCAGTTCGTTGGTTTCGGCAAAGCCGATTGCGGTCGTGCTCCTTTCGCTTATCTCGTTCGGTGTTTCTGTCGCGTGGTTTATTTCGGTAAGAAAGACCTTTTCTCTGCTCGATAAGGAAAGCAGAGAGAAAATCGACGCAGTATACGCCGAGGAATACACGTCGCACCCCGAAAAAACACGTCCGAAGCAGCTTCGCGCGGCAACCTATCTCGTGTATTTTGCGGTTATTTTCTCGCTCGATATCACCTTCGACGGCACGCGCATTTTGCCTGCATCGGCAATGTTCCTTTTCCTCTTTGCATCGGCGTTCGCGTTCCGCGGGCTTTGTGATTTCAAGGGCGTGAAAGCCCTTGCAATTCCGGCATTTTTGCTTTTGCTCACCACCGAAATTTTCCGTGCGGTATTCACCCCAAACGGCGCGATCGTTATCTATGCGACCGAGCTTTGGGTGGTCATCGTCGGCTCGCTTCTGGCAATAGTCACGGCGGCGGTAATGCTTATTGCGGTGCGCCGCTTTATCGGCGATATCAAATCGCTGTCCGAATCGCTCGGCACGGGCGAGGTGTTAACGGGCCTTATGTGGTTTTGCTACTGTGTTATAACCGTCCTTTGGGCTATCGGATTTGCGATCCCGTATCTCTTCCCCATGATCTCAAGCGCAAAGCTTATTTTCTCGGGACTTTTTATCTGGCAAACCGTAAAAATCGTTGGCGGCATCTACGAAAAAGAGCGTTACAATTACTCGCTTTACCACAAATAACCGAATCGGTACTCAAGGGACGGTCATCCGTCCCTTTTTTAACGCGAATTTTCGTCATATTACCTATAAGAAATAGCGACAAAAATATTGACATCAAAAAACTGGTGTGATATACTTACAGCTAAGATGGAAATACTCCAAATATTTTTCAGAAAGGTGAAAAAACAATGAAGAAAACTCTTGCAATCCTTCTTGCGGTAGTTCTCGTTTCCGCTATCTTTGCAGTTCCCGTTAGCGCACTTTATTGGGCTGAAGGCGAATACACTGTAGCTGAAAACGGCAACATCAACGCAAACCACGCATGGGGCTATTCGTTCAGAATCGATTCCGTTAACGGAACCATCGCTGCCGAAAAAGCTACCATCATCACCACCGAAGAAGCTTACATGAAGGCTAACTCCAACTGGTCTGCTCATGCGCTTCTCGCTCCCACAAGCGAAGCTAACGTATACGAAGTAGTTCAGACTCTTGCGTATTCCGGCGGCGCTGACAAGGGCCTTGCAGCTGGCATCAACTTCACTGATGGCAAGATCTGCATGCTCATCCACTCCTCCGCATCCTACGCTATCTACGAAGATGACGGCGTTACCGTTAAGTATCCCAACTGGGAACAGAAGGTAGCTTGCTTGGCACTCGCAAACACCATCGGCGCTAAGATCACCCTTTCGGGCATCGATCTCGCTGCAGGCACCTGCGAAAACGGCGCTGCTACCGTTGAAAAGAACCCTGCAGAGCAGGCTCCCACCGGTCCCGTTATCACCGAAGATAAGAACCTCTCTGTTGGCAAGACCTACACCACCACCGCTCCTAACCGTAAGGACGGTTACGACGATGACGGCAAGAAGCTTACCGACGGCGTAATTGCAGACGATGTTACCGGCGGCAACACCGATACCATTTCTGCTTGGAACTCCCCTGACAAAACCGTTCCTCATGTTGAGTCCGTGATCATTGACCTCGGCGAAGCAGTTCTTTCCAACTCCTACACCGTATATCTCGGCGGCGGCAACTGGGGCATCAGCGCTCCTACCTCCGCAGGCAGCCCCACTTCCATCGAAGTTTTCGCAGCAGATTCCGCTGACGGCGAATACAAGTCCGTTGCAGTTGGTCCTGTTGAAGATATGACTCTCGTTGCAGGCACCGGCGAAAGCGGCACTTGGAGCACCTACTCCCTCACCGCTAAGGCTGCAACTCCTGTTGAAGCTCGCTTCATCAAGGTAGTTATCACCGTTCAACCCGTTGGTAACGCATTTATTTGGGCAAGCGAAGTTGAAGTTAACGCTGAAAAGACCGGCGAAAGCACCACCACTACCGTTAAGGAAGAAATCACTGTAGACGGCGATCTCTCCGACAACGGCTGGAATGCTGACAACTGGACCGAAGTAAACGGCGACAACGGCTACTGGCAGGCACTCCCCACCACCGACGATCTCTCTTAC
>JAFYON010000139.1 GCA_017560145.1 Clostridia bacterium | reverse complement strand
TTAAAATAACAAAGAAAGCCCTTAAAATAAGGACTTTCTTTGTATCAACAAGTGTGGATGATTATGGTTGCGGAGACAGTAGTCGGAATATTCTCTTTTGAAAGTTCAATCAAATGGTTGCACCTTGCCACCTCGCGGTAACCCGAAAAAATCTACCGTTCGCGTGGCTCACTTGATTTTTTCGACCGCTGCGGAAAGCACTTCCTCGCTTTCTCATTCCCCGAATGCGCTCGGAGTGCTTTCCCAACGAGCCACGCTCGTCGGTCTCATAACCAAGCGCGGCAAGCCACGTCTTGCCACGCGAAGCAAAACGAAAACAGCACCCTTTTGGGTGCTGTTTTCATTTTGGTTGCGGAGACAGGACTTGAACCTGCTCGGGTTGTGGTACCCAAAATTGCTCTTGCTTCGCGGTGGCTTCGCAAGCAATTTTGACCACTGCCCCTTTGATATCTCGCTGCTTCCGTCCCTGACGGCGCTCGATATCAAAGCAAGTTATTCGCCCAAGGGCTCATAACCCTACGGTCGCAGGCGGAATTACTTACTTCAAAACCAAAAAGAAAAACCATCCTTTTGGATGGTTTTCTTTTTGGTTGCGGAGACAGGACTTGAACCTGCGACCTCCGGGTTATGAGCCCGACGAGCTACCAACTGCTCTACTCCGCGATATAGAATTTATTGATTTTGATTGATTACATAAATGGTGCCGGAAACCGGGCTCGAACCGGTACGAGGGGTAAACCTCACTGGATTTTAAGTCCAGGGCGTCTGCCAATTACGCCACTCCGGCATAACCGATGCGTAACCCGCTCGAATATATTAACACAAACCGCCTTTGATGTCAATACTATTTTTAAAATTCCGCTTATTTTTTTCGTACGGTTGACAGAAAAAAGCTCATATTGTATAATATTGTCATATACAAGACTATAAGGATGGTAGTTTTATGAAACCAAAGGTATTTTTCACGCGCAGTCTTGATCCCAACAAGGTTACAGAGCTTTTTGACCTCGTTGGAAAGGAGCTTAAGGGCAAAGTTGCAATAAAGCTTCATTCGGGCGAGCCGGGTAACCAAAACTTCTTGGGTCCTGATTTTTGGGAGCCTATCATAAAGAAGGTTGGCGGCACAGCGGTTGAATGCAACACCGCTTACGAGGGCACTCGCAACACCACCGAAAAACACATAAAAACGCTTGCAGATCACGGTTGGAGCAAATATTTTGAATTCGATCTGCTTGATGCCGAGGGACCCGACCTTGAGCTTGATATTCCCGAGGGCAAATGCATTAAGAAAAACTACGTCGGTAAAAATATCGTCAACTACGATTCAATGCTCGTGCTTTCCCACTTTAAGGGACACCCGATGGGCGGCTACGGCGGAGCACTCAAGCAGCTTTCGATCGGCGTTGCCTCCTCCTTCGGCAAGGCTTATATCCACGGCGCGGGCGAGCCCGAAAAGATTTGGACCGCAGACCACGATTCCTTCCTTATTTCGATGGCAGACGCCGCGAAATCGGTTGTTGACTACCTCAAAAACGAAATCGTGTATATCAACGTTATGAAAAATATGTCGGTCGATTGCGACTGCTGTGCAAAGGCAGAGGACCCCTGCATTGCCGACATCGGTATGCTTGCCTCGACCGATCCCGTTGCTATCGACAAGGCTTGTCTTGATCTTGTTTATGCATGCGACGATCCCGGAAAGGCGCATCTTATCGAAAGAATCGAATCGCGCAACGGAGTTCTTACCGTCGATGCAGCCGCGGAGCTTGGCATTGGCAGCAAGGAATACGAGCTTGTTGAAATCCAATAAATAACAAAACCTGCCGCTTCGCTTCGCGGCAGGTTTTTTTGTTGCTTATTTCTGTTGCATATAGGATTCTACTATCTGCTCGATAGCGTCGTTTGTGATCTCGTCGATCGCATCGTATTCGGAAGCGAAGGTGCCGACGGGCTTTTTGAGCATACCGCAAACGGTATCATAGATGCCGAGATGGTAAATTTCGGCAAGCTCGCAGGTGCGGGTATCAAAGATAATATCAAGCATTCTCATCGAATCGTCATCGCGCGAGATCTGATATTGAAGCGTCTGCTCGTAATAAACGGGGTTGAGTTTCTTGTTGGAGACCGCGGAAAGAGCCTCGATGAAATAGCCTGCAAGCTCAAGGCTTTCGCCCTGAACGAAATTGGGGATAACGATACAGTTTGTCGACCAGCAGCCGATCTGCGAGGAATAGCCCTCCTGATGCTCGTCGTACAAGGGAGTGGGAAGCACGCCGAAGTCGCTTTCCATATCGCGGATAAGATCAAGATTCATGATCGCGTCCATAAAGAAGAGCAGTCTGTCCGCCTTGAATTCGGGCACGATCGCATCGCGCACGGGAACCTGGCTGACGTTGAAATAATCGTTAGCCGAAATAAAGCCGCCCTGAGGGTCCTGCAAATATTCCTGAGCGTTTGCAATAATGTTTATTGCTCTTTCGTTATAAACGGTAAGCTTGGGATAGCCGTTTTCTATAGAAATGATCTTTTCGCCTGCCGCGGTAAGGAAGTTATAAACCGCGCCGTCCTGACCTGCAAGACCGTTGATATCACCGAGATCGCAAACGTTGTTGCCGTTTACGTCCTGATAAACCGATTTTGCCATTTCAAACATAACGTCCTGAGTCCACGCCTTTGCATCGACCATTTCGTAAAGCGAGCTGTAGCCGTATTTTTCGGTAAGCTTATAGGAATCTGCCATCTTCTTGTTGAAGGCAACGAAAAGGGTCGCCTGCTTGCTTACGGTACCGATATCGCTGATTGCGAAATAGGTGCTGCCGTCAACGGTAACGCCCTCGTTGAATTCGTGACACCACCACTCGCGCGAGAGGTCGATATGGGGCACGGTGTTAAGATCGTAAAGAAGTCCGTCAATAGAAAGCATACTTGCTTCAATAGAGCAAGGCATTGCAAAAATGTAATCCGCCGTATCGCTTACCGCGTCGGTCTTGATGCGCTTATACATATCGCCGCCATAGCGCGACCAGGTATAAACCATTTCCTCTTCAACCGTAACGTTAAGCTCTTCCTCTACCAAACGGGTGCATTCCTCACAGGTGGTGAGCACCGCGTTGGTGTTTTCGGCGTTGTATTGCGAGTTGTCGGTGGGCTGAATTTGGTGTGTGGTGGGACTTGCGGCTGTGCCGGTCGTCAGCACCTTAACTGTTTTTCCGCCGAAATCAAGCGATTCGGGAATATCCAATCCGTAAAATCTACCCTGACTTGCCGAATCGTCCGAGCTATCGCCCGAGCCGTTTTGTTCACCTTCTGACAAGGCGGAGGAATTTTGGCTTTGCTCGGGCTCTTCACATCCCGAAACGGCGATGCAGAGAAGCACCATAAGAGTTGCAAGGAGAAGCGAGAAAATGAGTTTTTTCATAATTGATCTCCTGAATTTGAAATTTAATTTAACATCAAACGGTTTTTGCGCAAAACCGTGATTATCGGAGGAATTGCAACAAGCTGAAGGATTATTCCGGGGATGCTTTGAAGAACGGTCGAGCCCCAGATAAGCGAAAATCCGATCTCGCCCGCAGCCTGATTTGCAAGTATAAGCACAAACATTACCGCGCCCCAGACAAGTCTGCCCGCAACCATCGAGGCGATAAGCGCGATAAAGGTATAAAAGATGTTTTTGTTAAGCTTTTTGTAAAGGATGCCTGCAACGAAGGCATAGGTCGCAAGCTCAAACGCCATTGCAAGCGCGTTGGGCACGATTGCAATCGGAGCGCCGAAAAGCATCGATCTTAAAATGGGAGTTATAAAGCCGACCGCCATACCCCAAGTCGGACCGCAGATAAAGCCGCAAAGCATTACCGCAAAATGCATAGGGCAAAGCGACGCGCCTATCGTCGGGATCTGCATCGTAAGAAAGGGAAGCAGCAAGCCGAGCGCCAAAAACATAGAAGAATATAAAAGCCGCGCCAATGCAACGTTTTTTCCTTTTGCCATAATTATCTCCCTCGCAATAAAATCTGTTGATTCAGTATATCATTCTTTCCTTTTATTTGCAATACTTACTTGACAAAAAAGCGCGTCCGTTTTAAAATATGCTGGGGTGATTTGATGACCGTAAGAAATGCAAAAATACACGAAGCAGAGCTTATAAAGGACATATACGAAAGCGCAAAGCTTTTTATGCGCGCTTCCGGAAATATGCATCAATGGACGGGCAATTATCCGTCGCTCGAGCTGATAGAGCGCGACATAAGCAACGGCAACTGCTTTGTTTACGAGGAAGAAAACGAAATATTGGGTGTTTTCTGTCTTTTCAAGGGCCCCGACGTCACCTATGGCAGAATCGATTACGGAAGCTGGATAAGCGACACCGATTATTACGTCATCCACCGCATTGCAATGAAAACCCACGGCAAGGGCATTGCGCAGAAATGCTTTGATTTCGGGATGAGCAAAAACAATCACCTTCGTATCGATACCCACAAGGACAATATCCCGATGCAACGCGCGCTTTTGAAATACGGATTTCAAAAATGCGGGATAATATATCTTGAATCGGGCGACGAAAGAATCGCTTTCGAGAAAATAGGAGAATGATATGCTTTTCGGAAGGCACATAAACAAATATTATCTAAAATACTCTCCCCTGCTCTTGCTCGGCATACTTTCGCTTGTGCTTGTCGACTATATGCAGCTTGTACTGCCCGAGCTTTACCGCACGGTAATCAACGGCGTTAACGAGGGCAGCGTTGTCGTCGACGGCGTTACCGTTGCCTTTGATATGGAATTTCTGCTCGATGAGATATGCAGACCACTTCTTTTCGTTATCGTTGCAATGATCTTCGGCAGATTTTTATGGAGAATCTGCTTTTTCGGAAGCGGTATAAGAATCGAAACCGACCTTCGCAACAGAATGTTCGACCGTTGCCGCGAGCTTGGTCAGGATTACTATCAGCACAACAAGGTCGGCAACCTTATGTCGCTGTTTACCAACGATCTTGAAACCGTTCAGGACTGCTTCGGCATGGGCATTATGATGTTCTTCGACGCGCTGCTTCTCGGCGCGCTTTCGATCGTCAAAATGTTCAAAATGGACCCCGTGCTTACAGGTCTTTCGATGATACCGATGGCAATAATGCTTATCGGCGGTATGATACTCAGCAGATATATGACCTTAAAGTGGCAAAAGCGCCAAGAGGCGTTTTCGGCACTTTCGGATTTCTCTCAGGAAAGCTTTGCCGGCATCGCAGTAATAAAGGCATTTGTCAAGGAAGCAAAGGAATTGCTTGCATTCCGCAAGCTGAACAAGCAAAACGAGGATGCAAATATCGAATACACAAAGCTTTCGGTAAAGCTCACCGTTTGCGTTACTCTGCTTGTCGAATCGGTCGTCTGCGTTATCCTCGGATATGGCGGATATCTTGTATACACGGGCGATTTCGATGCAGGTATGCTCGTCGAATTTATCGGCTATTTCAGTGCGATAGTATGGCCTATCATGGCTGTATCCCAGCTTATCGAAATGAATTCGCGCGGCAAGGCATCGCTTAACCGTATCGGTGAATTGCTTGATTCAGTGCCCGAAATTGCCGACAAGGAGGGCGTTGTCGCGCCCGAAGCCATTAAGGGCGATATTGAATTCAAAGGGCTCACCTTCCGTTACCCTTCCGGCGATTACGACGTTTTAAGCGACGTTTCGTTTAAAATAAATGCAGGCGAAAACGTGGGCATCGTAGGTCGTACCGGAAGCGGTAAAACGACAGTTGCCGACCTGATCTTGCGCACCTATAACGTGCCCGACGGTACGGTTTTTATCGACGGACGGGATATTAACACCATACCCATAAAGTCGGTACGCGACCATGCGGCATACGTACCGCAGGACAACTTTCTTTTCAGCGACACCATCGCCGAAAACATCGCGTTTGCATCCGACGGAAACGATATTGAAGCGATAAAGGCATCGGCAATTCTTGCCGACGTGCACGGAAATATCGATGAATTCCCCGATAAATACCAAACCGTTCTCGGCGAGCGCGGCGTTACCGTTTCGGGCGGACAAAAGCAGCGAATTTCGATTGCGAGAGCGTTGATGAAGGACGCAGAAATACTCATTCTCGACGATTCGGTTTCGGCAGTCGACGTCAAGACCGAAAAGGTGATTTTGCAGAACCTTAAGGAAACGCGCAAGGGCAAAACGACGATACTTATTGCCCACAGAATCACCACTATCGAGGGAATGGACAAGATAATCTTTATCGACGACGGCAAAATCGTCGACGTGGGACCGCACAGCGAGCTTATCGAGCGCTGCAAGGATTACCGCAATATGGTTGAGCTTCAGCGTCTTAACGACCTCGAGTCGGGAATGTAAAGGGGGTAGACGGATATGTATGAATTTTATCCCTTGTTAGTCGTCGGCGGCGTTATCGGACTGATGTCGGCGATATTCATCTTTGCCTTCTGCACCATAAAGGACCGCAAGGAGGCGATCGGTTTCGACCGCAATATGAAGGATTCCGAGCTTATCAAGCGCCTTTTCGTTTATGCAAAGCCCCATGCAAAAAGCTTTGTTGCGGTATTCCTGATAATGCTTTTCTCCATCTCCTACGATATCATCTCCCCTACTTTAGTGGGTAATATCGAGGAAAAGATAAAGGGCGATTTCGTTCCGAGCGAGCTTATAAGCTACGTTATAATCTATGCCGGCATCCTTATCGTTTCGCTTATCTGCACCTATCTTCAAGCGATAATTTTGCAGAAGACCGGTCAAAAGATCCTTTCGGCGCTCCGCGAGGACCTTTTCATCCACATCGAATCGCTTTCGCACGGACAGCTTACCTCGATGCCCGTCGGCAAGCTTGTAACACGCGTTACCAACGATACCAACGCGATATCGATGCTTTTCACAAACATTCTCGTAAACCTTTTAAAGAACGTTTTCGTTATCTTTGGCGTTATCGGCGCGATGCTTATGCTCAATTACGGGCTTACGCTTATGGTGCTCTGCTTTGCTCCCTTTATTGCGCTGTTCACGGTCATCTTCCGCAAATTCTCGCGCAAGGCATACCGCGAGGTAAAGGACGGCACGACCGATATCAACACCTTCCTTTCCGAAAATCTTTCGGGTATGAAGATTATTCAGATCTTCAACCGCGAGGACCGAAAAATGGCGGAATTCAACGCCAAAAACAACAAGCTCAAATCGGCAAAGCATCGCCAGATATTCGTTTTCGGCATTTTCAGACCGATGGTATATATGCTTTATATCACCTCGGTTCTCTGCCTTTTGTATTTGGGCGGACGCGGTTATATTAAAAATATCGAGTTTATGGGACAAACGATCTCAAGCGGCGTGCTCGTTTCGTTCTATATGTATATCACCAAATTCTTCAACCCCATCCAATCGCTTGCCGAGCAATTCAACTGGCTGCAATCGGCATTCGCATCGGCAGAAAAGATATTTACGGTTATGGACATCAAGCCCGAGATCGTCGACGCCGACGACGCGATAGAATTGGAAAGCGTAGAGGGCAATATCGAATTTCGCAACGTCTGGTTCGCCTACGAGGGCGAGGAATGGGTGCTAAAGGACGTTTCGTTTAAGGTAAAAGCGGGCGAAACTGTTGCATTCTGCGGCTCGACGGGATCGGGAAAAACAACTATCCTTTCGCTCATTTGCCGCAACTACGATATCCAACGCGGCGAAATACTGATTGACGGCATCGATATCCGCAAGATCAAGATATCCTCGCTCCGCAAGCACTTCGGTCAAATGCTTCAGGACGTATTTTTGTTCTCGGGCACCATCCGCTCGAACATTCTGCTTCGCAAGGAAAACGTTTGCGACGACGAGGTGAACGAAGCTTGCAGATACGTAAACGCCGACAAGCTTATCGAAAAGCTCCCGAAGGGGCTTGACGAGGAGGTTATGGAGCGCGGTGCAAACTTTTCGGCAGGTCAACGACAGCTTATTTCGTTTGCGCGTACCATTATCCACAAGCCCGAAATTATGATACTCGACGAGGCTACGGCAAACATCGATACCGAAACCGAAATACTCATTCAGGATTCGCTCGAAAAGCTTATGAACATCGGCACGCTTCTGATCGTTGCACACAGACTTTCAACCATCCGCAACGCCGACAGAATAATCTATCTCTCCCACGGCGAAATTATCGAAAGCGGAAGTCACCAGGAGCTTATCGAAAAGCAAGGCAGATATTACGAGCTTTATAAGCTTCAGCAGGACAAGGCTCTGCTTAAAAACAGTTAACGAAAGAACCGTTATGCTACAAAAAAGCATAGCGGTTTTTTATTTTCGCATATACTGTAACGAGTACATTATAAAGGGTGATTTATATGCCTTTCGGCAATCTTGTGGTCGTTCTGCGCACCGCGTCGAACGCGCTTCCCATCAACAACGGCTCGATAACCGTTACGAATATGCAAAACGAAACCGTGTTTTATGAATTTCTGACTGCGGCAAGCAGCGGTATTTCACGCATTGCCTCGCTTGCGACTCCGCAAAAAAGCCTTTCCTTGAACAGCGATACCGATACACCGCTTCCCTATTCGCTTTACAACGTAATAATCCGCGCCGACGGAAATTACAAAACCGAGATCGACGGGATTCAGATGTTCGAGGGAATAACCACGCATCTTCCGGTTCAGCTCATTCCGCTTCCCGAGGGAGTCACAGATCCCGACAGAGAAAAAACCTTGGTCATTCAGATCCCCGAGCATACCTTAAGGACCGACGGGCCCTCCTCGGGCAGTGCGCCGACAGTGTCAAAGGCGGTCAACGAGGATTCAATCCCCGCAATAATCATCGGAGAGGGCGTTTTTATCCCCGAAACCGTTACGGTGCACCTCGGTGCGCCCGATGAGGACGCGCAAAACGTGACGCTGCCGTTTATCGACTACATAAAAAACGTGGCGAGCAGCGAAATATATCCGACCTGGCCGCAAGCCTCACTGCAAGCTAACATTACCGCGCAGATATCGCTTGCGCTTAACCGGATCTATACCGAATGGTACAGAAGCCGAGGATATGATTTCGATATAACGAACTCGACCGCATTCGACCAAGCGTTTGTTTACGGCAGAAATATTTTCGACGAGATAAGCAACGCAGTGGATGACGTATTCAATCAATATATAGTTCGTCCGAATACGGTTTCGCCGCTTTTCGCCTCATATTGCAACGGTACTACAAGCACCTGCGCAGGGCTTTCTCAATGGGGTACGGTCGCCTTGGCAAACGACGGACAAACGAGAGAGGATATACTTGGCTTTTACTACGGAGATATACGCATAGCCGAAACCAACGATATCCGCACGCCCGAGGAATCATATCCCGGTTCTCCGCTTGTCTTGGGTGCGCAAGGTGAGGATATAAGGATAATTCAGGAGCAATTGAACAGAATTGCCATAAACTTCCCTCAGCTTCCGTTGATTGCCGTGAACGGAATATACGATAGCCAAACGCAGGAAACCGTGCGCGAATTCCAACGGCTTTTTATACTCCCGATAAGCGGAGAGGTCGACCGCGCGACGTGGTACAGAATATCGCAGATATACACCTCGGTAAAGCGCTTGGGCGAGCTTACGAGCGAGGGTCAACGCGCCGCATACAATCAACAGCTCTACCCCGGAAGCCCGTTAAAGCTCTATTCACGCGGGTCAGAGGTGCAGGAGATACAATTTTATCTGCAAAGGATAAGCCGATTCAATTCCGCCGTGCAAAGCCCCGTGCTTGACGGCATTTACGGAAACGATACCCAACGCGCGGTTATATCCTTTCAAAACGCCTATGGCCTTTCGCCCACGGGAATTGTCGACGAAAGGACCTGGGCGGATATCGTTGCGATCTACAACGGCACGCTCGACAACGTACAAGAGCCCGAGCCTCCGCTCAACACGGTGCCATACCCCGATTACGTTATCTCGGTCGGCTCGAGAGGGGAATATCCGCGCTATATTCAAGAAGCCTTAAACGTTATAAACAACGTGTTTTTAACCATCCCCGAGCTTGTCACCGACGGGATATACGGCAGTAAAACCCAAGCGGCGGTATCCGAATTTGCAAGCCTTTTCGGATATAACGCAGAAAACGGGATCGGCAAAGAGCTTTGGAACAAAATAAACGAAATCTATCTTTCGGTAGCAAGCGATTGCATTTTTTCCACGGCGTCGAGCAACGGAGCGCGCGATTTTTCGGGCACAACGCTTACAATAGGCTCGAGCGGCGAAAACGTAAAATACGTTCAGGAACGGATAAACCGAATAAACAAAGCGATTCCATATGTAGCAAGCCTTGTCACCGACGGACTTTACGGCTCGAAAACTGCAGGAAGCGTTTCGGCTCTGCAACGGGTTTTCGGGCTTACCGAAACCGGCACCGTAAACGAAAGCACGTGGCTGCTTATCAACTATATCTACGCTGCGGTCGAAAACGGTTGTCTGCCCTCGGATAAAGCCGTGTCGGTTTCCGCCTCTGCCGACGTTGCAAGCCGTGCGGATGAGCACGTAAGAGTGAGCGAGCTGAAGGAGATCATGAAGAAAAACGGCATAAACGTGGGCAACGGTCCGATGTTTGGATTAAGAACACGGCGTGCGCTTGCCGAATGGCAATTAAACCAAGGACTCGAGCCGACGGGTTTGCCGGACGGCGAAACGCGGTCAAAGCTTGCGAAAAATTGCAAAAAACATAGATAACACCGTTATTTTATGCGTTTTTTATTGACAAGCGAATAAAGCAAGAGTATAATTTAAAATGTGAAAATTTGTACTTATAAGAGGCTTTGATGAATAAAAACGTTGAACCTGAAAAGACTGTCGCGACCGAAGCCGAGGCTTTGGAAGTAAGCGTCCATCAGGCGAAGCTGAAAAAACGCAAAAGGATAATTGCAATAGTTTCGGTTCTTATCGCGGTTGCCCTGTTCGTTTGGTTGGCTGTTTATCTTACAGAAGTAATATTCCAATCGCTTGAAAGCGACGGCAGTGTTGAGGATACAGCCAAGAACTTCAAGGAAATGATCCAAGGCTACGGAAGCTGGGGTTGGCTTGTCGCATTCGGCATACAGGTGCTTCAGGTCGTCGTTTCACCGATACCGGGCGAATTCGTCGAGGTCGGCATGGGGCTTTGCTTCGGCTGGTTCGGCGGCACGGTCTTGTGTATGCTCGGAAGCGCTTTGGCGGCGTGGGTAATTATGCTCTTCGTCAAAAAGCTCGGCGTACGCGCGGTTGAGCTTTTCGTACCGTTGGAAAAGATAAACGAATTGAAGTTTATCAATAACGAAAAAAAGCTTTCAACCTTTGTTTTCCTGCTCTATTTGATCCCCGGTACACCCAAGGATCCGCTTATATTCTTCTTTGGGCTTACCAAAATAAAGATTCCAAATTTCATTATTATTTCGACC
Organism: Clostridia bacterium; assembly: GCA_017560145.1. Taxonomy (GTDB): domain Bacteria; phylum Bacillota; class Clostridia; order Oscillospirales; family CAG-382; genus Coliplasma. Next base: position 5,638 of record JAFYON010000139.1, on the reverse strand, counting down.
ATTGCAAGAATCCCGTCGATAGTAACCTCTACGATAGGCGGCGAATTTCTTGTGAACAAAAACTATCTCGGCGCTATTTTACTGTTTGCGATCACGGGCGCCGTTTCGATAATCGGATTGCTGCTTTACAAAAAGATTCTTGAAAAGCTTAAACGCAGAAGTGAAAACCATCAAACAAAAATCACAAAGGGATAATAAATTATGTCTGTTACAGTACCGAAGGGCTATAAGCCCGCATTGAATATCCGCCAGACCGAGGTTGCAATTAAAAAGGTCAAGGACTTTTTCGAGCGCGACCTTGCAATACAGCTTAACCTCACCCGTGTATCCGCTCCCCTTTTCGTTGATGCGGACAGCGGTCTTAACGATAACCTAAACGGCGTCGAGCGCCCCGTTGCGTTCGATATCAAGGGAATGAACGGCAACAACGAAATCGTTCAATCGCTTGCAAAATGGAAGAGAATGGCGCTTGATGCATACGGCTTTGAGCCGGGCGAGGGTCTTTATACCGATATGAGTGCTATACGCCGCGACGAGGATACCGATAACATCCATTCGGTTTACGTTGACCAATGGGACTGGGAAAAGGTGATCACCGCAGATCAGCGCTGCTTTGATACTCTCAAGCGCGCCGTAAAGCAGATATATACCGCTCTTATCCACACCGAAATATATATTGCTTACGATTATCCCTTCCTTGGCAGATTGCTTCCCGAAAAGATTGCATTCATCACCGCGCAGGAGCTTGAGGACGAATATCCCGACCTCACACCCAAGCAGCGTGAATACGAGGCGGCGAAGAAGCACGGTGCGGTTTTCCTTATGCAGATCGGCGGCAAGCTTAAATCCGGTAACAAGCACGACGGACGCGCGCCCGACTATGACGATTGGTCTCTAAACGGCGATATTCTCGTTTACTATCCCGTGCTCGATATTGCGCTTGAGCTTTCCTCGATGGGTATCCGCGTTGATGCCGAAACGTTAAAGGCTCAGCTTGAAATCTCGGGCTGTAACGACCGCGCAAGCCTCCCCTTCCACAAGGCTTTGCTTGAAAACAAGCTTCCTCTTACAATGGGCGGCGGTATCGGTCAGTCGAGAATGTGTATGTTCTTCCTCCGCAAGGCGCACATCGGCGAGGTTCAATCCTCACGTTGGGAAGAAAAGGATATGGAGATCTGCAGAGAAAACGAAATTCATCTGCTCTAATTCAAAATGATACTTACCTTTAACAATTCAACCGAAACGGTCGGCGAAACTCCGTCGATCGAGCTTAAAAATATAGAAAAAGAGCTTTGCCTCTCCGCAAAGCTTATCGCAAAGGTCGAGGGAGCAAACCCTGCGGGATCGGCAAAGGACCGCGCGGCGCTTTATATGATCGAGCACGCCGAAAAGAACGGGCTTATCCAAAAGGGCGCAACGATAATCGAGCCGACAAGCGGCAACACCGGCATCGCACTTGCATCGATCGCCGTTCCGCGAGGCTACAAGGTTATTATCGTTATGCCCGACAATATGTCCGAAGAGCGCAAGAGACTTATGACCGCATACGGTGCGGAATTGGTGCTTACCGACGGCGCGCTTGGAATGACGGGCTGTATTGAAAAGGCAAACGAGCTTAAGGCGGCTATCGAAAACAGTTATATCCCCGACCAGTTCAACAACCCTGCAAACGCTCTTGCACACTACGAAACCACCGCACCCGAGCTTTATCGCGATTGCGACGAAAGCGTTGATATCTTCGTTGCAGGTGTCGGCACGGGCGGTACCGTAACGGGTGTAGGCAGATATTTAAAGGAACAAAACGAAAACGTTAAGATAATCGCAGTTGAGCCCTGCTCCTCCCCCGTTCTTTCGGGCGGAAAGGCGGGCGCACACGGCATTCAGGGCATTGGCGCCGGCTTTGTACCGACCGTGCTTGATTTTGCAGTTATCGATGAAATTTATTGCGTTACCGAGGAGGAATCCTATAACGCCGCAAGAATGCTCGCAAAAAAGGAAGGCATCCTTGCAGGCATTTCCTCGGGCGCGGCGCTTCACGCGGCGATCGAAATTGCCAAGCGCGATGAAAACAGCGGCAAAAACATTGTTGTATTACTACCCGACAGAGGCGACAGATATTTATCGACGCCCTTGTTTGAATAATCACAGATAAGAGGTATAAAAAATGGACTACAAAAGAATTTTAACCATCCAAGACATTTCCTGCTTCGGTCAATGCTCGCTTACAGTTGCATTGCCCATACTTTCGGCTTGCGGTGTTGAAACAGTTATTCTTCCCTCGGCGGTGCTTTCCACCCACACGGGCGGATTTACCGGCTTTACCTTCCGCGATCTTTCTGACGATATCCCCGCGATCTCTGCACACTGGCAGAAGGAAGGCATTGAGTTCGACGCTATCTACACCGGCTACCTCGGCTCTGTTAAGCAGATCGATATGGTGACCGACATCTTCAACGCCTTCTCCGCAAAAAAGAAGTGCGTTAAGATCGTTGACCCTGCAATGGCTGACAACGGCAAGCTTTATTACGGCTTCGACGAGGTTTATGCCGCAGAAATGGCGCGACTCTGCCGCAATGCAGATATCGTTATCCCCAACATCACCGAGGCTTGCTTTATAACCGGCATCGAATACAAGGAAAATTACGACGAGGCATACGTTATGAGTGTTCTCGAAGCACTCGATAAAGACGGTATGAAGAACGTTGTGCTTACCGGCATCGGCTATGACGAGGAAACCACCGGCGTTGTTATCAAGCTTGGCGACAGCATAAAGCACTATACCCACAAGAGACTCAAGCAGGGCTCCCACGGTACCGGCGATATTTTCGCAAGTGCATTCTCGGGCGCGCTTCTCCGCGGAAACGATGAATATGAATCTGCACGTATCGCGGCTGATTACACCTTGCGTTGCATCGAAAACTCCGCAGGCGACGAAAACCACAGATACGGCGCAAAATTCGAAACCGCCATTCCCTACCTTATTGAATTGCTCAACAAATAATGATCTACGTCGACAATGCCGCAACGACAAAAATTTGCCAAGCGGCAAGGGATGAAATTACCGACCTGCTTGATTTTTGCGGTAACGCCTCAAGCTCGCACAGCTTGGGGTTTATCGCTTCGCAAAAAAACAAGAGCCGCGCGCAAGACGGCAAAAGAGCTTATCGGCGCAAACGAAAACGATAATCTTATCTTTACGTCGGGCGGTAGCGAGGCGAACAATCAAGCGCTTCATATCGCATCGCTTTCGGGCAAGAAACGGATAATAATTTCAAGCATCGAGCATAGCTCGGTCTTCAATGCCTCGTTTAATTTGGAAAAGCACGGCTTTGAAGTCAAAACCGTCGGCGTTGATAAAAACGGAATTGTTGACCTCAACGATCTGAAATCGCTTATCAATAACGAACCGCGATCGTAAGCATTATGGCAGTCAATAACGAGATCGGCACTGTCCAACCGCTCAAGGAGATCGGCGCGCTTTGTAAGGAAAAGGGCGTTATCCTCCATACGCTTTTCGCTCTCGCACGAGAACACCGAAGAAGAGATCGGTTATATTTCCGAAACGGTCGAAAGCTTATGTAAAACAATATAAATTTTAAAAGGACCTCGACGGTCCTTTTTCAACAGTCAAAACTCAAGCGATGCTTGGATTTAAAACAACGAATTGATAATTGAATATCTGCAAAGCATCCGATATAATAAATGCAACAACAAATTCGGAAAGGAAAATTTGTATGCAAATTAACTTAGGCGTAAAAATAAAATAGCTGCGCAAGCGCGACGGAAGAACGCAAGAAGACCTTGCGAACGCACTATCGGTTACAAGTCAGGCGGTATCCCGTTGGGAGGCTAACGGCGGTTTCCCCGACATGACGCTTGTTCCCTCCATCGCTAATTATTTTCACGTTACTATCGACGAGCTTTTCGGCTATAACGGCGAGCGCGAGCACAGAAAAAACGAAATTTTAAGGAAGGCTGAGGCAGAGATAAAAGCCGACGGTGACAACAGTGAAATTATCGATTTCCTTCGTGATGCCGCAAAGGAGTTCCCTGCCGACGCCGATATTCTTTACTGTCTCGGATATGCACTTGCGAATCAACTGGCGCAGAATGGCAATCTTAAGGTGTCTTTTCCCAACAAATATGCAGAATTCGATATTAATCACAACAAAAATGACAAGTATATCAGCGAATCAATATCTGTTTTTGAAAAGCTTTTAACTCTTGAGGATGGAAGTGTTTCACAAAAAGGCTTTGCAGTTTTGAATCTCGTACCGCTGTATAACGCTACGGGACAGGAGCAAGCGGCGATTTCTCTTGCCAACAAGCAGGTAGGCATTGACTCATGCAAGGAATTTTTGCTGATGCTTGCCGCAAGCGGAAGAGAGCGCAGCGTTATAAGTTGCTCGGTAATGATCGCGTTTTTAAGATATTTAAAGGTGAATGCGATCTGGACTATAGGCAACGACAAAGAAATACGCTCGTCTCAAAAGGCGATCGATCTGCTTTTAAGTATCGTAAACGTTTATAATACCGTCATCGACGACGAACGTTTCGGTGTGATGCACAGCGATCTATCCGACCTTTATGCCTCTTGCTCCATCATTGCCGACAGAATGAATGATCGCAGGAAAGCAAAAGAATTTTTTGCCCTTGCATATTTCCACAAGAGCGAATATGATAATATCAGAAGATCAAAAACCTATAAATACAGCTCGTGGCTTTTTGCAGATATTGAATTCCCCTGCAATATTCTTCCCGAAAACACTATGGGCATGTTAAAAGCATTCTGCGCAAAATTTTCCGACGAGTTAAAGCAGGACATTAAAAACGATAGCGAATACGACACACAAAATTGGTGGGATTGAAATGTATATTATCGAGGCAAATAAAATAAGCAAAGCCTTCGGCGAAAATAAGGTTTTAAACGAAGTCTCGTTTTCGGTCGCCGAGGGCGAAATATTCGGACTCATCGGTCCGTCGGGCGCAGGCAAAACTACCTTGCTCAACATTCTCACCGGTCAGATTAAGGCCGACAGCGGCGAAGCCTTTGTTTGCGGACTCGCATCTTCCGATCCAAACGATGAATTTTATCTCTCTATGGGTATCGTTTTTGATACGTTAGGTCTTTTCGAGCGTTTGACGGGATATGACAATCTTGCTATTTATGCAGATATTTACGGCATAGGAAAAGAAAATATCGCAACCGCCTTAAATTCAGTAGGACTCGATCCGAATAATAAAACAAAAGCGTTTCAATATTCAAAGGGTATGCGCCAACGCCTTGCCATTGCGCGGGCGATGTTGCACAAGCCGAAAATGCTTTTCCTCGACGAGCCGACAAGCGGACTTGATCCTGCCGCAAAAGCGGATATACACGAGCTTCTGCTTGATATGAAAAAAGACGGTGCTACGATATTCCTGACAACGCACAAAATGGACGAGGCGTATAAGCTTTGCGACAGAATAATGCTTATTAACAACGGCACCGCAATTGAAAACGACACTCCGTTCAATATTTGCCTGAAATATAACGCAGACAAAAAGATAATCGCTATTTTAAAGGACGGAAGCAAAAAAGCATTCAACACCGACGAAAAATCCGCCGATGAGCTTTGCGAATTGTTAAAAAGCGGCA
>JAFYON010000138.1 GCA_017560145.1 Clostridia bacterium | reverse complement strand
CGGTTCTTTTCGAGCAATGCGTAGATACAAACAATGAACGAAACGAGGAGATCGACAACAAACATCGCCACTTCGGTTGCTCCGGATATCAATCCGCCTATAACAGACGAAAGTGTACCGCCGACCCATTCGGTAATATTTTGTTCAAGTCCTTGGATAGCCTGAGCAACATTCTGACCGAATGTGTTATCCGATTTGACGGAATTCGCAAGAAGATCACCGCCCTTTTCTATAAGCGAAGGTGCGATATCGATAAGCCTTTTGAAGCTATCCAAAAATTCAGGGATAATGAGGAAGAGCAAAAGCGCGATAATAGCAACCAAAATCAGAATTGACAGCAAAATGCTTAAGCCGCGCGCAAGGCGGTGCTTTGTCCTCGGCTTCATCTTCTTCGATTTTGCGAAATATCGCTTGAAGCGCTTTTCGAAAAACATACATAAAGGATTAATGATATATGCAAGTATCACGCCGATTAAAATAGGTGATAAAATATTGCCTAACCACGAAATTGTGCTATGCACAGCATCGATTTGGGTGATAAGCAAAAGCAACGCAATACAAACTGCAAAAATGATCACCGTACGACGTGTTACTATCGAAGCGGATTTATTTGTTTCGGGGCGTTTTTCTTCCATTTTCTCTGCTCCCTTCGTTGTTTTTTTATATTATATCACAGTTAAAAATATTTGTAAATAGTTTATAAGGCTTGAATTTGTAACTATTTTATTATATAATAAATAAAATATCTTTGGAGGTTGCTTTGTGAGCAGACGCGAATTTTGTCGTTTTTTCGGTAAAATCAAATATTTTGCTGCAGTTTTGCTTTGCGTTTGTTTATTAAACGGCTCCTTCCCCGCTTTTACCTTTACTTCCGTTTTGGCAATTGATAACGATATCGGAAGCACGCTTACCGCGGTATACGCTTACGGCGGTTACACTGTTAAGCTCGATAACGCATATTATCTTGAGGGCGGCGAGGATGACGGAAAAATGCTTACCGACCGTGCTTACGTTTCGGTAAAGCACCCCGACGATAAAGAAAAAACCTACGGATGGATGATGGTCAAGGGCAAAGAGGCGGGAAAGACCTTTTCCGCCACGGTCGACATTGATTTTGGACGTCTTACCACAAACGTCAGCAGATTTTATCTTCGCGCGTTCAGAAGCGAATGGCATTTTGCCGAGATGCCGAGCAGAATAACCTTTTATTATTCGACCGACGGAAAGAATTACGTTAATATCGGCAATCCCACCACATTAAGTGACGTTACGGCGGTCGGATGCTCGGCGGTTTATACCGTTGTGCTTGACAAGGCGGTTTCTGCGAAATACATGCGCGCAGTTATTGAAAGCGAAAGCGAGCACGCATTTTGGATAAACGAAATCGGTGCTGCTGCCTATACAAGCGTTGAATATGCATACAAGGGCTCTAGCGGTAAAATAGTTGATTCCAACGGCGTTATTTATGAAATCAGAGACGGCAACGCGATTGCGGTAGGATTTGATGCAACGCCCGACAGCACCGTTGCAACAAAGAGCAGAGCCGATTTTAATTCCGAGGATGAGGGATATATTCTCGGTATCGGAACCGAAAACGCGGTTAACGTTATTCCCGATTTTATCGGTGACGGAAGGAAAAATTATTCGGGCGTACCGAATAATATCAAGTATATCATCATACATAATACGGGCACTACCGAGGAAGAAACCGATGCGGCGCGCTATAACCGCCGTATGCACACTACCCCCGAGGAGACGAGCTGGCATTATACGGTCGACGAAAACGTAATTTATCATTCGCTTGCCGATTCGGTCGTTGGATGGCACGCCGGCACGGGCATAAATTACGAAAGCATCGGGATCGAGATCTGTGTTAACGGTGCGCCGAAAAAATCAAACGGAACCCTTGTTTTTACCGGTGAAGAATACGATAAATGGGTCGAAGAGCGTTTTGACCGTTCGCTTCGCAATGCCGCGGTGCTTGTTGCAGAGCTGCTTACAAGATACGGGCTTACGAGCGAAGCGGTTATTCAGCATTACGACGCAAGCGAAAAGAACTGTCCCGAATGGATGAGATACAAGGACGGTAAATACGTTTATAACGGCACGCTTTGGGAACGCTTTATGGGCTACGTCGATGAATATTACGGTATGCTGAACATCGACCATCCCGAGGGAATCGTTGTTTACAAGAACGAAATCAGCCTTCCCGATTATATTTCGTACGATGGTGGCATCTTCCCCGTTACCGAAATCGGAAGCTTGGCTTTTGCAGATTCCGATGCGCCGATACGAAGCGTTACTATCGGCAAAGAGGTCGGCAAAATTGCCGCGGATGCATTCGACGGCAACGAAGAGCTTGAAATTATCAACGTTGCAAGCGGCAACGACAATTTCAGAGTTGCCGAGGACGGAACCTTATATTCCTCGGATGGCTATGCGATATTCGATCCGAGGGCTTACAAGGGCATTGAGCCAAAGCCCAAGGATTCCTGCGAGCTTGATATTCGCAATATCGACGGAAAATATTACGTTTTCTGCAGCAGCGAAAGATACACCTTGGCAGAGCTTGCGGACAATTTCGGTGCAGATGAATTCACCGCGAACAAGCTTGACGGCTCGCTCGTTGCGCCTGACGAAATCCCCGGAACGGGTACCGTTCTTACCTTTAACGGTGCTCGCCTTTATTTGGTGATTTCGGGCGATGTAAACGGCGATGCAAAAATCGATGCATACGATTATATACTTATCAAACGGACCTGATTAAAGACCTATTCGCCTCTGAAGCGACAAACGCTTGCGATGCTTTTAAGAGGAAAGGATCAGGTTTCGGTTTACGATTATATCATCTTGAAGCGCCACGTTATGGGGACCTATTCCCTATTTTAAGCGCAGCGACAACCAGGAGGCTAACGACTATGAAAAAAGCAGGTATCTTGATAATTGCCATTTTATTGATATCCTCTTTTCTTTGCTCTTGCGGCTATAACACGTACAGCATTGAAAAAATAGGTGACGTTTTGGAAAACTCTTTTGACGAAACGACCGAGGAGGATAAGGTGAACTTTACCACAGAGATCCCGACAGAGGAATTTCTTGCGGCTACCGTCTATTATTTTCTGCTTGATGACGAAAGCGGCGAATATACGAAGGTTTTATTCAAGACCGATTACACAATAAGCGACGTTATGCTTTTTAACGTCATTGTTCCGAATACGACGGCCGTATCGTCTGCTCCTTTAAAAGGCGATATTATTTTGAAGATGGATACTCTTACCCCCGACAAGCCCGTCGTTATCGACATCAAGACCGAGGGCTACACGGCAGTACGCGGCATTACGTTCGTTGATCCCAACGGAGCTACTCAATATTATACTATAGCGGCAGATTCCTTGGGCGGTATAATTTTCAAGAACGTATATATGCTTGATCATCCCGAATTGACGGCAGAATATCCCGGAAAGAATTATTTGGAATATCCCGAAAACTACATTACATACGAGGATTCCAAGGAAGATTACACCAAGGTGCTTTTTAAAATCCACGGAGCGGTTACCAATTTCAGATTTTTAAGCATTGAGCCTACCGATCCCGAGAATGCCGACGGCAGATACACGATCGCAAAGGTGCTACACACTATCGGCGAATTCGGCCCTTCGATGCCCTTTGTGGCAGAAACGAAATTGGGCGAGGCTACTCCGACACGCGGTATTTCGTTCGTTGACGAGCACGGCATTACCCGTTATTTTACAGTAAATTACTTAACGGCCGACAACAAGGAACTTGTTCTTGAAGAGGTCGTTCCGATGACCGAAAAATAATGCGTAAATAAAAACAAGCTTCAATTTCTTGAAGCTTGTTTTTTCGTTCAGTCTTTTAAGAACTCGTCCAATTTGGGAGAAAGATCCTTGCGGAATTTGGGAATTGCATCGCGGCTTATCCAGCTTGACCAATAGGTATAGCCGCCAAGCGACATTGAGCGAGGAGTTGCAACGTAATTGTAATAACCGCCGCATTGGTCGATGGGAATGGTTTTCGTGCCTGTAAAGCGCGAGCGCATCCAAAGTGTCATATCAACAAGACTTTCGCCGGGTACGCCGACAAAGAGATAACCGCAGAAGCGCAACGCGGGAACGTAAACGGTGACCTCGTGAGTTTTGAGCTGCTCGGCGGTAAAGCCAAACTGCTCGCCGCGGCACATGTGAAGAATGTGCGAGGAGCGCCACAAATCATCGATAATAAGCTTTACCTCGTAAGGAGGACGCTTTTCAGCAACGGCAAGCTCGAATTCCTTTTGAAGCTCGACGTGTCTTTCGCGGCATTTTTGCATATCCGCATAGTTATCGGGAATATCCTCCTTCATCGGCATAACGATTTCGAAGGTTTCGGTTTTGAACACATCGTTCTTATCGAGCAAAACGGCATTTTTATCGAACACCTCGCGGATTTTGGAGCCGATGGATTTTGCAAGACGGATACATTCCTGCGCAGAGGTTTCATAAGTGCCGTGTCCGGGCGAGCAATCCTTTTTGGTCGCAAGGTCGGCACAGGGACCGTTGATATACATACCGATACCGCCATAGATCTCTGCCATATCGTCGGCGAGATATCCCGTCCAGTCGTAATCGTAATGGTATTCCTTTAATCTATCGGGGTTTTCGCTATGCTCGAAAAGAACGCCAACGTCGGGGTGAGCCGCAAAGCGAGTTACGGTACCGATGGTTTCGCCCGCTTTGTTCTTAAACATAAACATATAAGCCATTTGGTCAACGTTGTTGTCGAAATATATCGGCTTGTCAAACGCAGGGAGGTCGGGCTTATAGCCGCGCAGAAGCATTATGTTGGGGTCCTGAGTATAGGGCTTGCCCTTTTCATCAAACTTCATTCCGCGCCAAACCGTTACGCCACCGAGGCCTTCGATATATTGCTCGCGGTTGAAGGAATAGTCGGTGTCCATATCTATTTCGGCACCGTAAACGTCACACTCCTGCGCGTTTTTGATCATTTCGTTGATGGTTTCGACCGATTTTTCAATCAATGCGTCCATTGCTTCGCCTGCGATCTTCTCGTAAGCGGGTGCCGCGTGGATCTGAATTTCGTGATACCAAACCGACTTTTCGGGAATACCGGTACGCTTGGATATTTCTCTTCTCCAACGGTCCGCCTCACGCGGGAAGGTTGCATTGAAATCGAATGCGCCGATGACTACTCTTTCGTCGCCCGATTCAAGATATAAAAATCTTCCGTACAGATCTGTGCCATATGGCCATTCCTGCTTGAAGGTTCCTTTTGTCGACATTTTTGCAAAGCTGCACTTCATAATAACAATCCCTTTCTCATCGAGTAGCCCTATTATACAACCTTTTTTTGAAATTTGCAACAGAACATTGCTCTATATTGACAAGTACGATGAGTTTTAATATAATATTTTTTCGAAATCTTCCGCATTTTGAGGTTCAATATTTAAGCTTAACTGTTATAATAGGAGTTGTGTTTTATGGCAGACCTTTCCGCGATAAAGAAAAGACTTGCACCGTGGTTTAAGGAAAGAGGCTTGATTTCAAGCTCTAACCGACGCGTATGGTATGACGATAACGGGTTTTATGCTACCGTCATAGAAATACAGCCGTGCAAAGGAATGGGAATCATTGTTAACGTTGGCGTTAATTTTTTCTGGAAGCGTTATTCCGGCGTTACCTATGATTATGCGCTCGGAGGAATCGAGGTAACCGTTCCCAACGCAACGTTCGGCGCATTGTTGTTTGACAGCATTAAGTTTGAATCTGAATTGGAATACGTTCTTTCGGAAACCGAAAAGCGTATTGAATTTTACCGCAAGCTAAAGGATATAAGTTATCTTGACGAGCTTTTGAAAACGCGGTATGATGCAATATCGATAATGAACAAGGATTTTTTGAAGCGTGATTCGAGCCGAGGAATCACTCGTGCGCTTTTGGGTGATTTCAAAACGGCGAAGGAATTGTTTTCAAACGACGTTCAAAATTCGGTTGCGGCATTACTTTTACCGATTGTCGAGGAGAAAGACAAATTCAGACAGGCTGTTTTTGAAATTATTTCAGAATGCAGAAGCAATTTTGCAACCAAACAAAGAATAAAGCTTAAAGAAGTAAGCATTGACATATAAAAAAACGCCTTTCTTTGATTTCAAAGAGAGGCGTTTTGATTTTAAAGCTTATCGGCTAATTCGTAAATAAGCTTTTCGGTCTTTTCCCAGCCGAGGCACGGGTCGGTTATCGATTTGCCGAAAATATGCTCTCCGATCTTCTGCGCGCCGTCTTCCAAATAGCTTTCGATCATAAGACCCTTAACGAGTCTTTTTACGTCGGCATTTTTATTGCGACTGTTAATAACGTCGTTTGCAACGCTTATCTGCTCAATATACTGCTTGTCGGAATTGTTGTGGTTAGTATCGACGATGACCGATGGGTTTGCCAAGCCGGATGCAAGATAAAGCTCGTTGAGTCTGACGATATCATCGTAATGATAATTCGAGATGCTTTTTCCTGAAAAATCGATATGACCGCGCAATATCGCGTGGGCAAATCGGTTGCCCGAGCTTTTTACCTCCCAACCACGGTAAAGGAAGGTGTGACTCGCCTGTGCGGCTTTTATCGAGTTGATCATAACCGTAAGGTCGCCGCCGGTGGGATTTTTCATACCGACAGGAACGTCAAGACCGCTTGCGGTAAGGCGGTGCTGTTGATTTTCGACAGAGCGTGCGCCGACGGCAACGTAAGCAAGAAGGTCCGAAAGATAACGGTGATTTTCGGGATAAAGCATTTCGTCTGCACAGGTAAAGCCGTAATCCTTCAATGCGCTCATGTGTAGCTCGCGTATTGCAACGATGCCCTTGTACATATCGGGCTTTTCGTCGGGGTCGGGCTGATGAAGCATTCCTTTATAGCCCTCGCCGGTAGTACGCGGCTTGTTTGTATAGATACGGGGTATTATCAAAATCTTATCCGATACCTGATCCTGCACGTTTCTGAGACGCGAAATATATTCAAGAACCGGTTCGCGGTGGTCTGCAGAGCAGGGACCGATGATTAAAATAAACTTGTCCGATTCGCCCTTAAAAATCGATTGTATTTCTGCATCACGCTTTTTTTTAATTTCCTCCATTTCGGGGGTTACCGGATAATCAAGCTTCACCTGCTGAGGTATGGGAAGCTTTCGGAAGAATTGCATGTTCATAATTCTGCTCCTGCTTTTTTGGGTTTGTTGAATTTTTTGCGGCGAGCCGTGGAGAGTCTCATCATTTCTCGCATTTCTTCACGGTTTTCGTTTTTAATGGTATCATAAAGCTTATCGAACGCTTTTCGGTAATTATCCATTTCGGCAAGAAGTGTTTCGCGGTTAGAAAGAAACAGCTCCGACCACATTGAGTCGTTTATGTTTGCAATACGCGTAAGATCACGGAAGGAGTCGCCGGTATAACGTTCGAGATCGGGTTCATCGCACGCGTACATAAGCGATACGGCTATACAGTGGGTAAGCTGAGAAAGAAACGCTATCATTTTGTCGTGCTTTTCGGGACTTAATACCGATATTTCGCGGAATCCGAGCGTTTCTCCGAGATCTCCGCAGAGCTCTACTGTATCAAGCGAATTTTTTTCGGTCGGTACGATAATATAATTTGCGTTTGCAAATATGCTTTTATCGGCATTTTCTACGCCCGAGGTCTCCTTGCCCGCCATAGGGTGTGCGGAAATAAATTCCACACCCTCGGGCAAAAGAGCCTGGATTTTATATACGATGCATCCCTTTACACCGGTTACGTCAGTCACGACCGTTTTGGGCTTTATAAGATTACCATATTCTTCGATCCATTCGACAAAAACGTGCGGATAAAGAGCGAAAACGATTATATCGGCTTCTTTTATAAGCTCCTCATCAACAAAATCAGAGCCCTTTGCAATAAGTTTGTGCTCCAATGCATATTCGATTGATGCACGTTCTTTTGTAATAGCGGTAACGTAATAGCCTTGATCGGAAAGCGCCTGCGCATAGCTTCCGCCCAAAAGTCCGAGTCCGACTATTAAAAACTTTTTTGATTTATCTATCTTCATAAATTTCAAGTCCTACGTTGAGTTTCTTAAGAGCGTCAAAGAAAGCGGGGTAGCTTTTAAAGACAGCCTCGGCACCTTCGATTTCACCGCCGACGAGTGTGCAAAGCACCGAAAGTGCCATAACGATACGATGGTCGTTATGACCGCAAAGCGTTTCTTTTGGTGCCTTGACGTCAGCCGAATGAACGGTGACGCTGTTTTCCCCTATTTCTACGTCGACACCGAATTTTTTAAGCTCCTGCGCCATTGCTTCGCTTCGGTCGGATTCCTTGATCTTCAAACGGGCTGTTCCGGTAAAGGTCGCACCGCCCTTTGCCGCCGCGACGGCAAAAAGGATGGGCGCAAGGTCGGGACAATCAGAAAGATCAAATTGACGTTTTCCTTTTTCGATAGCTTCGAATATTTCGTAAAATACTATATCGCCCTGAAGGGTATTTTTGTTGATTCCGTCGACCTGAACATTACCGCCGAAAAGATTGAATGCATGCAGAAATGCCGCGTTCGAGCAATCGGCTTCGACTGTAACGCCTCTGCTTTGATAACGTTGGTTGCCGAGAATGATAAATCTGCTGCCGACACGCGTTATCTTTATGCCGAATTCCGAAAGAGCTTGAAGCGTAAGATCGATATAAGGCTCGCTTTCGAGCTTGCCGATGACTTCGATTATACTTACGCCATCAAGGAGCGGCAGAGTGAAAAGCAGACCGCTTATAAACTGACTCGATATATCGCCCCTAACACGGTAATTACCGCTTTTGAGCTTGCCGCATACCGTAAGGCTGTTTGTTCCCTTTTCAAAAAGAATACCCTGTTCTCGGCAGATAGATTCATAAACCGAAAGCGGACGCTCGAAAAGACGCGAGGCACCGATAAAGGTGGTCTTTTTGCCCGAAATGAGGCAAAGCGGAATTAAAAAACGCAGTGTACTTCCGCTTTCGTTGCAATCGAGGATCGCATTTTCGTTTGTATCGAAAATATCCAAGCCGCCTACCGTAAGCGTTGCTTCACCCGATTCAACGGATGCACCGAGCGACGAAAGGCAGTCTATGGTAGCTTTGATATCTTTTGAATATGCCACGTTTTCGATATTGCTCGAGCCCGAAAGCGCGCCGCAAATTATTGCACGGTGTGCAATACTTTTTGACGGCGGAGCAATTACGTTGCCGCAAGCAAGAGAGGGGTTAATTTTAACTTTCATTATTATTCACCAAATAATAACCGTTCGCTTTGATACAGTAAAGACGAATAGTTTACATAATTTTAATTAACTTAAGCTTTACAACGCCAACCAATCGGTGCCGTGCTTGCCCGAAAGAGCATCTGCAATCACAAACGCACATACGCTGTCAACAACGATTCGCGCGCGGTGTACAATACAAGGATCGTGACGTCCCTTTGCGGAAAGCTTTGCATTTTCTAGATTTACATAATCAATCGTGTTTTGTTCCTGTGCAATTGTCGGAGTAGGGCGTACGGCACACCGCAATACGATCGGCATTCCGTTGGAGATGCCACCGTTTATACCACCCGAATTGTTTGTGGAGGTATAGACCTTACCCGATTCGGTATAAAAACCGTCGTTTGCGATCGAACCGCGCATATCGGCAAAATCAAAGCCTGCACCGAATTCAATGCCCTTTATTGCGGGGATCGAAAAGAGTGCGTGGGAGAGCATACCCTCGAGAGTATCGAACCACGGCTCGCCAACGCCTGCTTCAAGTCCGATTATTGCGGTTTCGAGTATACCGCCAACCGAATCAAGGCTTTCTTTTGCTTTGATAATGCCGTTGTGCATTTCGTTTGCTTTATCGGCATCCAAAACGGCAAAAGCAAGGCTTGAAAGCGAATCGATATCTTCCCCGTAATTTTCAAAGCCGCGGTCATTTACTCCTGCGCAGGATGCGATATGAGTACCGATGGCAATACCCTTTTTGTTGAGCGCGGGGATGATTATACCGCCTGCGGCAACGAGTGCCGCGGTAATACGTCCGCTGAAATGTCCGCCGCCGCGAGGATCTTCATATCCGCGATACTTTATATGCGCTGTATAATCGGCGTGGGAAGGACGCGCCAGATGAGAAATATTTTCGTAATCCGAAGAACGGGTATCCTTGTTCGGGATAATTATGCAGATGGGCGTCCCGGTTGTAAATCCGTTGAAAACACCGCTGTGGATTTCGAAATCATCCTCCTCGGAGCGAGCGGTCGAAATTGCTCCCGAGGGGCGACGTAGAGATAACAGTCTTTTGATATTTTCGTAATCGACGGGGATTCCGGCAGGCATTCCGTCAAGCACGCAGCCAACGGATTTTCCGTGACTTTCACCGAAAATCGTAAGCGATATATTGTTTCCAAAAGTGTTTTTCATTTCAGATAACCTCCCTTAGCATCCTTTCATATTGCGAAAAGGGCATTTTGAGAAAGTCGAAGCTTCCGACCTCGGGCACGTACACAAGAGTAATTTCATCGCCCTGAAGCTTTTTATCGTTTCTGCACGCCTTGATGATCCTTTCGGCGTCAACGGTAGATATTTCGCACGGAAGGTTAAGCTTCAAGAGCACCTTGATAAGACGCGCACGAACCTTTTCGTCGCACATCGGGATCATTCCGATCGCGACCGCTTCGCCGTGGTAAAGATTTTTCATTTCGTTTTCCGATTCGATCGCGTGGGCAAGCGTATGTCCGAAGTTCAAGACTCTGCGCAAGCCACCCTCGCGCTCGTCGCTTTCGACGACCGATTTTTTGATAAGAAGCGAGCGCTTGATGATTATATCGATGTTTTCGTTAACGCTTCCCTGCTCGAAAAGCTCAAAAAGCTCGGCATCGTGCGTCAACGCCATTTTGAGAGCCTCGGCAAGTCCGTTCGAGATCTGTCGATTCGGGAGAGTTTTGAGTGTTTCGGGATCGATGATGACCCTTTTGGGCGGATAAAACGCACCGACGTTATTTTTGATCCCCATAAAATCGATCGCTGTCTTACCGCCGACGGATGAATCTACCTGTGAAAGAAGCGTTGTGGGAACGTTATAAAAATCTATGCCGCGCATATAAGTTCCGGCGGCAAAGCCCGAAAGGTCGCCGATAACACCGCCGCCAACTGCAACGACACAGTCACTTCGTGTAAAGCCGTATTCAACGAGCTTGGAAATTAAAAGCGTGTAATTGTTGATGTTTTTGGAGGTTTCGCCCTGCTCCAGCGTGACTATATAAGGTGCTTTGCTGCTCGATGCAATGGCTTGGGAATATTCCTTTGGAACACCGCTATCCGTAACGACGAGCACCTTGCGATCGAGGTTTAAATATTCTTTGACGTTGCTAATCGCGCCGCGTTCGAGGATGATATCGTAAGCGCCTAACGATGTTTTAACGGGTATTATATTGTCAGCCACAGGCATTTACGATAAGCTGTACGAATTTGCAGGAGCAGGCGCTTCCGTACCCCTTACAGGATTTGGTCATTCATTGGTAAAAGGCGTGAAAAAGGCAATTGACGAAAACGGAATTTTCGG
>JAFYON010000137.1 GCA_017560145.1 Clostridia bacterium | reverse complement strand
TGACGGATGAGGGGTAAAATACATTTATAAATTTAGTTAACGAACCCCTCATCAGTCAGTGCTATTCTACCGCACTGACAGCTTCCCTTATGCCCCAAAAACGGCAAGCGTTTTCGGGGACCCCATATCAAGGGGAAGCCTATTCTCAACCGTTCCGTTTATATCCTACGGTTGCGTTTGCCGTATTTGTTTCGTGCGGGCGATTCTTGAATCGCCCCTACGGTGTGTATGGATGATACATAAATTCAAAACACGTAGTGTTTTTATAACTAAATTCCCATAAAAATCCGCGACATGCGCGTGGATTTTTATACCTTGGATGTTCGCAACCTTGGACAAGCCGAAGGCGCGCACAAGGTTGGCGCGAGCGAACGAACATCACAAAACCGACAAAAAACCGTGTGTTTTTTGTCGAGAGCGAAGCGATATCGAGAGCGTAGCGACTACGGGGTCCCCGAAAATCCTTGGATTTTTGGGGCTATAGATACAGCTCTATCTTCTTAAAGCTCTTTCTGTCGAGCGCCGCAACGTCGTTAATGCGGTAACGGTTGCCGTCGACGTCGTTGATAATAAGCATTCCGTCGCCAACGCGCGCGATGTTGCGATAGGTATCGTGCATCGAGAAGCTCATATCGCCCTTGTCGGTTTCGACCTCCCAGAAGGAATAGCCGAGCTTTTCCTTAAGCGATTTGATTTTTGTAACGATCGGGCAAAGGTATTTTCTGTCGAGCTCTGCGCGGATTATCTCCTGCGTTTCGGCAGGCATTTCGGCAAGGTCGCGTATCATCGCGTATTCTCTGCCCTCCTTGCTGAGCACCGAAATATATTCATCTGGCGTTTCAAAGGGGAAGCAGCGATGAAAAAACACTCTGCCGAGATCCTGCTTTATCGGGGTCTTGTCGCCGTCGGCTTCCAAATCGTCGCCAAGCTTGGGCAAAACCGCCTCCAACGCGGGAAATCCGTTTTTCGTGCGATAAAAGCGCGAATTTTCGGTTGTAAGATAGGTTATTTCCGCGAGATCGAGAAAGTTATCGTTTTTTATTTCGTTCGCCATTTTCATTCACATTCCTTTCGGAAGCTTTACGCTCTTTTCTAAAGCAAATTTTTTAACCGTTTTAACAAATCGATTCATACACGAGGTGACGATTTGCGACGTCAAAGCCGTCAATCTCCCACGCCAACCGTCTTTAATGCCTCCGCCTGAAGCTTGTAAAGCTTGTAGTAAACGCCCTTTTGCTTTAACAGCTCCTCGGCAGTGCCGCTTTCGGCAACGCGTCCGTTTTCGATAGCAATAAGCTTGTCGGCATCGCGCAGGGTGGAAAGTCTGTGCGCGATAATGACCGTCGTGCGGTTTTTGGTAAGTCGGTCGAGTGCCGCTTGAATGTTACGCTCGGTCTGAGTGTCCATTGCGGCGGTCGCCTCGTCGAGAATAAGTATCTTCGGGTCGCGAAGAAGTGCGCGCGCAATCGAAACGCGTTGCTTTTCGCCGCCCGAAAGGTCTTTTTTGCCAAAGCCTATCTCGGTATCGTAGCCATCGGGATACTTAACTATAAAATCGTGTGCCGAAGCCGTCTTTGCCGCGGCAATTACCTGCTCTCTCGTCGCCTCGGGGCAGGCATAGCGGATATTGTCGAGAATGCTTCCGCGGAAAAGATAGGTTTCTTGGGAAACTATTGCGATATTGTCGCGCAGATATTTAAAGGGAAGCTCCTTTATATTGACTCCGTCGATATAAATTCCGCCCTCCTTTACGTCGTAAAGACGTGTAAGAAGGTTTGCAAGCGTGCTCTTGCCGGCACCCGTCTGTCCGACTATACCGAGCGTGCTGCCCGCAGGGATGTCAAAGCTTACGTCGTCGATGACCTTGCGGTTTTCCACGTAGGAGAAGCTTACGTTTTTGAATTCGACCTTGCCCTTGCAATCCTCGGGCGTAACGGCGTTTTCTGCCTCGCGAACCTCGGGCTGAGCATCGCGGATCTCAAAAAGACGCTGGATCGCGTTAAGGGTTTCGCTCCACCAGTTGGAAACGTCGGCAAGCTGCTCGATCGGGCCGAAGATCAACGAAAAATAACCGATAAACGCCATAAGACGTCCATAGCTCATATCTCCCGTTGCGTTCATAACCTGCCAACCGCCGATGCCCCATACGACGTAGGAGCCGATGCGAAGAAGATAGTGCAAAAACGGGAAGATCCTTGCCGAGAAGGTCTGGATCTCGTTTCTCGACTCGGCAAGCTCGCGGTTGCGCTTGCCAAAGCGGCTTAATTCCTCATCCTCACGCGAGAAGGATTTAACAACGCGCATACCGTTCAACACGTCGGAAACGAGCGAATTGAACGAACGGCGCTTTGAATAGCTTTTTGCGTGCAATTTATCAAAAACGTTGAAGATAAGCTTGAATCCGACAAAGAAAAGCGGAATGGTAACAAAGGTATAAAGCGCAAGCACCAAATTCTGCGAAAGCATTACGCCCATAATGACGACGAGCTGAACGACGTTCAAGACGAGATAAGGGAATCCGTCGCAGAAGAACCAATAAAGCGTTAGGCTGTCGCTGTTTACCTGCGTCATAAGACCGCCGGTCTGACGGTTTGTGAAAAAGCCCATCGAAAGATTGCTTATCGTGCCGAATATCATCTTTTTAAGGTCATAGGTGACGTTCGCCGCAACCGTCGAGCTTATTGCGCCCGAAAGCAGATTTACAAGCAGCGAAGCAAGCCTTACGCCGACGATGAGCATTACTATGTAAAGAACGTCCATTGCCGTCGAGCCTTCGTTTGCAAGAACGTCGTCATAAAGCATTTCGTTGCCGATATAAGGGGTGACAACGCCGAGCGCGGCAATAAGCGCAAAGGAAATAAGCACCATAAATATCGAGCGCTTGTAACGGAAAAACAGCGTTGCCAGACGCTTTACAAGACGTGCCTTATCCATACAGTTGGGGCAGATCTTCAATTCCTCGTCGGGATAACGTCTTCCGCATTTGGGGCAAACGTGCTTTTCGTAATGCTCGCCCTCGTAAAGAGCAAAATCAAGCTTGCCGTTCTTTTTAAGGTCGCAAACAGCGCGGCAGAAGACCGAAACGCCGTGCTTGCAGGCAGACGAGAAATTGAAAAGAAGCGTCGATTCGTTTTCGATATCGCAAACGACTCTGCCCGTCGAGATAAGCTGCTCTGCCTTCGGCTCGCTTATATCCGCAAGGTCGAATTTTTCAAAACGCGAAACAACGAATTTTTCGCTTCTTTGCGTATCACCCAAGGCGGTACGGTTTAAAGCGGTGAATTCAATTATACCCTCGGCAATAAAGAAGCTTTTTTCGGTAAGCATAACAAAGCAATCGCCACGGCTTGAATCGATCCGAAGGTCGCTTCTCAACGCCAAAAGGACGTCGCTCTCCGCCACGCCTTCGCTTGCAAAAAAGTTATTTACCGAACCCGGTATTTTGTCGATCAAAATCTTTTTCAAAGCAATAACCTTTTACTTTCTTTGTTTATCGTTTTTATTGTACAACCACAAGAAAAGCTTGTCAACAAATTTCTTTCAATTCCACTTAAAATCCATAACCTCAACCCGTATTAGAAAAAACACAAGAAGGAGTTATATAGTAGCTAATAAAAACCGTAGGGGCGATTCACGAATCGCCCATTTGCGTAACGGTTAAATTTTACGTTCGTTATATTTCATTGCGTTGCAGTCATAATAGCCTTCCCCCTCGGGGGAAGGTGTCGCGGCTTGCCGTGACGGATGAGGGGTAAAATACATTTATAAATTTAGTTGACGAACCCCTCATCAGTCAGCTCCGCTGACAGCTTCCCCCCAAGGGGAAGCCTATTCATAACGATTTCGTTTTGTGTCCTAATGTTTCGTTTTCCATATTCGTTTCGTGCGGGCGATTCGTGAATCGCCCCTACAATCATATTTTTTACAAATACAAAACAAAAAACGTAAACATAAACGTAACGCAACAAATTTCATAATTTATGTAAAATCCAAAACTGTAGGGGCGATTCACGAATCGCCCGCATACGCGAAAAATAAAAAAGACCGCAACGAATCGCGATCATAAAAATAAATAATATCGAGAGTTTTTGGGGAGAGAGTTCGAGAGAGGGGCTTTTTGCAAAAAGCTCCTCTCTCGCAATACCAACTTAATTCTTCTTACCCTCAGGGAGCATCTTGTTGACCTGACGCTGTGCCATAACGAGTCGGTAATATCTGCCCTTGTTACGCATAAGCTCGTCGTGAGGTCCGACCTCCTCGATTTTGCCCTTTTCGAAAACGGCAATCTTCGTTGCGTTGCGCAGTGTCGAAAGTCTGTGTGCAATGGCAATGGTCGTTCTGCCGCCCGAAAGAAGCGCGATAGCCTCTTGGATCTGCTTTTCGGTTTCGGTATCGAGCGAGCTTGTCGCCTCGTCGAGAATAAGGATTCTCGGGTTACGCAATATCGCACGGGCGATGGCGATCCTTTGACGCTCGCCGCCCGATAACGTGTTGCCTCTGTCGCCGACGTAGGTGTTATAGCCGTCGGGCTGCTTCATAATAAATTCGTGCGCGTTTGCAAGCTTTGCGGCGCGGATGACCTCATCACGCGTAGCTCCCGGCTTTGCATAGGCGATGTTGCTGTATATAGTGCCGTGGAAGAGGAAGGTCTCCTGCAATACGACGCCTATCTTCGATCGGTAGGAATGGCGGTCGAGCGTTCGAAGATCCTTTCCGTCGACGGTGATCTCGCCCTCCTTCACGTCGTAAAGACGGAGCACAAGGTTCGCCGCGGTGGTCTTGCCAACGCCGCTTCTGCCGACCAAGCCGACCATTTCGCCCTTTTTGATGGAAAGGTCGATGTTTTTAAGCACCATTTCTGCATCGGCATAGCCGAAGGAAACGTTTTTGAACTCGATATCGCCGTTCATTTCGGTCAATTCCTCGCCGGATTCGAATTCCTCGCTCTTCTCATCGAGAAGCTCAACGATCTTCGAAAGCGCGGTGGTCGCTCTTGCAATACGGCGCGGCACGAAGGACATCCAGCGTATCGGCTCGTACATAAGTCCGACGTATGAAACGAACTGCATTAA
This sequence comes from Clostridia bacterium, assembly GCA_017560145.1. Lineage (GTDB taxonomy): Bacteria > Bacillota > Clostridia > Oscillospirales > CAG-382 > Coliplasma. The sequence goes on along the minus strand of JAFYON010000137.1, from coordinate 1,618 downwards.
ATCGCCAAGTCCAAACGTTGCGCTGCCCGAGGTGATAAAGGATGCATCGCCTACGATCTCGCATCCGAGGAAGAACAAAACGGCATATTCGCCGAAGCTGAGAAGGAAGGTCGCAAACGGCATTATCATATTCCAGGTAAGCTCGTTTTTCTTGCTTATCTGTGCAATACGCTTTGCCGCGGTATCGAATCGCGCCTCCTCGCGCTTTTCGGTGCCGTAGGTCTTAACGACACGCATTCCCGAAAACACGTCGTGCATAAGCGTGCCGGCATCCGATTCCACCTGCCACTGACGGTGATAAAGTCTGTGGGTGAAGCGGTGAAGCACACGGAACATAACGACGAGCAAGGGGATGGGAACGATTACAAGAAGGGTCAATCTCCAGTTGATGACAAACATCATAACGGCGATCGAAACGAGCGTCAACGCCTGCTGAAGAAGGTTAGGAACAAGCCAGGTGATAAATTCACGAAGCTCCTCGGTATCACCGGAAACGCGCTGGATAAGCTCGCCCGAGCTTTTTTTGTTAAGTCCGGTAAGCGAAAGCTCCTGGATTTTTTTATAAACGTCCTCGCGCATTTTTATTATTATCTTTTTGGAAACACGTGCGATTATCAAACGTCTTACCGCCAGATTTGCCGCCGAAACAAAGCCGAACGCCGCCATTGCGATAATAAGCCAGATAAATCCGCTTTTATCCTCGGGTATCGGCGATGCCGCGATATAATCGTTGATAACGCTTTTGTTTATCATCGGCAGTATAATGCTGATAACGCTTGCGAATATAAGCGAAAACGAGGCAAGCAGAAGCATCGGCATGTGCGGCTTCATATAAGGAACAAGGCGCTTGAAGAGCTTTTTCTTGTCGACACACTTTTCGCATATCTGACTTCCGCGCGGAAAGGGTCTTCCGCACTTGGGACAGCGGTCTATTTTCGGGTCGGGGATGTCCCTGCCCTTGCGCGCCGCCTCGAGCTTTTTCAAAGCGGCACGGAATACCGTTGCAAAGCGCATATCGGCGCGGCAAAGCTCGATATCGCCCTCGTCGTTGGACGATTCGATCGCAATACAGCCCCAAAGCTGAACGAATCTTATCTCCTTCAACGATGCGAGATCGATAATTACGGTTTCCTTGTCCTTTTCCTTGAAATACAGCTTTTCGCCCGCGAGCGCACAAACACCGATCGTGCTTTTGTTATCAAACGAAAGGTCGTAATGGAAAATATATTTCTTTTCATCGGAGAGCGAATCGAGCAATTCCTGTCGAACGACCGCGAAATCACCCGATGGGTTTACGGTGTTGAAAATTTCTTTCATAATTTAACATCTCCCCGAGCTTTTAAAAAAGCCCGGCAAAACTTTTTCTCCCCCGCGGTAGAGGATGTGTGTTGTCGTTTCCACCTCTCCGCGTGGATGCTATGTTAATTTTATTTGTCACCAACGGGCGATTCGTGAATCGCCCCTACGGTGTGTATTTTTTTACCGATAACGCAAAAAATGAAACGTAAATATAAATGTAACGAAACGAATTTTACCAATTTATGTAAAATCCGAAACTGTAGGGGCGATTCAAGAATCGCCCGTATGCGTTACGGTTTGAATTAACGTTCGTTTTATT
>JAFYON010000136.1 GCA_017560145.1 Clostridia bacterium | reverse complement strand
CGGGTGTAATAGTTACCCGAGGTATAGTGGCAGTCACCGGGGTGACATCCGCAAAGGATAACGCCGTCTGCACCGCGCTGGAATGCACGAAGCACGAAGGTGGGGTTAACTCTGCAGGAGCAGGGAACACGAATGATCTTAACGTCGGCAGGGTAATTCAATCTGTTGTTTCCGGCAAGGTCTGCACCGGCATAAGAGCACCAGTTACAGCAAAATGCCACGATCAAGGGCTTATATTCTTTTACTTGCATATTGCATCAACCTCCGCGATAATCTGTTCGCTTGCAAATCCCTTAAGGTCCATAGCGCCCGAGGGACAAGCAACTGTACAACAGCCGCAACCCTGACATACTGCGGGGTTAACCGATGCAACTCTGCGGATGAGAGTGCTTCTGTCGGGCATACGGAATTCTTTGTCTTCATATGTGATTGCGCCGTAAGGACATACTCTTTCACAGGTAGAGCAGCCGTTACACATCATTTCATTGGACTGTGCAACGCAGGGGTTACCGGTGAGCTTGTCTTTTGCGAGCAAGCCGATAACCTTCGAAGCAGCCGCACCTGCCTGTGCAACGGTTTCGGGAATATCCTTGGGACCCTGGCAAGCGCCCGAAAGGAATACGCCTGCAGTGGGGCTTTCAACGGGACGAAGCTTGGGGTGAGCTTCGGTGAAGAAGTCGTTGGTGTCCATGCTTGCGGTAAGCATAGTAGCCAAGGGACGAGCCGACTTGTCGGGCTCGATAGCCGCTGCAAGAACAACGAGGTCTGCATCGATCTTCAACTGCTTGCCTGCAATAAGGTCACTCGCCTGAACGATAAGCTTGTCGCCGTCGGGAATAACCTTGCCGACCATACCTTTAATATAATGTACGCCGTATTCTTCAACCGCTCTGCGATAGAACTCATCAAAGTTCTTACCGGGAGTTCTGACGTCGATATAGAAAACGGTAACGTCGGTGTCGGGATATTTATCTCTGGTAAGCATTGCGTGCTTAGCAGTGTACATACAGCAGATCTTCGAGCAATATTCCTTGCCCTTTTCGTTGCAAGCATCGCAACGGGAGCCTACGCACTGTACGAAAACGATCTTTTCGGGATGCTTTCCGTCGGAGGGGCGGAGAAGCTTACCTGCGGTAGGACCTGCAGCATTGGTAAGACGTTCAAACTCAAGCGAGGTGATAACGTCCTTGGACTGATTGTATGCGAATTCATCAAACTTGTCCATGCTGATGGGGTTAAAGCCTGTAGCTACAACGATAGCGCCGTACTTTTCAGAGATGAATTCGTCCTTCTGAGTGTAGTCGATAGCACCTGCCGCGCAAACCTTCGAGCAAACACCGCACTTGCCGTTCTTAAGCATGTTACAGTAATCTGCGTCGATGGTAGCAACCTTAGGTACTGCCTGTGCAAAAGGAATATAGATTGCACGCTTGGTATCCATGTTGAGGTTGAAATCGTTGGGAACCTTCTTCATGGGGCACTTTTCGGTACAAGCACCGCAACCGGTACAAAGCTCTTCCTTAACGTATCTTGCCTTCTTCTTAATGGTAACGTCAAAGTTACCAACGAATCCCTTAACCTCGGTTACTTCGCTGTACGAGAAGATTCTGATCTTTTCGTTCTGAGCAACGTCAACCATCTTGGGGGTAAGGATACAAGCCGCACAGTCAAGAGTGGGGAAGGTTTTATCAAGCTGAGCCATTTTACCGCCGATGGTGGGCTTCTTTTCAACGATATCTACTTCAAAGCCTGCATCTGCAATATCAAGAGCGGTCTGGATACCTGCGATACCGCCGCCGATAACCAAAGCGCGCTTGGTAACGGGCGATTCACCGGGGGTAAGAGGAACGTTCAAGTTAACCTTTGCAACAGCCGCTTTACCAAGAATAATTGCTTTTTCGGTACCGGTAGGAACGTCCTTGTGTACCCAAGAGCACTGCTCGCGGATGTTTGCGATTTCTACCATATAGGGGTTAAGTCCTGCGGCAGCCGCAGTCTTGCGGAAGGTTGCCTCGTGCATACGGGGCGAGCAGGAGCAAACTACTATACCGGTAAGATTGTGCTCCTTAACAGCGGCCTTAATAAGATCCTGACCGGCCTGAGAGCACATATATTGGTAATTGTCGGAAAAGACAACACCGGGTTCCTTCTTCAATGCTTCGGCAACCGCAACTACGTCAACGGTACCTGCAATGTTGGTACCACACCAACATACGAATACACCAATTCTTTGCATTTTGTCGTCTCCTCCTTACTTAGTATACTTTCTGAATGCCGAAACGATAGCCTGCTGAGGCATATCCTCATCGATAAGCTCGGGAATATCGTTTGCGGTGAGTCTGTTGTTACCTTGCTTGCGGATAGCTGCAAGACGTACTGCTTCAACGAGCTTTGCGGGCTCAACGCCTCTGGGGCATCTTTCAACGCAAGCAAAGCAGGTAAGGCACTTATAAAGCGATTCGGATTCGAGCAAGGGCTCGATATCGCCGCTTTCGATCATATAAACGAATTGATGAGGATGATATTCCATCTCGTCGTAAGCGGGGCAGGTAGCGGTGCATTTGCCGCAACGCATACACTTTTTGGGGTTAACGCCGCTGATACGGATCAATTCTTCCTGAAGATACTTTTTGCTGTTACTCATTTGTATCCTCCTTTACGCCGAGTGCTTCTGCGAGAAGCTCGGTAATATAAACAACGGGGATTTCGCATCCGCTCTTTTCAAGATTGTACTTGCAAAGGGGACAAGCGGTAACGATAACGTCTGCGCCGGCCTTCTTTGCGCTTTCGGAAACCGCGTTGCTCTTCTTATCGGAAAGCTTTGCGTCTTCCAATCTTACGTAACCGCCGCAGCATTCGTTGCGGTAGGGATATACGACAGCCTCAGCGCCGATAGCGCGGATAAGATCCTCGATGATCGAAGGATTTTCGGGATCGTCCATACGCATTACCGAATTGGGGCGGAGCAAAAGGCAACCGTAGTAAGCCGCGATCTTTTTGCCGGCCAAGGGGTTAACGGTGCATTCCTTAACTTTATCGTATCCGATAACGTCACGGATAAGCTCAAGATAATGGTAGATCTGGGTTTCGCCGTTGTATTCGTCCTCTGCCATATAGCGGTTTACCTTACCGGCGAATTCCTTGTCGTTCTGCATCGCATAATTGGTCTGCTTAACAACGTTGTGGCAAGCCGAACAAACGGTAACGAGTGCCTGTTCCTTTTTCAATGCGTCCTTAAGAATGCGCACCGAAGAAAGCTTTGTAGCAACTTCATCCTTGGCGGTGGTGAAAACGCCGCCGCAGCATTGCCAGTTTTCGATTTCTTCCAAAGTAACACCAAGAACCTCGGCGCATTTTCTTGCATAGTTGTCAAGATCCTTTGCCTTGTTCTTAAGAGTGCACCCGGGGAAATAACTGAACTTCATCTGTTATACCTCCGATTTAGAATTTAAATTAAACCATCTGTTCGGGATGGAACACTTCATCAAAGCGTTCAGCAGTAAGGAAACCGAGCTCTACGCAAGCTTCCTTAAGCGAAATGTTGTCCTTGTATGCCTTCTTAGCAGTCTTTGCCGCGTTTTCGTAACCGATATAGGGGTTAAGAGCGGTAACGAGCATAAGCGAGTTGTGAAGGTTGTGATGCATTTTTTCCTTGTTAGCGGTAATACCGATCGCGCACTTTCTGTTGAAGGAAATGATTGCTTCAGCAAGAAGTCTTGCGGACTGAAGGAAGTTGTAAATGCACACGGGCATAAATACGTTAAGCTCGAAGTTACCCTGAGAAGCAGCCATGCTTACTGCAACGTCGTTACCCATAACCTGAACTGCAACCATGGTAACAGCTTCGCACTGGGTGGGGTTGACCTTACCGGGCATAATGGAGGAGCCGGGTTCGTTTTCGGGAATGAAGATTTCGCCCAAGCCGTCTCTGGGGCCGGAAGCGAGCCAACGGATGTCGTTAGCGATCTTCATCATATCGCAAGCAAGTGCCTTGACAGCGCCGTGTGCGAAAACAAGCTCGTCCTTCGAGGTGAGGGAGTGGAATTTATTGTCAGCGGTAACGAATTTCTTACCGGTGATGTTGCTGATTTCTTCTGCAACTCTTTCTGCAAATCCCTTGGGTGCGTTAAGACCGGTACCGACTGCGGTGCCGCCGAGTGCGAGCTCGCGAAGGGGATCGATAGAACGCTTGATAAGCTCAACGTCCTTCTGCAAGCTGCTTCTCCAACCGCTGATCTCCTGAGTAAAGGTGATGGGAGTAGCATCCTGAAGGTGGGTTCTGCCGCTCTTAACAATGCCTTCGTTCTCTGCTTCGAGACGAATAAAGGTTGCGATGAGCTCTTCAACCGCGGGGATAAGCTTGTCTTCAAGAGCGATAACAGCCGCGATGTGCATTGCTGTGGGGAAGGTATCGTTCGAGGACTGGCTCATGTTAACGTCATCGTTGGGGTGAAGAAGCTTTTTGCCGAGAATCTGGTTGGAACGGTTTGCGATAACCTCATTGGAGTTCATGTTCGACTGAGTACCCGAACCGGTCTGCCAAACAACGAGAGGAAAGTGGCCGTTAAGCTCGCCTGCCATAACCTCGTCGCAAGCCTGCTTCAAAGCACCGAGCTTTTCATCGGTCATCTTTTCGGGCTTAAGGAAATTGTTGGTAATAGCTGCAGCCTTCTTAAGTACGCCGAAAGCGTGGATGATTTCAGCGGGCATGGTTTCGATGCCAACGCCGATTTCAAAGTTTTCGCGGCTTCTCTGAGTCTGAGCCGCCCAAAGTCTGTCTGCGGGCACCTTCATGTCGCCCATGGAGTCATGTTCAATACGGTATTCCATTTCAATCATTTTCCCTTCTTAAAGTTCAATAGCATTTATTACGCTCTTAAGCGCGTTTGCACTGTTGTGAAGTGCTTCAATTTCTTTTGCGTTGAGAGGAAGAAGAACCTTGCCGTGTGCACCCTTATTGCCAACGATGTTGACCAAGGAAAGACATACGTCGTCGATTCCGTATTCACCGTTAAGCATTGTGGAAACGGTGAGAGTGGTGTCGATACCCGAAAGAAGTGCTTTAACAACTCTGCAAACCGAAATCGATACTGCATAGAAGGTCGCACCCTTGCGGGAGATTACGCTTGCACCGGACTTGCGAACGTATTCCTCGATTTCGTTTTCGTCGAAATCGGGATAAACGCCGTTGGTGCCGAGCAAGGAATCGCGGTAATCCTTAACGGGAACGTTCGAGATGTTTGCAAGCGACCAAGGAACAAAGCAGCTGTCGCCGTGTTCGCCGAGCACATATGCGTGAACGTTCTGTTGGTTTACCGAATAGTATTCCGAAATTCTTGAACGGAGACGGGAGGTATCAAGAATCGTACCCGAACCGATAACGCGATCGTAGGGAAGACCGGAGTACTTGCAGAAGGTGTAGGTGAGGATATCAACCGGATTACTTACGATAACGTAGGTTGCGTCGGGCGCATACTTGGTAATCTCGGGGATGATCTGCTTTGTAATGTTAACGTTGATCTGTGCAAGATCAAGTCGTGTCTGACCGGGCTTTCTCGCCACGCCGGAGGTCAGGATAACGATATCCGAACCAACTGCGTCGGAATAGCTGCCTGCATAAATTGTGCAGGGGTGGCAGAAGGGGGTACCCTGACGAATGTCAAGTGCTTCGCCCATTGCCTTTTCACCATTGATGTCGATCATTACGATTTCGGACGCCATACCTTGAACGGTAAGGGTGTACGCAATTGTCGAACCAACACTACCGGTACCGATGATGGTGATCTTTGTCATGTTTTACTCCTTTTTTGCCGCGTTGCTTTTATCGGCTCTTGATGTATGGAAAATTTTTTAAACTTAATTATTTGCAGTCCATCTGCAATTTCAAATGCGCAAGGGAAAGCGCGAGGTTTTCGTTCTGAAGGATAATATTGTCGGGAACACAAAGATTGCAGGGTGCGAAGTTCCATATAGCGGTAACGCCGCTTCCGATCAATCTGTCGCAAATATCCTGCGCCGCTTCCTTCGGTACGGTAATAATACCGATCTTAACGTTTTCGCTCTTGCAATAATTCTCAAGCTCGTTCAAAGGGAAGATCCTTGCGCCGTTTGCGGTCGTATACGGATCCGTACAGCTGATATCAAACGCTGCGCCGATCTTCAAGCCGTAGTTGCCAAAGCCGTTGTATCCGAGCAGAGCGTTGCCCAATCTGCCTGCGCCAACTATGATCGCTTCGCTGACCGCCTTTTGGCCAAGCACCTCTTCAAGAGTTTTGATCAGTGAAAGGGTATCGTATCCGAGCTTCGGTCTTCCTGCGCCGCTGACCGCGCTCAAATCCTTTCGGACCTGAACCTCGCCGAGGCTCAACGCCTTTGCGATGATGGTTGCGGAAACGTTCGGATATTCGTTTGTATCAAGACCTTTAAGATACTGTAAATACACGGGCAATCTGCCGAGCGTTGCTTTCATAACACAATTGTGCTTCACGTCCTACCCTCCTTATACGCGAATTTTCACGAAATAAGTCTACCACAAAATATATAAAAAGTAAATTACTATTTTGATATATCGATAATATATTTATTGATATGTTATTTCCATATTATTATATTTTTTTATATAACAAAAAGAAATGCCCGTTTTAAACAAAAAACGGGCGAATTTTATAGTTCTTTTTAACGAATTGTATTATAACGCTTCCGCAACGCGCTTTAACTCGCGGATAAAGTCGGATTCAAGCGGTGTGATCTTGTGCGATTGCTTGTAAATAAGCACGTCTTTGTAAAATCTGCGTTTGTCAAGACAGGGCTTCTGAACCAAGCCGTAACGCTCGAGAAGTGTATCGGGCGCCGGCGAAATCCACATAAAGGTGTCGATGTTCTCGGCAAGCAATTCAAGCTGCGCGGCGGTGTCGAGAACGAAAATTCTTTTGCCGGCACTTATTCTTTGCTCAACCTTATTCGTTTCGGATGCGGTAAGGGTTGCCTGATAAGGATTGTTGTGGGTAATTTGGATATACTTGCGAAGGTCGTCGTCGTAAAGCTCATCCTTTTTCGCAAGGTCGCTTTCCTTGTTGGAAACCACAACGTATTCAAATTCTGTTATCGGCTCGTATGCAAGACTGTTCGATTCAAGCATTTTAAGGAAATATTCCTCGGCTGCCGATTCAAATCGGATAATACCAAACTTGCAATCGGATGAGATTACCTTCTTTATCGTGTTGAGCGTAGGCGTTTCGTCAAGGACGATTTCCGCCTTATCTCCTTCAATGCTGTGAGTGAAATTTGCAAATGCTTCAACGATATAAGCGGCTCTCGGCGCAGAAACCGAAAACTTAAGTGTGTTGGGGAGATTCTCGCGAAAAAGCGTTTCAAGCGCATCAAGCTGTGCAAGAATGCTCTTTGCACGGTTAATAAACTCTTTTCCCTCGGGGGTAAGATTCATACCCTTTGCAGATCTGTCGAATATTGCAATGCCGAGATCCGCTTCGAGCTCCTTAATGGCACGGCTTATATTCGGCTGAGCCATACCAATGCTTTCGCTCGCCTTGTTTATCGAACCGTATTTTGCGACCTCGATCGCATATTTCATATGGATTACGTTCATAAAAGTGCCTCCTGCAGGGAAAGGTTTTTGCTATGCGGAATACTCGCCTGAGCATTCCTTTTTGGTTAACATAATGTATATAAGGGGTATTACTGCAACAAAGTTCAAATGGAAAAATCTAAAGTCGTGACCCGTCAGCAAAAGCATAGTGCCGAAGTTGTAGATCAACAAAGGAATTATCGAAAATACCTTTGCCAATCCGGCGGTGGCGATCCTTGAAACTGCCAAAAACAGCAAAGCCAAGATCACGGCGCCCGTGTAGTTGAATAGATACTTTGTAAGATATCCGTTCGCCAAGCCACGGTATGCGTCTATCAACAGCTTGCTTTCCTCGTCGTAATCCTTTGCGATATCAAATTCGTTCGAGGATATTCCGTAACCTATCGTCCAACCGCTTCCTCCGTCGAAGCTCCAAACCATTTTTGTAAGCTCAATGACCGATCTTTTTGCAACCGCGGGCGAATTTACCGCCGCTTTAAAGGTGTATTTAAGTATATTTACTGCGCCTTCCTGATCGATCTTATCGTATATTGTTCCGTCGGACCATTTGAATGAATTAAAGCTGCCGAATCTGTAATATTTTTTCCAATTTTCTTGGGTTGCAAGCGAATCGAGAAATTCGATCGCCTCTTCATCAAGCGCGTCGCGGTCGTTCATATAAACGTCTGCAAGCACCGTCATGGGCAAGCCCATAACTTCTGTCGTTCTGTGCTTCGGGCTTCCTACCTCTGCGGCAGAATATATCGGAAATTTAAGCAATAATGTCAGGATCAAAAATATCGAAGCCGCAATTAATATCCGCTTGCGCGACTGCTTAAAAAAGACAAATATAACGATAAACGTCGGCACAACAAGCAGGATCGCGTTGTGCCTTACTCCGTTCGCAAGAAATGCAAACAAAGCGAACGAAAGAGTGTTGCTCCATTTCAAAAGCCATTTGCCGTTGCTGCGGTAAATACGCACGCAATGAGCAAGCATAACGGTTGACATAATTGTGAATGCGCTATCCTTCCAGGGATAGAGCATAATGCAAGCCGTGTTTGGATTTAAAGTGATATAAGCCCAAGACAGAGCAATGAATATTTTGGGACAGCCGTCGGTGTAAAGCACGTAAAAGAGATATGCAACCGCGAGTGAAAACCAAACGAGCTGAAACGTAACCAAAAGTGCGGGTGAGCTTGAAAACACATTCGGAAGTCCAAAAAACAACCAGGTATGCAAAACGGGGTGCCAGTCGTTATATTCTCCGAGCTGAGTCTGCTTGTATTGCTCTATCGAATCGGGGGAAAACGATCCGGGATATAAAACGCTTTGCCAAAAATACAAAACAGAAAATGTTGCAAGAAAAACGCAAAGAGCAAAAATCAACGCTTTTGCCCTTTTATCTCTCACGACGATTTTAATACTAATACCGCCCAAAAGATAAACACCCAAAAAGCAAACGATAACCGCCAAAACCAAAGATATCAGCGTGATTATCTTAAAATCGTAACCTCTGTTTACGTTCTGTGCATAAACGACGAGGGATAAATAAACCGCAAGGAAAGAAAAAGCGGTCCAAAACCAACGTCCGACGCTTCTATCGGTAATGCCTATTCGATTGTAAAACGAGGTTAACCGATTGGCTTTTTCCATAAAACGCTTTTATCTTTCGTTAAGAGGTGAATATTTCTTATCGTCCAAAACGTTAATGTATGCAGGTCTTATTATCTTGCCCGCATTCTGAATCTCTTCGATTCTGTGCGCACTCCAGCCTGCAATACGCGAAATTGCGAAAAGGGGAGTGTAAAGCTCGTTGGGAATATTAAGCATCTTGTAAATAAGTCCAGAATAAAAGTCGACGTTTGCACTTACGCCCTTATACATCTTGCGCTTTTCGGCGATCATTTCAGGCGCGAGCTTTGCAACCGTTTCGTAAAGTGCATATTCCTCTTCGCGACCCTTTTCCTTCGAAAGCGCCCTTGCACATTCCTTAAGAATGTCGGATCTGGGGTCGGAAAGCGAATAAACCGCGTGACCCATACCGTAAATCAAGCCTGCGTTGTCAAACGCCTTCTTATCCAACAAACGCTTTAAGTAATCCTCAATCTCGCCTGTTTTTTTAACGTTGACGCTTTTTTTCATATCGTCAAACATCTTAACGACCTTTATGTTTGCGCCGCCGTGTCTGGGTCCCTTAAGCGAGCCCAACGCTGCCGCTACCGAGGAATAGGTATCCGTTCCCGAGGAAGTAACGACGTGTGTTGTAAAGGTCGAGTTGTTACCGCCGCCGTGCTCTGCGTGGAGCACCATCGAAAGGTCGAGTATCTTTGCCTCGAGGTCGGAAAATTCACCCGTCTTGCGAAGCAGATGCAAAAAGTTTTCGGCAGTGGAATACTGAGGCTTGGGAAGACGGATGTGCAGACTCTTGCCGCGGTGATAATGTCTGTAGGACTGATATCCGTAAACTGCAAGAAGTGGGAACATTGCGATCATCTGCATGCTCTGTCTGAGCACGTTGGGGATCGAGATATCGTCGGGATTGTCGTCGTAAGCATAAAGAGCAAGCACACATCGCGAAAGGATGTTCATCATATCCTTGCCGGGTGCCTTAAGTATCATATCGCGCACGAAGGATTTGGGCAAGCTGCGATATTTGGAAAGCTCCTTTGTAAATTTATCAAGACGGTTATTATCGGGAAGCTCGGAAAAGAGAAGGAGATAAACGGTTTCTTCAAAGCCAAAACGGTCGTCGCTGCGGAATCCGTTAACAAGATCGCGCACGTCGATACCGCGATAGCAAAGCTGACCCTCGCAAGGCACGGTTTCGCCGTTTTCGTTGACAGTCTTTGCCATTATCTTCGAAACCTCGGTAAGACCGGTTACAACACCGTTACCGTTCATATCGCGCAAGCCCTTGTTTACCTTGTGGTGCAAGTACATTTGGGGCTCGATATGGTTGTTGCGGTTGGATATTTCTGCCATTTCCGCAATGTAAGGTGTGATTTCGGAATACTTCATTCGCGATCCTCTCTTTGTGGTTATAATAATACAAGGTTATTATATACTATCTTGTTACAAAAGTCAAGCGAGAGCGCAAACAATGAACGTTCACGTTTATTATAAAAAACGATTACGATCATTTTTATAAATAATGAAATTATCGAGGAAAAAGCGTAAAACTTTATTAAATTAATCAAATTTCTATTGACAAATCGCGAATTCGGGTTTATCATAGTAACAAGATTTTTAAAGAAAGGAGTACACGAGATGTTCTTTAATTCCGCATCCTACTATTATTATTTTAAAAAGGACTGCTCGTCTGCTCTGAACTTTTAATTTCGTTCAAAACAAACAGCAGTCCGCATCCGCTATGCATTTTTTGAGCATACGAATGGCGGCTTTTTTGTTTTTAATGAACGTTTGGGAGATTGCAAAATGAACGAACTCGAATCGGCACGCAAAACCATAAATGAAATAGATAAAGAAATCGCGCGTCTTTTTGAAGCGCGTATGGAAGCGGTTAAGATCATTGCGGAATATAAAAAGGAAAACCGCCTTCCCATCGAGGACGTACAGAGGGAAGCGGAAATAATCACCCAAAATTCCTCTTTTATCAATTCGGACGAAATCCGTCCTTATTACGAGAAGTTCCTGCGTGAAACGATAGAAATATCAAAGGATTTTCAGCGTAATAGCTATAATTGCTTTGGCAATATAATACCCGT
>JAFYON010000135.1 GCA_017560145.1 Clostridia bacterium | reverse complement strand
CTTTCCATTTTTCGTGCATTTCGTTTGCCGAACCCTTTGAAAGCTCGTACGGGCGAACTCTGTAAAGACAACGCATCATAAGATCGCCTAAAATAATACCTATTGCGGCATCCTTAAATAACGAGAGCGGCAATTTAAAGCCGTCGTTCTTTTCCATACCGTTAAGGTTAAGCGAAATGACAGGGATGTGCGAATAACCGGTTTTGTCAAGTGCACGACGAATAAAACCAACATAGTTACTTGCTCTGCAGCAACCGCCCGTTTGTGTCATAACGATTGCAAGCTTGTTTGTATCGTACTTGCCCGAAAGAACTGCGTCCATAATTTGTCCGACTACAGTAATAGAGGGGAAGCAAGCATCGTTATTCACGTATTTAAGTCCGACGTCTATCGCGTTTCGGTTATCGTTGCGCAAAAGCTCCATATTGAACCCGTATTTGTTGAAAATAGGGTATAGGAGATCGAAATGTATAGGACTCATCTGGGGAGCGAGTATTGTATACTTTTTGTCGAACATTTCTTTGGTGAAAATGCTTCGGTGATACGTTACGTCATTAGGTTCGGCGGTAATTTTATTTTCGTTTCTAATAGCAATTGCCGCAAGAAGACTCCTTATACGTATTCTTACTGCGCCGAGGTTGTTGACCTCGTCGATCTTAAGAACGGTATAAAGCTTATTGCATTTTTCAAGAATTTCGCAAACCTGATCGGTAGTAACTGCATCAAGACCGCAACCGAACGAATTGAGCTGAATAAGCTCTAAATTGTTAAAATTGGAAACGTATTCCGCGGCATTGTAAAGACGGGAGTGATACGTCCATTGGTCATTTGCGCGCAACGGTCTGTTCGAATCAAGATTATACGGTATACTGTCTTCGGAGAAAACATCTAATCCGTACGAAGCGATAAGCTCGGGAATGCCGTGGTTAATTTCGGGATCGATGTGGTAGGGTCTTCCGGCAAGAACAATACCTTGTCTGCCTTCTGCTCTCATTTTTTCAAGAACGGCAACACCTTTTGCGCGTATGTCGTTTTTAGCCTCAGTTTGAGCCTCCCAAGCCGCTTTTGCGGCTTTTCTGACCTCGTGTGCGGGTATATCCCATTCTTCTTTACAAAGCCTTACAAGTCTATCAGAGGCGATCTTCTCGCTTGTCATTGCTATGAAAGGTCTTATGTATCTTACGTTTTTATCGGTTATATCCTCAACGTTGTTTTTGAGATTTTCAGGATAAGAAACAACGATTGGGCAATTGTAGTGGTTTTGCGCTTTGGTTGTTTCCTTGCGCTCGTAAAACACACAAGGGTGGAATATGGTCTTGATATCGTTATCGATTAACCATTGAACGTGTCCGTGTGCAATCTTTGCAGGGTAACATTCGGATTCCGAAGGTATGGTTTCCATTCCCAGCTCGTATATCTTGCGGGTTGAAAGGGGAGATACCTTTACCGAAAAACCAAGCTCCTTAAAGAAGGTTGCCCAATAAGGGTAATTTTCGTAAACATTCAGCACTCTAGGAATGCCGATAACGCCTCTCGGTGCATCATTTTCGTCGAGGGGCTTATAATCAAAGATTCTGTTTAATTTATATGCGATAAGGTTTTCACCCTTTTGGGTAGAATCGTTTTTGCCTGCACCCTTTTCACATCTGTTGCCGGTGATATGTATGCGGTTGCCGGGGAAGCGATTTACCGTGAGCATACATCTGTTAGAGCAACCGTTGCATCGGGTGGCAGTAGTTGTATACTCGAGGGATTCTATTTCATCGAAGGAAAGCATTTGACTTTCCTGACCCTTGTATCTGTCTTTTGCAATAAGTGCTGCACCAAATGCACCCATAATGCCCGAAATGTCGGGGCAAATTGCTTTGGCACCGGATATCTTTTCAAAGGCTCGTAAAACGGCCTTGTTATAAAAGGTGCCGCCCTGAACAACAACGTTGCTTCCAAGCTCCTTTGCATCGGCAAGCTTGATTACCTTGAAAAGTGCGTTCTTAATTACAGAGTATGCAAGACCGGCGGAAATATCACTGACCTTGGCGCCTTCCTTTTGTGCTTGCTTTACGTTTGAATTCATAAAGACGGTGCAACGTGTTCCGAGATCAACCGGAGCTTTTGCAAACAACGCTTCCTTTGCGAACTCCTCGGCAGTATAACCCAAGGAATTAGCAAAGTTTTCGATAAAAGAGCCGCAACCCGAAGAGCATGCCTCGTTTAAAAGTACGGTATCGACATAACCGTTCTTTAACTTAATGCACTTCATATCCTGACCGCCTATGTCAAGCACGCAATCTACGTTCTTGTCGAAGAAAGCTGCTGCAGTACAGTGGGCGATCGTTTCAACTTCACCTTCATCCAAGCCAAAGGCGGATTTTAAAAGACCTTCTCCGTAGCCGGTAGAGCAGCTGCGCGCTATTTTGACGTTTACAGGCAAGACTTTTTTGATTTCTGCAATGGCTTGCTTTGCAGTTTGTATAGGATTGCCCTTGTTGTTAGCGTAAAAAGAGTAAAGAAGATCACCGCTTTCGCTAATAAGAGCGAGCTTTGTTGTTGTAGAACCTGCGTCGATGCCTAAAAAACAGTTTCCGCAATATTCTGAAACGTTGCCCTTGCCAACGACCGCCTTTGAGTGGCGCTCGCAAAATTCAGCATAATCCGCATCATCGGTAAACAAAGGATCGAGTCTTTTTAATTCGAATTCTATATTAACGCCCTTTTCAAGGTTGGTTATAAGCGATTCGATTTCAACAGGATCACAATCATCTGCCTCGAGAGCAGCACCCATGGCCGCGAATAAATGCGAGTTTTCCGGATCTACAGTGGCTTCGGGAGTAAGCTTTAAGGTTCTGATAAATGCTTTTTTGAGCTCGGTTAAAAAGTGTAAAGGACCGCCTAAGAAAGCAACGCAACCGCGAATTGGCTTGCCGCAGGCAAGACCCGAAACGGTTTGGTTAACGACCGCTTGAAAAATGGATGCGGAAAGATCGGCTTTAGTAGCACCTTCGTTTATTAAAGGTTGAATGTCGGTTTTTGCAAAAACGCCGCATCTTGCTGCGATCGGATATATTTCCTTGTAATTTTTAGCTTCCTCGTTAAGTCCTGTTGCATCGGTTTGAAGCAGGGAAGCCATTTGGTCGATAAATGAGCCTGTGCCACCCGCACAAACGCCATTCATACGCTCCTCAAGACCGCCACGGAAGTATATTATTTTGGCGTCCTCGCCGCCTAATTCGATAGCTACGTCGGTTTGCGGCGCTACGCTTTGGAGCGCAGTGGCTACTGCAACTACTTCTTGAATAAATTCAATGTTCATAGCTTTGCCAAGGCTGATAGAGCCGGAGCCGGTAATGCGCGCTTTAAGCAAACAATCTCCAAGCGTATCCTTCGCTTGCTTTAAAAGCTCGGCCAATGTTTCTTGTGTATGCGCTCTATGACGTTTATATTCACCGAAAATTATATTGTTATCTTCATCAAGTACTACAAGCTTAACAGT
>JAFYON010000134.1 GCA_017560145.1 Clostridia bacterium | reverse complement strand
AGGCATACCGACGGCAAAACAAAGGAATTGGGGTCCTCCAACCCCAAAATCAAAAAGGGTAACACAAGCAAAAGCACAACGGTTACACCCAATCCGATAAGTCCGCCGATAACCGACGGCAAAATAAAATTACCCTCGTTGCTATTTGTCGGGTTCGGTCTTTTCGTTCGTTCCATATAATATCAATCCTCTCGGTTGATATATATGCTTATTCGGTCGGCTTTATTCCCCGAATATCCTTTTTATAAACGAAAAGGTATATTCGTCCAAGCGAATGAAATCCATCGCGTTGATATATATATCCTCGATCCGAGCGTGCGTTTCTCTTGCGCCGTAAAGCTCTGCCTTTGCCTCGTTAGACAACTCGTTTATCACCTTATCGATACCGCGCAAGCGCACACGGCAGCCCGATAGCACGTCGGCACTTGTGAATCTCGCGCAGGAAATATTCTTTTCCTCTTCAAAGGAATCGCACGGAGCGTTAGAAAGCAGAGTGACGAGCGTTTCGGTAGCGGGAAAATATATCGAATCGGGCATATCCGAATTGGGCGCGCCGAGCGAAACGACCATACCCACTCCCCTTTCACGGGCAATGCCGTAAAGGGCGTTCAAAAGGTAAAACGAAGCATAACCGCTTATGCGGTAAAGCCTTTTCACGCTGCCGAATGTGGGAAGCACGATAGTTCCGTTTGCGTTGAACGCCGATGCAAAAAGCCGAGTTTCCTCTCCGATCCCGTCGAACGCCTTTTCGGCTATCGAAAAAACAGTTTCGTCGCATTTATCGGTAATCACCGAGCTTCTTATTATGTGCCGCTTCAGTTCCTCGGCACCGCCGACCGCCGCAAGAGCGCGATAGGCGTTTTTGTAATGCATGCTCTTTTTGTCGGTGAGCGAAATTATCTCGTTTCTGTAAGGCACAAGACCTTGCTCTTCCCAAAACTCGCCAAGATTTATTATACTTTCGCGCACGCAGGGATATTTTACGTCCATCGTATGCGGCGACGTGCCGTCAACTATGGCAAAATTCAGCTCGTGAACTATCACACCGTCGAAGCTGTCGGGGTCGGACGAGCACCTTATAATGTCGGTCGAAAGCCCAAGCTGATCGGCTTTACCGGCAACGCGCCGCATAAACGTTGATTTTCCGCATCCGCTCGAGCCCTTTAAAATAAACAGTCTTTCGCATTTTTCAAGGCATTCGTTAAAAAGCGACTTAAAGCCGCCGTAAGTATTGGCACCTGCAAAAAATTCCATAAAATCACTCCGTATATATGATGACCCGCCTTCTAACTATTTTATGCAAAAGAATCAATAACGGTTTATTTTTTTATTTTGTTGTGATAAAATGTAAAATAACTTACAGTTTTTTGCATTTTTGCCGTCTTATAGAGTGTAGAGCTCTCACAAAACAGGAGGTGTTTTAATGAACGGTGATAAAAACATTTTATCCGACGAAGCGATAATCAAGCTTTATTTCGACCGTGACGAGACGGCAATAAGCGAAACCGACCGAAAATACCGTCAGTATCTTTTCTCGGTCGCTTACAACGTATTGCACAACGATGCCGATTGCGAAGAATGCTTAAACGACACCTATTACCGCACCTGGAACGCAATACCGCCCAACGTGCCCAAGATATTAAAGCTGTTTCTCGCAAAGATAACGCGCAATCTGGCATTCGACCGCTATGACGAAGCCAAACGCTCCAAACGCATACCCGCTGAAATTTCCGATTCTCTTGACGATTTTGAGGGCTTCGTTTCGACCGGCAAAACGCCCGACGAGGAAATGGAAGCGAGAGAAATAGGAAGAATTATCAGCGACTACTTAAAGCATACCTCCGACAAAAGGCTTTACGTTTTTATTAGTCGTTATTACTTTGCAATGCCCGTTAAGGATATCGCAAGCAAGCTTAATTGCAGTGAATCCTCGGTAAACAAGGAAATAAAGGCGATAAAGAGCGAGCTTTCACAAAAGCTGAATGAAGGAGGAATCGATTTATGAGCAAAAAATTATTTATTAAATCGGTCGGTCAAATCGACGATGAATTACTTGAACGATTCAATGAAATCGATAATCGGCTTTCGCAAAAGCAATCCTACAAGCCGTTGATTTTAAAAATAACAGCAATCGCCGCTTGCTTTTGCGTGATTGCAGGAGCAATGCTTGCGGCAATATACAGCGGTAACGATACCCCACAAATACCGAGCACGGACGTATCCGACGCTTTATCGGTCGGTTCTGCGCCCGATACCTCCGACGAACCGAAGCCGCCGATTCAAAACGACGGTAATTACGTCATCGGCGAAGACGATTCGGTATTTATTGATAATTACGACAAGATAATCAACGATCCTACTCAATCGGGCTCGAGCAACGAGCCTGCATACTTTTGGGATATGGCATACACCAACGGAATGCTGGTAGTTGCATCGGTAGAGGACTTTATGCCCGACACCTATTGCTATCCCGGGAATTACGATTCAAAATGGGGCTACCGAGTGCTGAAGCTCAGGGTAAAAGAGGTTATAGTCGGTGAAAACGTACCCGACGAATTATACTATCTCCTGCACGGAGCAAGAGAACCCGACCTGCGTGAATATGAGGATATCATTTTCGCATTCCGTCAGGCAGGTGTAGGCGAAACGGCTATTGTAAACCGTGATAAGAAGCGGGTAGAAGCATTTGAAAACCTTGTTTTTGACCATACTATGGAAGGTAGTGTCATTGCTTATAACGGAGGCAAATGCGATATAAGTCTTTTCGACAAAAAGGGCTTTGAGGGCGAAAAAAATCATTTTCTCAAATATTATATGCAGGGTGAAATACAAAACGAATACGATTGCCCCGTTAAACAAAACAATTCGCTTGAAGAAACCGTCGAAGCGTTGAGAGCATACGCTTCCAATAACGCAAGTCCATACTCCAACCACCGTTTCGTTCACGAAACCGACTTCAACGCCGAGGGTTCTAAGGAGGTGTTCAAATACGTAAAGCCGTTTGAAAACGGATATTTCGCACAGCGCGAATTTTCGGTTGACTCAACAAGGTTCGTACGTATCATAAACGGATTTTTCACCAACGAATCGTTCTACCTTACCACGAATCCTTACGAGCAGAACGAGGATTCGGGCGTTCGTTTTACCGAAGAGGATATTAAAAACGCGCCCGACATCGGACGGTTTATAGCCAATCTTGACTACGATTCACTTAAGCCTCCGCACACCGAAAACGCCGATGAGCTTGAATTGGGCTCGAGGTGCGTTATGGGTAAATACGTCAAGCACAACGGCAAGGTATACGCTATTGTAAGAATATATTGGACCTTATTGTGCGATGATTGGTCATACGTCGAGGACGATATGTATTACGTTGTAAATGCCGACGGAAGCGGAACCGTTTTGGAGCGTGACGAGCTTTGCGGGCTCATCGGTAACGACGGAATAATATGCAGCTTCCCCTATAATGAACGGTCGGAGGTTATTTACGAATAACAAAAAAGCAGGGCGGGAAAAACCGTCCTGCTTTCTCATTTATAATTAAAAATTCTGATTATGCGCTTCGCGGATGATCGCAAGCTGCTGACGAACCTGATAAAGCTTGATATCATGTTCTCTGCCTTCGGTAAAGAGAGCATAGATTTGATCGTAATAGGTCTGAACAGCCGCGATAAAGGGAGCTTGAGGGTCGCCGTCCCAAGACTTTTCGTACCACTTAAGAGTTTCGCCGCAATATGCGGGAAGCTTTTCTTCGCCCATGGTAAGCGATTCGCGGATGAGGTGCTGCTCGGGTGCTTCCTCTTCCTTGAAGAACTTCCAATCGATATGAGCCATAGTGCCCTTAAGAGTACCGCGAGTACCTTCTACCTTATAGGTATATGCGGGATAAGCATCGCAAGAGGAGATATCGAGGTCGATAATAGGTCTGTTGGGTGCCTTGAGGATAAGCTTGCAATAGTCCTCTGCATCGCCAAAGGTGTTGCAACGGTCCATGTGCGCAAATACTTGAGGCATACCGTCGTAATAATCCAAAAGGTTAAGCGCCTGATCGAGGGGGTGAGGACCTGTGTTTGCAAGGTTACCGCCGTTAAGATCGAGGCAGCACTGCCAGTCCCAACGTCTTGCAAAGCCGTTGAACTGAATTCCGATGTGAACGATTCTTCCCAACTCGCCCGATGCGATAACTTCCTTTACCTTAAGGAAGTAGTTTGCAAAGCGGCTCTGTTGGAAAACGAGAAGCTTAAGTCCCTTGCTTTCTGCAAGAGAAACGAGAATATCATATTCTTCAACAGTGGGAACGAAGGGCTTTTCGCAAAGAACGTTGAAGCCGTGCTCCAAAAGGTCCTTTGTTACCGCAAAGTGGAAATTACTGGGAAGCGAGTTAACGACGAGATCGATATCGTCGCGGTTCAAAATTTCCTTATAGTCGGCATAAACGTCACAGCCGTATTCCTTTGCGGCTCTTTCGCGACGGATCTCCATTTGATCGACTACCGCAACGACCTTAAAGCGTTCGGTGTCCTTTTTAAGATGCAAGCCGTGAATATCGCGGCCGCTTCGGCCCTGACCGAGTATAGCAATGCGGATCTGTTCCATAGTTAAAAGCTCCTTTTAGGAAAGTTTTTACAGTATTATGATATCAAACTCTTTCCAAAAAGTAAAGAAGAAATTTTAGCTTTTAACCGTTTTTTTGCAACGGAAGCGTTACCGCACGGTATTTGCCCTCCTCACGAAGGAAAAATTCCATTTTTCCGTCGCGAAGCACGAACAGCTCGGGGTCGAGCCTTTTCAACCCGTCCTTGCCCAAAACATCCGAAAGCACCTTCAAAAGCTCCTTTTTCGGCATAAAATAATGTGCCTTGCATTTGGTGCCGAAGCTTCTTTCCCAAACCTGAGTTTTCCGCTCGATGCTCGGCGGATTTATACCGTCGCACACCGAAATATCGGTTACGACCGAAAGAAATTTCTCGTCAAGCCGTGTTATTTCGTATTTCATCAGTGCAGAAAAAGCATTAAAGGAATTCGGATCTGCGGAATACGCCGCCTTTGCCTTTTTCAAAAGCTCGTTCGCGGCATATTTTTCGAACGATTCGGCAAGGCTTTTGTAAAAATCCCTTGCGAAAAGCTGCAAGCAATCCTTTTTGCCGCATACTATTTCGGGATAGCGCAGATTGATTTTTACAAGGCATATTCCCTCGTCGGTCACTTCCCTTTTTATAACCGAATCTTCAATACAAAGGCTTTTCTTTTTTGTTAACAGCATTGTTTCATCACCGAATAAATTTTATTCGCGCAGGACACCTTTAATGCCCTTTAACAGGGCTTTTATTTCGACAGATGAAGCCAACACCGCAAGCGGTACGCTGAGAAACGCGAATTCCGCGCCCGCCGCCTCGAAGACAATAAAAACCGCGCAAAGCAAAATCCCGCCCGTCAAGGCGCAAAATCGCTTTATCCGTCGCAAATTTGCAACGCTTGAAAACGCAATACATGCGGAGATGGGACAAACGAAGGCGGAAACGGCCTCGAAAACCGAGGCTTCGCCAAGCTCTGTCCGCAGATTGCCCGAAAAGGAAACCGCAGTCACGAATATCGCCAATGCGATCGACACAAAAAGCAATGGTGTCGCAAGCAGTATCGCCGTATCCGACCTTACCGCCGCCCCACAGGAAACTGCAAGACAGATAAGCGCAAGGACGACCGCACCGCCAAGCGATAACGCGCCCTTCGAAACGGTGATAAGCGAAGCCAACCGCATTGCCACAGACAAAAGAAGCAAGGGCGCAAGCACAAAGCAGGTCCTTTCGCCGCATCGGTTCACCAACGGCAAAAGAACCGCTATCTGCAACAAAATGAACGGCGTTGTTGCACCGTCAAAGGAAAGCGAAACGAAAACCGATGCAAGCGGCAATAAGGCACAAAACGCGGTCATTCGTCAAGCTCCCTTCTGCCCAAGGTCCTTTTTGGCATTGCAAGAATAAAGTCCTGCATCCCCTTTTTATTAAATGGCGCAAGCGGAAAAAGATAAGGCGTGCCGAAGCTGTTTTTTGCACAGAGCATCAGCAGCAAGACCGTTGCGGAAATGCCAAGCCCGTAAATACCAAGCATTTCGGCAAGAAAGAGCGAAATTATTCTTGCGATCACGATAACGTACATATACGTCGGCGTAATAAAGGCGCAAACCGCCGAAAACGCAACGGTAATAACGCACACCGAAGAAACGATGCCTGCCTCGACCGCCGTATTACCGAGAATTATCGAGCCGACTATCCCGACCGCATCGCCGACCGAACGCGGCATTCGCACGCCGACCTCGCGCAGGATCTCGAAAAGCAGCAAAACCGCAACGGTTTCCCAAAAGAACGAAAGCGGAATATCCTTTCGCGATTCGGCAATTATGCCGTAAAGCTGCGGCGGCATTTGTGCATAATCGAAGCTCACAAGAGCGCAAAGTATTGCCGGTGCAAATATCGCCGAAACGAATGCGACAAGCCGCAACGCGCGGATAAACGTTGCATAATAGGGCGTGTGAATGTAATCGTCGGCAGATTGAAGGCTTTCGGCAAACACAAAAGGCACGGTTAGCACAAACGGGCTTCCGTCAACGATTATCGCAACCCTGCCCGACATAAGCTTCGCTGCAAGCTTGTCGACCTTTTCGGTGCTTCCGCAGGTCGGAAGAAAACGGCTTTTACTTCCGTCGAGAAGCATTGAAATATTAAAGCTGTCGGTTATCGACGTTGCCTTTAAATTTGCGATTTTTCGCTTTATATCCTCGACAAGCTCGCCTCTTGCCCTGCCCGAAACGTAAGAAACGATAACCTTCGTTTGCGAAACGTCGCCGACGGCAAAGCGGACAAACTTCAGATCGGGAGTACGGATATATTTTCGTATCTGCGCCATATTCGTTTCGGCATCCTCAACAAAGCCCGCCTTCGGTCCGCGCACCGTAATGTCGCTGTCGGGCTCGTCGATACCTCTGCCGTGGGTCTGTTGAGCGTTTGCAAGCGTTACGAAAAAGCCGTTTTTGCTTTCGACGATTA
The DNA here is from genome assembly GCA_017560145.1 of Clostridia bacterium. Classification (GTDB taxonomy): domain Bacteria; phylum Bacillota; class Clostridia; order Oscillospirales; family CAG-382; genus Coliplasma. Next base: position 21,157 of record JAFYON010000134.1, on the reverse strand, counting down.
TCAACACCTCGCCTATTGCAACCGATTGCGCGGCAGAGCTTTCATCACTCGGAACAGACAAATTCGGGCTTTCGGCGATCAAATTGAAGTCGCCGTTGAAATTGCCTATATCAGCGTGCTGCAGAGGGCGAAGAAGCCGTTCCGAAATAAAATCGCGCGAGGTGATGCCCTTGATAAACATCAAGGCAAACCGCGCCTTGCCGTTGCCGCATTCGCGGCATACGAAATCCTCGCATTCCGCAAAAGTATTTGTTATGGAATTTTTAAAATTGTCAAACGAATTGTCCATACAGTCACCTCGCTTTGATTATTCCCATAAAACGGAATTTCCAAACGAGAAAAAACTATTGACTAAAGCCCGACGATGTTATAAAATAAAATTGTAATATTATGTATTTATACGTCGTTTGCGACGTTGGAGGAATATTAATGGCACGTTACCGAAACAAAAAAAGCAACGGTTGGCTTGTGGCGTTTTTCTGTCTGCCGCTTGCCGTTATCCTTTGCTTTTTGATATATTACACCTCGCTTGACAGTGTTGACAGCGTCACGCTCGACGCACCCAACAGCAATGAGGTTTTCTTTAAAACCGAAGAGGAAGTGGCGTTCTTCGTGGATATGTGCAAAAACGCGCTTCCCATAAAAACGCCGATGCGCGACGTTTCAAAGGAATTACCGGTTCTGATCACCCTTTATTCGGGCGATTCTCCCAACGAATACCGCTTCTACCCCTCGCTTAACCTTTCGGGCTGCTTGCTTATTGACCCCGACGGAAAATATTTCGTGCTTGATACCGAAACGGCAAAAAGCTTTCTTTTGTGGAGCGAATTCGATTATCTTTACGCCGATTATTTTATGCCCTCGCTTTCGGTAATCAGCGGTGAAAACAAATACACCGTCAACCCGATAGAAAGCGAATGGAAATATTTCAAGACCGACGGAAACGAATATAAATACGAGCCCGAGCAATTGGCAAGCGGCGATGAAACCTATATTATCCTCAAGGGACTTGAAAACAAGCTTTCCTTTGCTCCCGACAACGAAATTCTGCCCTATGAAATGACCGATATTTCATACGTTGCCGATAACGGAAGCGTTTATGAAATACGCGATATTTCCGAGTTTGACCTTTCGTTCGACACACTTTTGGAGGTTTCCTTCTCGGTAAAGTGGAGCGAGCTTAACGGCGCTCAGGCATCGGGCAAGGCTAAGTACAAATTCAAAATACTTTACGATATCCCTGCAATAGTCGAGATCCAGAAAAACGAATTTTCGCTCGGCGACGTTATAGTTGTCGATGCAACCCACCTTAACAACGACGAAACCATCGGAATCAAAACCTCGATGGATATTCCGCAAATCGGATTCGGCATCACCGAATACAGCAAGGGCGTTGCGCTTTTGCCCGTCGGACTTAAAAACGGCGCAGGCGTTCATTCGCTTGAAATCACCACCGGCGTCGGCAGTGTCAAGCAGGATATCGTCCTCACCGAGCGCCAAAACGCCGCTTGGACTCCTATTGAGGTATCGGAGGAAGCATATTTCTCGATGCTCTCCACCGAAAAGATGGAGGAATTCGCGACCGCGCTTGCAGGTGCTGTCGAATCGAGACCCGAGCAGGATTACTTTAATTTCGCCGAAAGCGAATTGCATTTGCCCGTAAACAAAAACAACACCCCCGTATTCACCTACGGTCAACCCGTGAACCTCGGCTCTGCCAACACAACGGGCGACACGGGCGAGCGCGTTTGCGAGGGCGTGGTTTACGAGCTTGCCGAGGGCACGTCGGTTCGTTCCGCACAAGCGGGCGAGGTCGTTTTCAGCGGCAATCTTGCACCTACGGGCAACACGGTCGTTGTTTACCACGGCTACGGAATTTATACCTATTATTACCACCTCGAATCGCTTAACGTTCGCGTCGGCTATACTCTTACCGACGGCGAAATTATCGGAATTGCAGGACAAAGCGGATTTACCAACGGCAAAACCGTTCTTCACTATGCCGTTTCTATCGACGGAGTATTCGTAGACCCCATGTGGTTTCATAAGTAATAAACAAATTCAACTGCTGTAACCAACAATACAGCAGTTGTTTTTTATGCAAAAAGCAGAATATTGTTAACGCACTCGCTTTACTATGGACAACCGCATTTTCGGTGTGATAATATTTATATAGACACCTATAATCACCACTGAAAGGATGATAATGTATGAAGAAAATAATGTTTGTCTTATTGACAGCGCTATTATGTCTCTCTTTCATAGCATGTGCAACACAAGAAGGTTTACAAGATAGTATAAGCGAGGCTATTTCTGACGTTACCGATATTAATGGCATTTCACAAAATTCGGATGACTTCGATGCAAGTGTTTATTCGGATTCCGATTATAACGAATCGAATTTTTCATCAAACGAATCAGATGTAATAATTTCAGAAACCTCCCAACCCCTTTATGACAGCATAGAAAATTTTATATCAGACTATTCGACGGCATATCCGAAACTGATAGATCTTTCAAAGCTATTCCAAAGCTTCGAGATTACATCAATCATACCTCATGACGACCACTATTCTGTTAATTCTCTCAAAGCATATTTAAACGTTTATCCTTTATCGGCAGAAAAAAAAGACCTTGAGTCATGGAGAGTGTACGTTGGTCAATGGGGCAAGGATAAAATAGATATATACAACTCAATCGAAGAATTTAACAAAGCGACGGGCACAAAAGCATATAAATACATCAAAGAAGGTGTAGATATGTATATTGTGCGCTATGCAGGCGAAGACAACTATGAGATTTGTTTTAAAATCGAAGATCATATATTTATGGCAAACGTCTTATCTAATTATGTCCTTGAAAAAGATCAACTTCCTTCATCAGACGAATACGAAAAACTAAAGCCGGAATTTGAAAACCATATGTGTTTTTATGAACTAAGTGACCTTTCAAATGAAAGCTCCGAGCTTGTTCGCATTTTAAAAGAGTGCGTTGCAGAAGCTGAATAGAACAAAGCTATACAAAAAAGGCTTGCCTTACGGGCGAGCCTTTTTATTGTGCATTTTTAATTATTCGCCGTATTTTTCTTCGATAGCAAGACGAGCGCAGACGGTCAAAAGGTCGGCGGCAACGGCAAGCTCTTCACAAGACGGGAAGGTGGGAGCGATACGAAGCTTGCTGTCCTCGGGGTCGATGCCGTAGGGGAACATCGCGCCTGCGGGAGTAACGATAAGTCCTGCCTCCTTGCAAAGCTCAACGGTGCGTTTTGCGGTGCCGTTGGGGAGCGAAAGACAGAAGAAGTAACCGCCGTTGGGGATGGTCCAGGTAACGTTATCATAGCCCTCGAAGCCGTTTTCAAACGCTTCGTAAATGATTTGGAACTTGGGGCGGATGATGTTCATGTGAACCTTCATTTGCGCAACGATATCGTCATAGCACTTGAACACGCGCGAGTGGCGGAGCTGATTGAGCTTATCGTGGCCGATGGTCTGGATCTTCAACGCGTTAAGTATGCGCTTGATGTTGCGGGGGCTTGCTGCGATGCAGGAGATACCCGAGCCGGGGAAGGTGATCTTCGAGGTAGATGCAAATTCGAAGAACATATCTTCGTTGCCGTATTTTTCGGCCTCCGAGAAAATTTCGACAAGCTCATCGGGAAGATCGGTAAGATCGTGAAGCACGTATGCATTATCCCAGAACACGCGGAAGTCCTTTGCCGCGGGCTTCATCGAAGCGATACGCTTAACCGTTTCGGCGGAATAGGTAAAGCCCGAGGGGTTGGAATACTTGGGAACGCACCACATGCCCTTTACGGTTTCATCGGTAGAAACGAGCTTTTCTACCATATCCATATCGGGGCCGTCCTCGTTAAGAGGTATATTGATCATTTTGATGCCGAAGAATTCGCAGATAGCAAAATGTCGGTCATATCCGGGAACGGGACAAAGGAAGGTGATCTGATCGTACTTCGACCAGGGCTTGCAGCCGTCCTCGACGGGGTGAAGCATACAGCGTGCAACCGTATCGTACATAAGGTTCAAGCTCGAGTTGCCGCCGACGATGATATGATCGGAGGTAACTCCAAGCATTTCGCCAAGCAGACGCTTCATTTCGTTAATGCCGTCAAGTCCGCCATAGTTACGGCAGTCGCTGCCGGTTTCGGAAAAGCATTCTTCATTGGTCTTTACCGCAGTAAGAAGGCGTTCCATTGTGGAAACCTGCTCTGCCGAGGGCTTACCGCGCGACATATCGAGCTTAAGTCCCATTGCTTTATATTTTTCGAATTGTTCAATCAACTGTTGTTTCTTGTTCATTATATGATGCCTCTTAAAAGGTTATTGGGATAATTTGCTTGCATTTGCATTTTTACACTTTTACAATAAAATCCTCATATTTTTCGAAGACACGCGCCTCGAAAAATATACTTTGCGATTTCATTGGAGAGCGAAGCGTTTAAAACTCTGCGCTGCCGGTTGTTCTGTGGAAGGGTTCAACGTCGCGGATGTTGGTGATACCGGTGATATACATAATAAGACGCTCGAAGCCCAAGCCGTAGCCTGCGTGCTTTACGCCACCGTAACGGCGAAGGTCAAGATACCACCAATAGTCTTCCTTGTTGAGTCCGAGTTCTGCAAGGCGAGCTTCGAGAAGGTCAAGACGCTCTTCTCTTTGCGAGCCGCCGATAAGCTCACCGACACCGGGAACAAGCATATCTGCCGCCGCAACGGTCTTGCCGTCGTCATTAAGGCGCATATAAAATGCCTTGATCTCCTTGGGATAGTCGGTTACGAAGGTAGGCTTGCCGAATACGGTTTCGGTAAGGTAACGCTCGTGCTCGGTCTGAAGGTCGCAACCCCATTCAACGGGATAGTCGAACTTAACGCCGCTGTTCTTAAGAATTTCAACCGCTTCGGTATAGCTTACACGGACAAAGTCGCTGTTAACGAGCGCGTTCAATCTGTCGAGAAGACCTTTATCGATAAACTTGTTGAAGAAATCCATTTCCGCAGGGCATCTTTCAAGCACGTATCTGATAACGTACTTTGTCATTTCCTCTGCGAGAGTCATATAGTCTTCGAGATCCGCAAACGCGATTTCGGGCTCGATCATCCAGAATTCCGCCGCGTGACGTGCGGTGTTGGAATTTTCTGCACGGAAGGTGGGACCGAAGGTATAAACGTTTGCATAAGCAAGCGCAAAGCATTCAGCCTCGAGCTGACCCGAAACGGTAAGGTTTGCCGCCTTGCCGAAGAAATCCTTGGAATAATCGATCTCGCCCTTGTCGTTACGGGGAGGATTATCCATATCAAGGGTGGTTACCTTGAACATTTCGCCCGCACCCTCGCAGTCGCTTGCGGTGATGATGGGGGTGTTTACGTAAACGAAGCCCTTATCCGCAAAGAAGCGGTGGATGCCCTGTGCGGCAACCGAGCGCACGCGGAAAACTGCGTTAAAGGTGTTCGCGCGCGGACGAAGGTGAGCAACAGAGCGCAAAAATTCAAACGAATGGCGCTTGGGCTGGATGGGATAATCGGGAGTCGATTCGCCGGTTACCTCAATAGTCTTCGCCTTAAGCTCAAAGGGTTGCTTTGCGCCGGGGGTGAGCTCAAGCACGCCCTCCGCGATGATGGATGCAGGTATATTAAGCTTGGAAATTTCTTTATAATTATCAATAATATCGCTTTCAAAAACGATCTGGATATTTTTAAAGCAGGTACCGTCGTTAAGCTCGATAAATCCAAACGCGTTGGAAGAACGGATCGTCTTTATCCAACCGCCGAGACGAACGGTCTTTCCTCCGAAAGATTCGGGATTTGAAAAAATATCACAAACTCGTGTTAAGGTTTCTTTTATCGCCATAAGTCGATACACCTCCAAAAATTAGTTCTTATTATTATATCACCCCATTTTGCTCATTGCAAGTATTATTTTCGCTTTTTTCCATTTATTTTTGTCGTATATTATTGAATATTTTGCACATATATGCTATCATACGGTATATTGAATGCTCTGCGAGGTAAAAAAGTGAATCCTTACGAACTTCTTAATCAAAACAAGGAATATTTCAAAAATAAAAAGGCGTTTATTTTCGATATGGACGGCACGTTAATCGATTCGATGCAATACTGGTGGCAATTGGCGGGCGACGATATGTCGAAATACGCTTCCCACGCAGAATATATGGCAGAAAAATATTCCACGGTTATCGATTTCAAGGACACCGCGGTTGAATTTTTGGATTATTTAAAGGCAAACGGCGTAAGAATGTGCATAGCGACCGACACCGCCGCAACTATGTCAAAGGGCTTTTTCGACCGCTTCCCTTTTTTCGCAGACTATTTTGAATTTACGGTCGATTGCACTCACGTCGGCACGTCCAAGCGCAAATCCCCGGCGATCTATGACCTCGCTACCGAAAAATTCGGACTTAACAAAGAAGACGTTTTGGTGTTCGAGGACAATTATTATGCCCTTATCACCGCCGTAAACGCAGGCTATGACGTTGTCGGCATTTATGACGAGGCAAATGCATCCAATAAGGAAAAAATCGCCGAAATCTGCGTAGACTATATCTACGACTACACCGAAATTATGCCCAAATAACGAAAAACGACCGTTTTTATGCAAGCGGTCGTTTTTGTATACAACTTGGCAACAAGCCGGTGGTATAAAAGCATTGAAGGGAGATGCTCGGAAATGGCAAAAATACTTATAGTTGAAGACGAAAAGGCAATAAGCGATCTTATAAAATTCAATCTCGAGCTTGTCGGCCACGAATGCTTTCAGGAATTTAACGGAAAAAGCGGTCTTGACGAGGCGTTGGCGAATAAATACGATATGCTGATACTCGACGTTATGCTTCCCGAGCTTTCGGGCTTTGACATTATCGATTATATCAAGGGCACGCCCGTTATTTTCGTCACGGCAAGGGCGACTGCGAACGATAAGATAAAAGGGCTTCGCAAGGGCGCAGACGATTATATCACCAAGCCGTTTGACATTATCGAGCTTGTCGAGCGCGTAAAGGCAGTGCTTCGCAGAACTAAGGGCGAGGCGAAGGTTTTTGAATTTGACGGAATTAAGGTTATGTTCGACAACCGCCGCGTTTTCAAAGACGGCAAGGAGATTATACTCAAGCCAAAGGAATTCGACCTTTTGGAGGCGTTTATAAACAACCGCAACCTTGCGCTCACGCGTGAAAAGCTTTTATATCTCGTGTGGGAATTCGATTACGAAGGAGACAGCCGCACCGTCGACGTGCACGTTCAGAGGCTTCGCCAAAAGCTTGGCATCTCGAACCGCTTACAGACAGTTTACAAAACCGGCTACCGACTTGAAATATGAAAATGAGATTTTGGCAGAAGACCTATATCTTCACACTTATTCTGTTTTTGTTCTGTATAAATATCGGTGTTCTTTCGCTGACGGTATATACCCACAGCAAAAACGTTCAATCGGCAGAAGCGACCGCATCGGCAGAGCAATATTACGTTGCGATGTCCTTCGAGCGAGATTACAGCGACCTGATGGAAATGAACGAAAATGCAAGTCCTACGCTTTTGATGCAGACCTTCGGCTCGCATTACAAAAGCAAGGGTATAATGCTTTCCTTTAATAAAAACGGAAGCACCTTGTATAAAAATTATACCGAAAGCATCGAATCGCCGACCGATTCGCTTTTGCACACCGAAATAAACGGTGACCGCCATATCATCATTTCGGCTTCGGTATGCAACGGCGAATACGAGCTTGTTTTCGGCAAAAACGTCTCGTCGGTCGATGACGAATTCAAATCGCTCATGATAACCTACGTTATCACGGCGCTGGCGGTTTCGATAATTCTGGCGATCTGCCTTTATTTCATTCTCAAAAAGCTTTCAACCCCGTTGGAGCGGCTTCGCAATACGACCGAGATCATCGAATCGGGCGATTTTTCGGTAAGAGCAACAGAGCAAGGCAGTGATGAATTTACGCTTCTCGCAAGAAGCTTCAACGCGATGCTTGACAAGATAAACGAGCAGTTCGAAACGCTTGAGCGTGACGCAAAGCGCAAACAGATGCTTGTTGACAATATGGCGCACGAGCTTCGCACACCGCTAACGAGCATTCACGGCTATGCCGAATTTCTGGAAAAGGCGGCAACCACCGAGGAAAAGCGGATCATCGCCGCTAAATACATTATGTCGGAATCCGAAAGATTGCAAAAAATTTCCGAAATTTTGCTTGACAGCGCGTACATTCGCGGAAACGAATTAAAAAAGGACGAAACCGATATTGCATTAATACTTTATGACGTTTCCGAAAAGCTGCAATTCAAGGCAAAGGATTTTAACGCAGAAATCATTTTGGACACCGAAAAAACCATCGTTTCGGGTAACGAAACGTTGCTTTCGATGCTCTTTTACAACCTCACAGAAAATGCGATAAAGGCTTGCACGGACGGCGGAAAAATCACATTGTCCTGCCGTGACGGAAAAGCTGTTATCGAGGATAACGGCAAGGGCATGACCGAGGAACAGCTGCTTCACATAACCGAGCCCTTTTACCGTACCGACAAATCCCGTTCGCGCGCAGAAGGCGGCGCAGGGCTGGGACTTGCGCTTTGCAAGCAGATAGCCGACTCCCATAACGCTTCCATAAATTTCGAATCGGCTTTGGGTAAAGGCACGAAGGTTATAATCGATTTTACAACTCGGCAATAAGTCGGATAAAAGTCGGCGACAAACACACCTTATACTTTAAACGTAATCTTAGAAAGGAAGGTGTTAACAGTGAAAAAAGAATTTAAATTTTTAATTTCGGTAGTATCGATCCTTATTGTATCGATGCTCATTCTCGCAGGCTGTATGCAAGTATTATCCCAAAACGACAGCGAGCCGAAGGATTACGATATGGATATCGTTTCCCAAACCGTTGCCGAAAGCACGCCCGAGGATATAACGAAGGAACCGCCCGTCGCACAAAAAGATATGAAAGAAAAGTTTGCAGAAATGTCAGAAATAAGCGAGGACGGAAAAGCCATAACCGTTATTTCCGAAGAATATCTTGACAGCTATTGGAGCGACGGCAAAACAAAAAACAAAGCGCTTACCTCCGAAGAGGTGCTTTATATCATTCAGGATTCGATAAGGATATATATCGAATATGATTCCTTAACGGTTATTTCCAATCCGATGCTCGATTCGATGCACGGAAACCTTATCGCCTGCTATCCTTTAATGAACGGCACTCTTACCGAATTTCCTTTGTATAAGCAAGCCATTGATACAAACTACGCTGCCGCGTGTCAAAGCATCCACGCGCTTATCGTCTACCGCCTCGCCGCGCTGTCTTCTCCCGATGCGTTTATTACGGGCTTGGATGTGCCTAACGAAGAGGGCGGCGGATTTTCCGGCGAATGGCTTGATACAGCATTGTTTTATATACCCAAGCACGTAAACGATACCTTAACGCGTGAGGAATGGGTAGAAATTATTTTATCCGATGGCGCCGTTCCGGAACATTTGCCATGGTTACAATATTTCAACCTAAGCGCATACGGAAACTCGAGCGCATACGGAGGCCCGTTTATCGAGCATTTTGCAATCGACAAGGCACACGTTCGTGTCTTCCCCACCGCCGAAATGGAAAGCTCCCAGGCAAACAAGGTAATTGATATAATCGACCGTACCGAAGAGAGCGTCTATATGGTTGAGCCGTTTTGGGAAGACGATATATTTGTTTATTCCTTCCCCTGCATTCAAAGCCAATCGGTATTTGCGTTAATGTACGATGGACGTGAGATCCTTTTGGTCGATGCGTTGAAGCTCGGATATATAACTCCCAAGGAATTCGATAATTTTGATTTCGACTACATCAGACAAGTTAAGTTCGAGGAAAAGGATACCGAATATGCTTTTCCGTTCAGCGGCTTTACTTGGGAAACCGTTATGACCGATAAGCTTCGCGACGACGGTATTTTCCCGTATGCGAACGTCTTCAACAGCGCATCCGAGCTTAAAGCTTATACGAAGGATATAGTAAGCAACAAGGTCTATAACATTGACGAATACACCGCGTTGATCCCCTCTTACTATGATTGGGCGGAAAAATACACAGATACTTGGTTTGAAAAGAACACTCTTATAGTTGCGGTGATCAAAGCCGACAGCGAATATCTGCCCAAGCCCGAGCTTACTTATATAAGAACGGGCGGCACCGTAACCGTATATATGGCGGAAGAAACCTTGGGCACCGAGACCGATCAGGTTTATACAGTATTTATCGAAACCATGAAGATTGATGCCACGGGAGCAGAGGTTACTTGGGACAACGATAAAAAGCCTGCCGATAAGCTCACAATACCGCCTTGCCGCGTTATTGATATCATTGAGCCACCGGCTGACGAACTGTATCCCGAATTTGTAGAAGATTTCTGGGAAACCGACAAATTTATTTATATGGCAGAATACAGAGACATCTGGTCAACTGCGCGGTTAGACGACGGTACCGAGGTCAGATTACTTGAAGCGTTGGAGAAAGGATATCTTGAGCCCGTACATTTCGACGCACTCGGTTTGCGTTACTGGATAAGGATAAAACACGATTATGTCGGCGGTAAATATTCGTTCCCGATAAATATGAGCGTTTCGCAAGCCGTCTTGGCTGAAGGTATCGGCAAGGACGAAAAGCTACCCGATGCAGCCATTATCAACAACACGACGGAGCTTGTAAGCTTTACACAAGCGTTGAAGGGACTTGGATTAGAACTTAACGCAAGCACCTCGGAAATTCCCTCTTACAACGAATGGAGCGAAAAATACACAGGCAATTGGTTTGATAAAAACACGCTCATCATCGCGTTTGTTAAAGCAGATGAAAATGAACTCCCCGAAATAATAACCGCATACGTTGATACGGGAAGCTCGATAAAGCTGTTCACAAAGCTCGATGTCAAAAAGAACAGCAGTGCGGTTTACGCATTATTTATCGAAACCTTAAGGCTTGACGCTGAAAGAGTTGTAATCGACGAGAATTCCAACGCCTACTCCGAGCATCCGCTTTATGAAAAGTATCCCGAATACTTTGGCTTGGACGGAATGAAGGGTGTGGAGGTCTATGTTTGGCAGACCGAAGACGGCAGTTACCGTTGCGGCGCGCTCATAGGAACAAACAGAATGAAGACGAATGAAGAAATCCAAGCTCTGTTCGACAATGGCGCAACCATTGAAGAAATGAGAACGATTCTTGAACTCAGCGAAGTCGCTAAAGACCATATAAGCATCTTACCCGTAAGCGACCCACTCGAAAGTGACTGGTACCAAATCGATATAGATGAAATTCTCAAGTATCAGGAAATATTTTGGGGAGAATAAACGCCCCTGACGTTACAACATACCAAAAAAATTGCCCTTGTGCCGAAAGCACAAGGGCTTTTTCATTATTTCATTTCAACGGTTGCCGCGGCAAGTAATTTTGCGCGGGTCGTAAGTGACGAAATATTTGCATATTCGCGCGTGGTATGGCAAAAATCGCCGGTCGCGCCGACAGCGCAAACGCTCGGAACTCCTGCCATTTGAGTATACGCCGAATCGCTTCCCCCACCGCTTTCGATCGGGTGAAGCTCCTCGAGTGAATATTTTTCCGAAACGCTTTTAAGCTGCAAAAACAAATTCTCGGTATCCTCGTTGCGAAGCATCGGCTCGCGCTTGCTTATAAAGCAAAGCTTGGTTTGTGTGCCCGAAACGTAAACCTTTTCCGCCTCCGACTCGAGCGTTTTTATCGCCACCTGCATTGCATCTCTGTCCTTAACGCGCACGTCGATAAGAATTTCGCATTTGTCGGGAACGATATTCGTTAAACGGCCGCCCTGAACAATACCGCAATTAAACGTCGTGCCGCCCTCTGTGCTTAGCGATTCAAGCGCAAGTATCTTGTGTGCCGCCTCGCGCACCGCGCTTGCGCCTGCAAAATAATCGATGCCGGCGTGGGCAGCAATACCCGAAATTTCCATCTTATAGCGCAATATTCCCTTGCGAGAAACGACAACCTCACCGACACCTGCGACCTCGCAGTTAAACGCCGCCTTATAACCGACGACCGAATCGCGGATGACGTCCATTTCCTTTTGTCCGCCCAAGCGGTTGCTTATCTCCTCGTCGGAGGTTAAAAGTAAACGGCAATTTTTGTCATAGCCGTTAACGGCAAGCGCCTTCATTGCAAGCAATGCAATTGCAATACCGCCCTTGCAATCGATAACACCGGGGCCCTTTATTTTTCCGTCCTCTATTTTAACGGGCGGATAACCGAAAGTGCCCTTTTGATGAACGGTGTCCATATGCGCAAGGAAGCAAACGCCCTTGTCTGCACCCTGTTTTGTATCGATAACCAAAAAATCACCGCATTTTTCAAAGGGTATGCGGTTTACAAAAAAGCCGAGATCGCTTGCAAACGCTTGGATCCTGTCGGCTACACGGTCAAGCGCATCCTTGTCCTCGGCAACACCCTCGAGATTGCAAATATCCTCCCAAAAGGAAAGAAATTCGCGCTCGCTTTTATCGATATATTCAAAAATATTATTCATAATCCACCAAAAAGTCAAAAGAATCGGTAAACCCGATTCTCTTAAAAATTATACGCTTTTATCCCCCGCATGGGCCGTGCCCCCGTGAGAACGAAACCCTGCTTTGTGCAGGTGGGTGCCCTCTCCGATGCTTTAGTGCTTCCAACGTCCGCACGCGGAATGCATGCGGGAGGCCTGCTTCACCACAGCGGAATATGAGCTCCCTTTCTTTCTTGTGGGTTTTTACACGAGGCGTCGGTCGTTAAAAGACGCACGTACCCCGCAGGTTGGAGTATCAAAAAGATACTGTTTTTTAAGTGATTATTCTTCTGTGCTGTCGAGATCGATCTCGCCCATAAAGGTGTCCTCGAAAGCGTCGGCAACCTTATCGAATTCATCGTCATCGTCGATGGTAACCAAAAGCTCGTCGCCGTTTTCGTCGACTTCTACCTTAAGGATAACGTATTCATCTTCGTCGCCGTCAAGCGGAATAAGAGCAAGATAAATATTGTCGTCAATATTAAGCTCTCCCAAAAGCTCGAATTCGCTTTCGTTGCCCTCATCATCGGTGAGAGTGAAAACGTTTTCCTTGTCAAATTTATCTGCCATAAATAACCTCCGGCACAATAAGTATTTGCATTATTTGCCTTTATATTCTACAACCAACCCCCAAAAAAGTCAATAGCATTTTAAACTTTCGTACGACACAAGACGACAACGATTGACTTATCGGCGATTTTGGTGTATAATGACCGCAGTTTATTATAGGAGTTGCTTTTAATGGCTTTTATTCCGAGAATTTATATCGGCAGCGACCGTATCGAAAACGGAACCGCGTTTATCGACGGAAGCGATGCAAACCATATTATTCGCGTGCTTCGCAAGGGTGTTGGCGACAGTCTTCATATTTGCGATATGCACGGCAATTCGTACAACGCCACCATTACCGAAATTACCCGTGACGGACTTTTTGCTCTTCTCGGCGAGCCCGAGCACAACGATACCGAAATGCCGTTGCGCGTTTCTGTTTATCAGTGCTTTCCAAAGGGCGACAAGCTCGACACGGTAATACAAAAGGCTGTTGAATTGGGCGCTTATGAAATCGTTGCCGTAATGAGCGAGCGTTGTGTTGCCAGACCCGATGCAAAGGCGTTCGCAAAGCGCATCGAGCGTCTTAAAAAGATAAGCGAATCGGCATCTGCGCAGTGCGGCAGAACGATCATCCCCGAAATACGCGGTATTATTTCCTATAATGATGCGATCAAGGAAATAGCAAGCAAGGATATTTCCTTCATCTGCTACGAGGGCGACGGCACCGTCCCCGTGCGCGAGCTTCTGACCGAAAGGAAGGACACAGTCGGCTTCCTTATCGGCCCCGAGGGCGGACTTTCCGAAAAGGAAACGGCGCTTGCAAAGGAAAACGGCATTGCCCTTGCGGGACTCGGCAAGCGAATACTCCGCACCGAAACGGCAAGCGGATACGTCCTTTCGGCAATCAGCGTCTTACTTGAGGATTAATGAAAAAAGCGTGAGGTTTTTACACCCCACGCTTTCTTAATTTATTTGCTTGTTTTCTCCATCAATTCATCGTAAAGCGCTTTGGTTGCTTCCTCGGTGGATTGATTAATTGCGATTATTCCGTGGTCGGTATAAAGAACAACACATGCATCCGTACCGACGTAGCGATAGCTTAAATAGCTGTATTTATCGTTGGTGTAATCGCCCAGTGCCAATTTCGCACTCGAAAATCCGTAATCGCGAACGCCGCCTTCAAAATCCTGTACGTATTGAATGGTTTGGATATCGTCAAGCGCACACACGGTTTCGCTGCAATAGACGCTGTCGACGGTAAGATCTTGCTCGGTAATAACTACCTCGACCTCGCCGGTGAACATGAGAACCGCAACGCCGGCAAGGATCACCGCCGCAAGCACCGCGCTAACTATCTTCGCGGGCTTGTTCAAGGGCTTAACGGGGCTGTTCACGGTATAGGTGCCGAGCTTTTTCTGTTTTCTGTAATATGCATAGGAATAGACAGTTGTGGCGAGAACGCACGCAAGAACTATCGCAACGGCAATGCCCGCGCCCCAAAATTCGGGAAGGAAGCAGCAAAGTATCATCAAAAGTCCGCCCGCAACCATCACCTTACCCGAAAAACGGTGGGTAGCGTTCCAGTTTTCTTCGTTTTCAAGGGTCCATTTTATTCTTACGCCGATGGTGCGGTTAGGTCTGCATTTGGGCATATAATTACCCATTACCGCAAAGAGAAGACCAAGCACAATAGGCAGGAACATAATCAATTCAAAGCTTCTGCCGGTCGATCCGAAATAGGTGATTGCGGATACGAAAAGCGACATAAAGGGCATTATCCAGATTATAAGTCCAAAAACCTTATTGTTTTGATTCTTATTGCCCGAATCCTTGGAGGTCATCAAAATGCAGAGCCAGAAAAGCGCGTAAAGGATCAACGGAATGCAAAGCACGAAAAAGAGCTTTGTGCCGAAGTTATCTCCCTCGCCCTCGATACCCCAATATGTCGGAACCGATATTTTGCTCCAGAATATCAATCCGAGCAGAGTCGGCAAAAAGTTAACCACCGACGCGGCAATTATTTTAATTCTGTTCTTCTTAATCATTGTTGCAGTCTCCCTTCAATCCGCTTATCCAAAGCATAATTTCCTCGAGCACAGAGGTGTTAAGCTCGTAATAAATAAATTTTCCTTCTCTTGTATCTCGGATAAGATCGGCTTCCTTCAAAACCGAAAGATGACGCGAAACCGAAGCACCGGTTACGTTGAATTTTTCGGTAATATCGCCTGCCGACATACGACCCGTTTTGAGCAAATTAAGTATTTCGCGCCTTATCGGATCGGCAAGTGCTCGCAGTGTTTTTTGCATTGCTGTTTTTAATGCCTCGCTTTCATTTAACATTTAACCTAATTGTTAATTATAATTTATCATACTCTTTCGCGTTTGTCAAGGGGGTAAAAACAAAAAATCTGCCGCAATAAAGCGACAGATTTTTGAATTATGCTTTTATTTCTTAAGAAGCTTGGAAAGAGCTGCGGTGATTGCAGCATAGAAGCAGTAAGAAGCAACAGACGAGATGCCGCTTCTGATATCAACGATAAAGCTTCTGAAGCTTTCGTAATCGATTGCATCAACAATACCGAAGATGAAATAATAAAGGAACGAAGTCGCACCAAGGCAAAGGAATACGAAGGTGAGAATGGGAAGCATTTTTACCACAAGGTTAACTATGCCTTCAAGGAAGTTGCCCTGCTTGGGAGGCTTCTGATAGTTAGGCTGTTGGTAGTTGGGCTGCTGATAATTGGGTTGCTGATAGTTGGGCTGCTGGTAGTTGGGTTGCTGATAATTAGGCTGTTGATAGTTAGGTTGCTGACCGTTCATAATATATCTCCTTTTGATTTAGTTATACAACAATTATATGATATATCAAAAAACGTTTTATGTCAATAGAGTTTAAAAATTACACCGCCTTTGCAGCGTTGTTCACAAATCGTTAATATTTTTGTCTTTTCATGGCAATTTTAACAAATTCGGCGGCAAAATATACAAAAAAACACGTTTTTCTTTGTTGTATTTTTGCAAAAGCACTTGCATTTGGATGAAAATTAATATAAAATTACAATGTATATCTTTATGATATTAATTTTATATGTAATGAAGTTAAACATAAAAGGAGAATGCACAATGAGCAACAAATTGTTTCAGGGTTTGATTTATCAAATGAGAGAGGCGGTTGACCGCGAAATCGGTATAATCGACGATAAGGGTGTCGTTATTGCCTGCAGCCAGCTTTCCAAAATCGGCAGCGCGCACAAGGACATTCTCGATGAACTTTCCTACAATTACGAAACTTTGGTTATCGGTGATTACACCTATCGCCCCATCGGCTCCCACGCAAGAATTGAATACATAGTATTCGTTGAAGGCGACGACGATATTGCAAAGAGCATTTCCGCACTTCTTTCGGTTTCCTTCTCGAACATCAAAACTCTCTACGACGAGAAATACGATAAAACCAACTTTATCAAAAACATCATCCTCGACAACATTCTCCCCGGCGATATTTATATAAAATCCAAGGAGCTTCGCTTCGACAGCGAGGTTAACCGCGCCGTTATCCTTATTCGCTTCAGCAACGCAGGCGATATTATCCCCTATGACGTTATCCAGAATATGTTCCCCGACAAGGTTCACGATTACGTTATCAACGTCGGCGAATCGGATATCGTTCTCGTCAAGGAGCTCAAATCCGCTCTCGACACAAAAACTCTCGAAAACGTTGCAAAGAGCATCGTAGATACCGTTCAGTCGGAATTCTATCTCAAGGTGCACATCGGTATCGGCTCGACGGTCTCCAACATCAAGGAGCTTGCGCGCTCTTACAAGGACGCTCAGGTTGCGCTTGAGGTCGGCAAGGTATTCGACACCGAAAAGAACGTTATCAATTATGAAAGCCTCGGCATCGGCCGTTTGATCTATCAGCTTCCCACCACGCTTTGCGAAATGTTCCTTCAGGAAGTTTTCAAGCGCGGCTCTTTGGAAAGCCTTGACCGTGAAACTCTTACCACCATTCACGCGTTCTTCGATAACAACCTTAACGTTTCCGAAACCTCGAGAAAGCTTTTCGTACACCGTAACACTCTCGTATACCGTCTTGAAAAGATCAAGAAGCTTACCGGTCTTGACCTTCGCGAATTCGAGCACGCTATCACCTTTAAGGTTGCTTTGATGGTTAAGAAATATCTTATCAGCAAACCCTCGATTTATTAATTTGGGGTAATTTATGATTAAATTTGAAAACGTTTCAATGGAATACAGCAACGGTACCGCGGCGCTTAACAACGTATCGTTGCAAATAGACGACGGCGAATTTGTTTTCGTTGTCGGCCATTCGGGCGCAGGTAAAACGACTCTTACCAAGCTGCTCATCTGTGAGGAGCGCGTTTCCTCGGGCAGATTGGAGGTCAACGGCTTCCGTTTGGACAAAATCCGTTCGTGGAAGATATCCAAGCTTCGCAGAACGATGGGCGTCGTCTTTCAGGACTTCAAGCTTTTTGAAAAGATGACAGTCTATGAAAACGTCGCTTTCGCAATGCGAGTCGTCGGCGCGAAGCCCTCGCTTATAAAAAAGCGTGTTCCCTTCTTCCTCGATATCGTAGGATTGGGTCACAAGAGCGATTCCTTCCCGAGCGAGCTTTCGGGCGGTGAAAAGCAGCGTGTCGCTTTTGCGCGTGCGCTTGTTAACAACCCCGACACCATTATTGCCGACGAGCCTACCGGCAACGTTGACGTTGACCTTACCGAAGGCATTATGGAGCTGCTTGTAAAGATAAACAAACTCGGAAAAACGGTTCTCGTCGTTACCCACGATATGAACATCATCGAGCAATATAAAAAGCGCGTGATACGTATCGAAGGCGGCAGCATTGTTTCCGACCGGATCGGAGGCGAGATAGCAGAATGAAGCCGAGCGTATTTTTCTATAACTTAGGTCAGGGATTTAAGGGCGTTGCACGAAACAGCGTTATGTCCACGGCGTCTATACTCGTGCTTATCGCTTGTATGATACTCGTCGGTACCTTCTTTGTGGTTATCGACACCATCGACCGCAATTTCAATGCCATCGACGATTTGAACGTTATCGAGGTTATGATGGACAAGGATTACAGCGAAAGCCAGATTATAGAGATCGGCGAAAAGCTTTCCACCATCTGTAACGATTCGCCCATTATTGATTGGTCGAGCGACCAATGGACCGACGATATCGTCATCCCCAAGCACGAAAACTTTAAATACGTTTCTCCCGACGAGCATTTCGAGCTCTTCAAGGAAAAATATCAGGATCAGCCCTGGTTGGATGCGTTTACAGACGAGCACGAGGGCAACCACGACGAGGGTACGCACGCGGGCATTACAAGCTCGATGCAGGACAACCCTCTCCGCGGCAGCTTCCGCATTACCTTTATCAACCTTTCCAACTTTGACGAGGTAGTAAAGGTTCGTAACCGTATTGACTCGATCACCGTTCTTGATGCGAACGGAACCGAGCACGACGCTATCGCAACCGAGGATATCAAGGACTATGCCGAGCTTTACGAAAACGTAATGAGCATCAAAAACGCTCTTTACATCGCAGGACTCTGGCTTATGGTAATATTCCTTATCATCTCTTTGTTCGTTATTATGAACACCATCAAGCTCGGTGTTTTCGCAAGAAGAAACGAAATCACCTTTATGCGCCTTTGCGGTGCAACCAAGAGCTTTATCCGTATGCCCTTTATCGTCGAGGGTGTCATTATCGGCACCGTTTCCGCGGCGATCTCCTTCGGCATCGAATTTTATCTTTACGAATATCTGCTCAAGGGCATCGTTCAGTCGGCAACCGGCACATCGGGTGTTGCGGCGATAACCGCAGGCGATTTTTGGAGCGATTACGCAATTTTGGTCGGAATCGGCTTCCTCGCAATCGGTCTTTTCGCAGGTATCGTTTCCTCCAGCATCTCGCTTAAGAAATATCTTAAAGCGTAAGCCCCAAATTTTTAAGGAGCGATTTTAATGTCAAAAATCATATTCAGATCCGTTGCAGTTGTTCTTTGCTTCATAGTCACACTCGGTGCGCTGTCCTTCAGCGAGCCGACAGAGGTGCACGCGGCAAAAACCATCTTTGATATTGAAAACGAGCTTAAACAGTATAAAAACGAGCTCGCCAACGTACAGGCGGAGCTCGCTGAAATAACAAAGAACATTGCCGAATTAGAGGGCAAATCCGGTCAGACCGCAGAGCTTCTTGTTCAATACCAAGCAGAGATCGAAGCTCTTGAAGCCGAAATCATCCTTCGCAACGGCACGATGGAATCTTACGACCTCAAGCGTGCGCAGGTAATAAGCGATATTGCAGTTATCCGCGAGGATTATGAATACCGCATGTCGATGTATAAAAAGCTCATGCAGTTCATATATGAAAACAGCGAGGTCAATTCGTTCGAGCTGCTCTTTTCATCGGACAACTTTGCCGATTTTCTTACAAGACGCGATCATTATAACGATATAATGAACGCCGCAAACACGCTTCTTAAGGAGATTGAAATTTCGATTGCCGACCTTGAAGCGAACGAGATCGAGCTTGCCGAAACACAGGAAAAATACAACGATTATCTCGTTGAGCTTAACCGCGCAAAGCTCGAAATGAACAAGAAAAAGAAGGAATTCGAAACCATCGCCGCAGAGCTTAATTTGAACTCGGGCGAGCTTTCCGAGCAATATAAGGAAAAGAACGCAAGACTTGTTGAGATAAAAGAAAAGATCAAAAAGCTCGAAGAGGAGCGCAAAAAGTATTACAGCTCCACCGCCGCATTTATCTGGCCTATAAAAACCTCGAGCTATCGCGTCACCAGCCAATACGGCTGGCGCGGCGATCCCTTTGGCTTGCCTACCACCGAATACCACAAGGGTATCGACCTTGCCTGCTCTCGCGGCACACCGATCGTTGCGGTTAAGGACGGCGTTGTAACCCGTGCTTCATGGAACGGCGGTTACGGCGAATGTATTGTCATATATCACGGCGACGGAATATCCTCACTTTATGCCCATTTGGATAACAGCGGTAAAAACGGCAATCTTCCCTATAAGGGCAACAACGGCAAGCCCACCTATCACGTAAAGGTCGGCGATGCGGTTAAAGCAGGACAAGTTATCGGCTACGTCGGCACGACCGGACGCTCGACAGGCTACCACCTCCACTTTGGCGTAATCGATACCAAAACTTATACAAACCTTGGCGGCAACTACGTTAACCCCAACAAATATCTGCCCGACGGATATTACACCAAAAAAGAAAGCAAATAATTTTTAAGAAGGCATTTAATGTTTAAAAAAAGAATAACACCCTTTGCGTGCGTTATCGTTTCGATGCTCGTTTGCATCACCACGGTCGTTGCAACGCTTTCGATCAGCTCGGTCGAGGACAAGAAGGATATAAACGAAAACCGTCTTGAATCGGCAGATCTTGGAATCTATAAGGATCTTATAACACTTATAGGCAACGATAAGGAAAGATACGAAAAGCTTTCTACCATGATCGCAATGATCGAGGGCTATTACGTACACGGCTATGAGGAAAACGAGATCTGGCAGGAAATGTACCGTTCGTTGGCAAGAGCGCTCGGCGACGATTATTCGCAATATCTGACCGCAGAGGAATATAATTCGCTTGTTGATTCGGCAGACGGCGATTTCGTTGGAATCGGCGTGCACGCCGGCTATGATATCGACACCCACGGCATTTACGTCTTCGGCGTTATCCCCAACTCCCCTGCCGAAAAAGCGGGAATCAAAAAGGGCGATATAGTTATCAAGGCCGAGGGGATAGAAGCGAGCGAGGAAACCTATTACGATATGCTCGACGCCGTACGTGGCGTTGCCGGCACAGACGTTAATATAACGGTTTTGCGCGGTGAAGAAAAAATCGATTTCGTCATCAAGCGTCAAGCAGTCGAAAGCGAAAACGTGCTTTACCAAAAGCTCGACGGCAATATTGCCTATATCCGAATCCTTTCCTTTGCAGACACGAAGGTTTCGGAGGAATTT